>CAXTCS010000017.1:0-30086 GCA_964242365.1 uncultured Hymenobacter sp. | reverse complement strand
TGACCTTGCCTTTTTTGCCCTTGCGCCCGGCCCGGCCGCTCACCTGCACAAACATTTGGTAGGCCCGCTCGTGGGCCCGAAAATCGGGGTAATGGATGATGCTGTCGGCGTTGATGATGCCCACCAGGCTCACGTTGGCGAAGTCCAGGCCTTTGGTCACCATTTGGGTGCCCACCAGCACGTTGGTGGTTTGCTTTTCGAAGTCGCCGATGATTTGCTGGTAGCTGTTTTTGGCGCGGGTCGTGTCCAGGTCCATGCGCTGAATGTTGGCCTGGGGCAGCATGATTTTCAGGTCGTCCTCAATCTTCTCGGTGCCGAAACCCTGCGTTTTCACGGCCCGCGAGCCGCAGGCGGGGCACTTGGTCACCATCGGGTCGTGGTAGCCGCAGTAGTGGCAGCGCAGCTCGTGGCTGTGCTTGTGGTAGCTCAGGCTCACGGCGCAGTTGGTGCATTTTGGTATCCAGCCGCAGTCCTGGCAGGCCACCACGGGCGCGTAGCCGCGCCGGTTCTGGAACAGAATCACCTGCTCCTTCCGGCCCAGCGTGCGCTCCACTTCGCCCAGCAAATCGGCCGTGAAGTGGTTGTGCATGGTCTTTTGTTCGCGGGCCTTGCGGGTATCGACCAGCTCGATGTCGGGCATTCCGGCCTCGCCAAAGCGCTTGCTGAGCGTGACCAGTCCGTAGCGCCCGTGCTTGGCCTGGTAATAGGTTTCGACGGCCGGGGTGGCCGAGCCCAGCAGGGTTTTGGAGCCTTGGAAGTTGGCCATCATCAGGGCTACTTCGCGGGCGTTGTAGCGCGGGGCCGGCTCGTACTGCTTGTAGCTCGACTCGTGCTCTTCGTCCACGATAATCAGCGACAAGTTATCAAACGGCAAAAACACCGCCGAGCGCACGCCCACCACCACCTGAAACCGGCCCGAAAGCACGCCGTTCCACACCTCCACCCGCTCGTTATCCGAGAATTTGGAGTGATAAACCCCCAGCCGCGAGCCGAATACGCGCAGCAGCCGGGTCACAATCTGGGCCGTGAGGGCAATTTCGGGCAGCAGGTAAAGCACCTGCCCGCCGCTTTCCAAGGCTTTGCGGATGAGGTCGATGTAAATTTCGGTCTTGCCGGCGCCCGTCACGCCGTGCAACAGCACGATTTCCTTCTCGGCAAAGTGCGCCATGATTTCGTCCCGCGCCGTGGTCTGGGCCTCGGTGAGGGTGAAGTGCAGCTGGGCCGTAGGCTCGTTTTCGAGCGGAAAGCGCGACACGATGAGGTCGAACTGCTCCAGCACGCCGTTCTTGATGAGCGTGTTCACCGCCGAGGCCGACAGGTGCGGGCTGCTGGTGAGGGCGGCCTTTTCGATGCCGACCTGGTTGGCGTGCTCGTTCTGGTACACGGGCACGCGCTGAAGGTATTTCATCAATACATCCAACTGCTTGGGCTTGCTGGCCAGACTGTTAAAGAGCTGCTCAATTGAAGCCTCCGACACAAAATGGTGCGCCAGCCGCACCTTCTTCACCACTTTGGGCGAGTACTTATCGGCCGTGTGCTCGAACAGAAAAATCACGTCCTTGTGCATCAGCGACTTTATCACCTTATGAAACGAGGTGATGCCCAGCAAGTCGCCCACTTCGGTAAAAGTCAACGCTTTGGCTTCTTCTGAGGTGCCCAGCGCGTCCACAATCAGCTCCTCCTGCGCGGTGAGCGGGTACTCGTTTTCCTCCCGCGAAAACCCGGGATGCAGCTGAATGCGCGACTCCGAGCTGAGCTTCAGCGCCGAGGGCAGCGCCGCGTTTATCACCTCGCCGATGGTGCACATGTAGTAGTCGGCCATCCAGCGAAACAGCTTGAGCTGCGGCTGGGTCACCACGGGCGCGTCGTCGATAAATTCGAGGATGTACTTGGCCTGGTATTCTTTTGGCGCCTGCTCGTGCACCGCCGCCACAATGCAGCTAAGCGTCTTTTTGGCCCCAAACTGCACGATGACGCGGCCCCCGATTACCACGCTGTCGTTCAGCTCGTACGGCACCCGATAAGTGTAAAGCCGGGGCAGCGGCAGCGGCAGAATAACGTCGGCAAACAGCGTAACCCGGTCGGCCGTCGGGGCAGTTGCGGGAGAGATAAAATCGAGAGCGAGACTCAAAACTGAAATAGCGTAGGGGCGGATAGTAAAGATAAGGCAGGAGCGGAGGGCCAGCCAGGCGTTGGCCTTACCCCCGGCCCCGGTTCGCTTTCAGCCGCGAAGCCAAAAAGAGGGGAGCCACGGCGGCGCGAGCGTCAGGAATTAAAAATTAAAAATGAAGGATTAAAAATGAGTCTGACGCTGGTCAAAAGCCGGTCATTTTTAATTTTTCATTCTCAATTTTTAATTCAATAAACCGTCAGTCTCCCCCTCTCCGCAGGAGAGGGGGCCGGGGGGCGAGGTTCCCCTACAGCGCCGCCAGCGCCTCCTCCACATCATAAACCGGCGCCAAACAGGCTTGGTTGCGGCAGACATGCACCGCCGTGCGCCCGGCCGTGGCAGGCTTCAGCAGCTTCAGCAGCGGCAGCTCCGAGCCTTTTTCGGCCCCGGCCAGCACCGCATCAAACAAAAACTGCCGGCTAATTTCCTGGCGAAACACGTCCGTTTCCGGCCCGATAATGGCCACTTCCGCGCCCGGCCGCAGCAGCGCCGCGTACAGCGCCGCCCAATTGGTGAGGTGCTGCGGCTCCTTCACCACGAGGTGCCGCACCTGGGCCAGCATATCGGCCGCTAGCTGCACGTAACGGGCGTTTTCGAGGTGCCGGCCCAGGCGGCGCAGGTTGTGCGCCATCACCGAGTTGGAGGCGGGAATGACGTTGTCGAACAGCTCTTTTTTGCGGGCAATGAGCGGCTCGGCGCTGCTGTCCGTGTAAAAAAACAAGGTTTCCGACGGGTCGAAGAAATTGCTGAGCACGTACTCCGTCAGCGCCTCCGCCTCGCGCAGCCAGCTTTCGGCAAACGTCGCTTCGTACAGGCTGACATAGGCCTGAATAACCAGCGCGTAGTCCTCCAAAAAGCCGCTGATGCTGGCCCGGCCATCTTTGCACGTACGGTAGAGGCGCGGGCCGTCGCGCAGGTTGCCTTCGATAAAGCGCGCATTGCGTTCGGCCATCGCCAGAAATTCGGGCTCGCCGAAAGCGCGGTAAGCGTCCGTCAGCCCCTGAAGCATGAGGGCATTCCAGCCGGTAAGCACCTTGTCGTCGAGGCCCGGCCGCACGCGCGTGGCGCGCACGGCCATGATTTTCTGCTTCCAGCCCGCCACCAGCTCGGGCACCACGCCGGGCGCCAGCTGGTGCGCGGCCGCAAAATCGGCGTCGGTTTCGCGGCGGTGCAAAATGTTGCGGCCGTGCTCCCAGTTGCCCAGCGCCGTGCAGTTGTAGTAGTCGGAAAACAGCGGCTCCTCCTCGCCCAGAATATCCCGCAATTCCTCCTTCGTGAAAACGTAAAACTTGCCTTCCTCGCCCTCGCTGTCCGCGTCCAGCGACGAGTAGAAGCCGCCTTCGTCGTTGGTCAGCTCCAGCCGGATGAACTCAATCGTGGCGTACACCACCTCCTGAAACAGCTCATTTTGGGTCAGTTGAAACGCCTCGCTGTACAGGCTCACCAACTGCCCGTTGTCGTACAGCATCTTCTCGAAGTGCGGCGCCAGCCACTCGCCGTCCACCGAGTAGCGGGCGAAGCCGCCGTGGGCCTGGTCGTAAATGCCGCCCCAGGCCATTTCGCGCAGCGTCAGCACCGCTTGGTCGAGCACGGCCCGGCTGCCGCTGATGGCGTGGGCGCGCAGCAAAAACCGCCAAATGCTGGGCATCGGAAACTTCGGGGCGCGGTTCATACCGCCGCGCTCGCGGTCAAAATTTACGCCCAGGTTGTACACCAATAATTTGAATTCCTCGTCGGAAACGCCCGCCACTCCCGTTTCGGGCACTTCGCCAATGGCGTGCAGGGCCGCGTAATCGGCTTCCTGCGCCGCGTTGCGGTTTTGGGCGCCGTACTTCTTCAGCTCGCTGGCGCCAATCACCTCCATAAACCGCTCGGCCGACTGCTCCAGCTCGCCGCGGTGCTCGCCGGCATAAGCCTGGCCAATGTTTTCGAGCAGTTTCACCCAGTTGCCCTTCGGAAAATACGTGCCGCCGTAGAACGGTTTCGCCTCCGAAGTCAGGAATACGTTCAGCGGCCAGCCGCCCTGCAAGCCCATCGCGTGCACTGCGTCCATGTAAATCTGGTCCACGTCGGGCCGCTCCTCCCGGTCTACTTTAATGCAGACGAAGTGCGCGTTCATCACCGCCGCCACGGCCGCGTTTTCAAACGATTCGCGCTCCATCACGTGGCACCAGTGGCAGGCCGCGTACCCAATGCTGACCAGAATCGGCTTCTGCTCGGCCTGGGCGCGGGCCAATGCTTCGGGCCCCCATGCGTACCAATCCACCGGGTTGTGGGCGTGCTGCTGCAAGTAAGGGCTGGTTTCCTGGGCAAGGCGGTTGGTCGATTGCGAAGCGTGGGCCATAGCGAAAAAAGGGTAGGGGAGGTAGTGAAACACCAAACCCGGCGAAAAGGGCCGGGTTTGGGAAAATAATTAAGCCGGTTTCGCGGGCTTTTTGGGCGGCTTCGGCTTGGCGGCCGCTGGCTTGGCTGCTGCTTTCTTCGGTGCTGGTGCTTTGGCAGCTGCCGGCTTAGCGGCTGGTGCCTTGGGCTTTGCGGCTGGTTTTGGGCTGGCTGTTTTCGGTTTAACAACAGCTGCTGGGCTTGGTTCAGGCCCGGCTGGCTCAGGCGTCGCCGCTGGTTTTGGCTTGCCAGGTGTTGCCTTGGCAGCGACTGTTTTAGCGGCTATTGGCTTCACAGTCGGAGCCTTTGCCTTGACCCTTGCCTTAGGTTTTACGGCTGATGCAGGCGCTTGCTGCTCGGGCGCTTGGGGCGTTGGGGCTGCCACGGGCGCTATTTCCGGTGCTTCAACCACGGCAACTGCCGCTTTCTTAGGCACCACCGATACCTTCGCCGTCACCGCCTTTTTCGGCGCCGCCGTCGGAGCAATCAGCGAAGCCGACGAGCCAGTCATGCGGCCGGCCGCCACCTGAGTCCGTAGCTGAGACGCATCGGGCACGGGCACCACTGGCGTATCCACCGCCGGTTTTTCGCTGCGCGCCGCGCTGACAGCGCGGGCTTTTGAGCGGCGCGGCTGGCGCGCGGCGGCCGGTGCTACCGAAGCCGCCGTTTCGGTGTCCACCACCGGCGCTGCTGCCACCGCTTCCTCAACTACAGCGGCTGCCTTATCAATTGCTTCTGCTGGTGCGGAGTTCGCTTCATCACCTGTGACATTCCCTGGACCTCTTCTATTATTGCGGTTCCGACTGTTGCGCGAGTTGGGCGTAGCAGCAGTTGGCCGAGCCTCAATAATGCCGTCTGGTACTTGTAGCAAGGCATTAGGAAGAGCCAAAGCCGGCAATTCCGCGTCCACGGTCGGTACCGCCTCCGCTTCGACCGGAGCCCCAGCGGCATACAATTCCACCCGCGGCACCCGGCCGTTTCCGTTGCGCCGTCCACCCCGCTGCACCGGCTCCGATTTGGGGCTGACCGGGAAGTTTCCGTCCTCTGGCAGCGTGTCAGGGTTTTCCTCCATTGCGCCAGTTAACGCCGATTGAGCTGCATCTTCCGGCATCGTAGAGTCCGGCGCCGGCACGGCTTCGCCAGCCGCCAGCCGCAGGGCATTTTTACGGGCCGTCCGTTTGGCCCCGCCCCGCGAACGGCGCTTCTTTTTCACCGGCTCTCCGCCCACGGCGCTGGCGTCAGAAAGCAGCTGCGCATCCAAATCAATCAGGCCTGACTCGGAAGTCGATGGCGTTAAGCCCTCCGCCACAGCCGGTATTTCCGGTCCATCACCAGCGTAGGCCGGGCTTGCCTGAAACTGCTCGTTTTCAGTGGGAAGCGCGGGCTGGCCTTTGCCCCGGCCGTCGCGGCGGCCCCGCTCCGGCCGCGCCGAGCGTTGGGCTCGAAATTCTTCTGGCGACAAGCGCGGCGCGCGGCTCTCGGCCAGCGGCGGCGCTGCCTCCGCCGGTTGCGAAACCGCCGTTGCATCAGCCGCCGTTGCGCCTTCGCCAATGTCAATCCGCTCTTCATCGTCCTCCAACACCGGCATTGGCACCGGCGGCCGGGGCACCGGCAAGGCGGCCAGCTGCGTACGCACGGCCGTCAATTCCGCCGCCACGCCCACCTTGCGCAAGCTGAGCTGCTCCAGCTTTTCCAGCGTGGCTTCCAGGAACTCACGATGTTCCGGGGCGCCCGCGTGCAGCGGCCGGTGCCCCAACGACTGCCGCACCGCCGCCCATTCCTTGCGGAACCGCCCAAAGTCCGCATCAAAATACGTCCGGGCAAACTTGTCCCAGATATAATCCTCCGCTACTTCCGACGGGTGCAGCATGTCCGCCGCATAAAAGCGGTAGTCGCGCAAATCATCCAGCAGCAGCTCGTAGGCGGGGAAATACGCCACGCCCGGCAGCAGGTCGCTCACGATGTGCGTAGCCACCCGCAGCACCGACTTGCTCACCGAGTTCATCGGCAAAGTATCTTTCAAATGCCGCACGGGGCTCACCGTCAGCACAAAGCGCAGCTCGGGGTTGATGCGCCGCAAATACGCGTGCATCTCCGCAAGGTCGTTGATGATTTCGTCCGGCGTCAGCAATTCCCGCACAAACAAATCGGCCGACTGCTTGTGGCAATTGTTCACCAGCTCGCCGGTTTCGCGCAGGCGGTAGGCCCAGGCCGTGCCCAGCGTGAGCAACACCACGTCGGCCTGCCGCAGAAATTCGCCCGTGCGCCGCACCAGCTCCTGGATGGTTTGCAGCAGCTCCACCGGCGACTCGGCCCCGATGCTGCCGTGCAGGTCGTAGCTCTGCCAGCGGCCGCGCGCTTCCACGAGGTGCTGCTGCCAGTCCACGTCTTCGCCCGCGGCCGCCCGCAGCAGCCGGGCCAGTGCCAGCGGCTGAAACACGGTGCCAAAGGGGTTCGCCAGCGTTTCCACCTTGTTGGCCGCGAGCCGCGCGCCGATGCTGTCGGCAAAGCAGGAGCCCACGGTGAGGACCCGCGCCGTGCGCGAAAGCTGGTCCGTGGCCGGGGCAAGAGGTATTTCGGTTCTAAACATTAACGCAAAAATAGCCCCTAACCCGTTTCCGGCCCGAGGGCAGTAATGAAAAAAGCCCCGCCAGAAGGCAGGGCTTTTCTAACAGTTGCAGCGCGGCAAATTACTCCGCTACAACGCGGAATTTCACCGTGTGCTTCACCTCCTTGTGCAGGTTAGCGGTGGCGGTGTAATCGCCGGCCGCCGAAGGCTCCTGGTCGAACGACAGCCGCTTGCGGTCCACGTCCACACCCTTGGCCTTCAGGGCTTCAGCCAGCTGCAAAGTGGTGACGCGGCCGAAAATCTTGCCGCTTTCGCCCACCTTGGCCGGAATGTCCAGCACCACGTCCCCGATTTGGTCGGCAATGGCCTGGGCATCGCCCTTGATTTTGTCGGCTTTGTGAGCGGCTTGGCGCACGTTCTCAGCCGTGATTTTCTTGTTCGTCTTGTCGGCCAGAATAGCCAAACCCTGCGGCAGCAAGAAGTTACGACCGTAGCCCGATTTCACGGCTACGATGTCGTTCTTGTACCCCAGGCCCTTAACGTCGTCTTTGAGGATGATTTCCATGTCTTGAAGGGAATTATGAATAAAGAATGAGGAATGAGGAATTGGCACTAAGCACCGCTTCAACTCAATTCCTCATTCTTCATTCTTCATTCTTAATTTATTTAAGGGCATCGGCTACGTACGGCATCAGGGCCAGGTGACGGGCCTTGGCGATGGCCTGGGTCACTTTGCGCTGAAACTTCAGGCTGGTGCCGGTGAGGCGCCGGGGCAGCACGCGGCCCTGCTCGTTCACAAACTTCAGCAGGAAGTTCGGGTCTTTGTAGTCCACGTACTTAATGCCGTTCTTCTTGAAGCGGCAGTATTTCTTGCGGGTGTCCTGCGGCTTGTTCATTGCCGACCGGTCGTTGTTCCGGTTGAATGCGGGAGTTGCCATATCTGTGCGGTTATTGGGCTACGGCTTCGGTTTCCTTCGCAGCCTTTTGCAGGTTCATCTCGCCGTTGCGGCGGCGAGCGTTGTAATCCACGGCGTGCTTGTCGAGCACCGTAGACAAGAACCGGATGATGCGCTCGTCGCGGCGAAACGCCAGCTCCAGCACGTCAACAATGTTGCCTTCACCAGTAAACGACAGGCAGAAATAGTAGCCGGTGGTTTTCTTTTGAATCGGGTACGCCAGCTTGCGCAGGCCCCAGGCTTCGGTGGACAAAATGGCGGCGCTATTTTCCTTAAGCACCTGGGTGAACTTCTCGACCGTCTCTTGCACCTGGCTCTCGTTCAACACGGGAGTTACGATGAAGACCGTCTCGTAATTTCTTACTTCCATTACGACGGGGTGAAAATTTGGGGGTGAAAAAATTTGATTGGGGCGCAAAGGTACTGACTTTCCGGCACATTGCCAATAGCCAGCCCGCATATTTCCGTTCGGCTCACCTCCCGCGTCAAGACCGCTGCTTTTTCTGTTTTTGTCGAACAAACGCTTGGTTTTTTGGTAGTGATTATGCCGCTGTACCCACCCTGACACAGGTTCCATAACTCCGTATAAATGCTGCCGCGAAGGGAGCCAACAGGTGCGGGTTTCGGCTATTTAGTACGGTTCTAAATAAGCTCCACGGACTGGTTTTACGCTCAAAAATGCCGTGTCTGCTTTTGCCGCCTGCGATTCCTGACCTACATTTGTGGCCTTGAAATGCCCTAGCGTTTCGTTTTACTGTCTATTTTCTATATGAATAGCAATCGACTTCGTTCGTTACCTCATCTGTTGCTGGCCCTACTGCTCACGTTTGCCGGTGCCCAACAGGTTTCGGCCCAAGCCCCAGCCGCTACTGCCGATGTGAAAAAAGAAGGCGTAGCTCCCGGTGGCACTGCTGCGGCCACCCCCGCTACGGCCGCTGCGCCGGCCGCCGGTGGTGGCGATGCCGCCGCCATCGCGGCCGGCGATGCGCTCTTCAAAGGCAACTGCACCCAGTGCCATGCCGTGAACGAGCAGGTAGTGGGCCCGGCCCTCGGCGGCATCACCAAGCGCCGCCCCCTCGCCTGGATTTTGCCGTGGGTCAAGAACTCCAGCAAAGTGGTAGCCGGCGGCGATGAGTACGCCGTGGCCCTCTACAACAAGTTCAACAAGCAGCAAATGCCCTCCTTCGCCCTTTCGGACAAGGAAATTACCTCGATTGTCGCCTACATCACCTCGCAGGAAGGCCAGGTTGCTGGTGGAGTTACAGCAGAGAATAAACCAAAAGTTGACGGGCAGACGGGTGGCGGAGACCAAGCTGCCGATGCCGGCCCCGGCAAATACGTTGATATCCTCCTCATCGTCCTCGTAGTGGTGCTGATTGTGCTGGTGGTAACGCTCGTTATCATCGGCAACCTGATGAAAGACGTGCTGCGGGGCCGCAAAGACCTCGACGGCCGCGACATCGAGATTCTGGAGCAGCGCTTCGACTGGAGTAAGTTTTACCGTTCGCCCGTCATGCGTGGTATTGTAGGGACGGTTTTCGCCCTGGTTTTACTTTACGAAGGCGTGCAAAGCGTCATGGCCGTCGGCCTCAACCAAGGTTACCAGCCCACCCAGCCCATTGCTTTCTCGCACAAGCTGCACGCCGGCGAGCACCAGATTAACTGCGCTTACTGCCATACCTCGGTGTACAAGAGCAAATCGGCCAACATCCCATCGGCCAACATCTGCATGAACTGCCACTCGCAGATTAAAACGGAGTCGCCGGAAATCAAGAAAATTTACCGGGCCATCGAGCGCAAGCAGCCCATTCAGTGGGTGCGCATTCACAACCTGCCCGACCTGGCTTATTTCAACCACTCGCAGCACACGCAGGTGGCTGGCCTTCAGTGCCAGACCTGCCACGGCCCCATCCAGAACATGGAAGTGGTGTACCAGTATTCGGCCCTCACCATGGGCTGGTGCATTAACTGCCACCGCGAGATGCCCCTCAACACGAAGGACAACAAGTACTACGACAACCTCGTGAAGCTGCACGACACCAAGAATGCCGGTGCGCCCTTCACGGTGTCATCAAACGGTGGTACCGAGTGCTCGAAGTGCCACTACTAATCGGTTGAAGGGGATTTAGGGCCCCGGAAGCGTAGTTTTCCTCGGCGCTCCACGGTCACCTTCTTACCTGCTCTGTTACAATAAAAATTCCGCTTATAAATTCAAGTACCTCGCGGCCATTAGGGCCTGGCACGGCCAAGCTCCTAAGTCCCCGAGTCTCTAAGTCCCCACAAATGAAGTACTGGAAAGGAATTGAGGAACTGGAAAGCGCCCCGGAGTTCATGCAATCGGCTTTTGCCGAATTCATGCCGGTCAAGGAAAGCCATGAGAGCAGCGATGCTACTTCGGCCCCCCGCCGCGACTTCCTCAAACTAATGGGTTTTGGGGTGGCTGCGGCCACGTTGGCTTCCTGCGAGACTCCGGTTCGCAAAGCCATTCCGTACCTGAACAAGCCGGAAGAGGTTGACCCCGCTATCTCCAACTTCTACGCCTCTACTTACTTCACGGGCTCCGACTACAACGCCGTGCTGGTGAAAGCCCGCGACGGCCGGCCGATTAAGCTCGAAGGCAACCCGGAGTCGCCCATCACCCGCGGTGGCCTGTCGGCCCGCGCTCAAGCCGCCGTGCTGAGCCTGTACGACGGAGGCCGCTTGCAGCACTTTGCCATCAAAGGGCAGAAGGCGGAAGTAAAGCAGGTCGACCAGGAAATCCGGACGAAGCTGGCGGCTACCACCGGCCGCATCGCCATCGTGTCGCCGACCATCATCAGCCCCAGCACGAAAAAGGCCATTGCCGAATTCACTGCCCGCTACCCCAGCACCACGCACGTTATGTATGACGCGCAGTCGGCCTCCGGCCTGCTGCAAGCCAACAACGGCGTGTTGCCTGCTTATGATTTCAGCAAGGCCAACGTCATCGTGAGCCTTGGGGCCGATTTCCTCGGCACCTGGATTTCGCCGGTTGAATACGCCAAGCAGTACGTGGTGAACCGCAAGGTGAGCAGCGCCAAGCGTACCATGTCGCGCCACTTCCAGTTCGAAACCGCCATGTCGCTCACCGGCTCCAACGCCGACGTGCGCATACCGGTGAAGCCCTCAGAAATGGGTGCCGTGGCCCTCGCGCTGTACAACGCGGTAGCTGGCAACGGCGGCTCGTCGTCGTCGTACACCAACCCGCAGCTGACCAAAGCTGCTGCCGAACTGACGGCCAACCGTGGCGCCAGCCTCGTGGTATCGAGCTCGAATGACCCGGCCGTGCAGGCCCTGGTAGCTAGCATCAACCAAGCCCTTGGCAACGTAGGAACTACGGTTGGCCTTGCCGCGCCGAGCAACGTGCGCCAGGGCGATGATGCCCGCATGGCCGCGCTGGTCAACGACATGAACAATGGCAGCGTGGGCGCCGTTATTTTCTACAACGCCAACCCGGTATACAACCACCCGCTGGCAGAAAAAGTGAAGTCCGGCATTGCCAAAGTGCCGCTCACCATTTCGCTCAACGACCGTTTTGACGAAACCGGCAGTCTTTGCCAGTACGCCGCTCCCGACAGCCACTGGCTCGAATCGTGGAACGACTTTGAGCCCAAGCGTGGCTTCCTGAGCTTGTCGCAGCCGGTTATCACGCCGCTCTTCGCCACCCGCCAGGCTCAGGAAAGCCTGTTGCGCTGGGCCGGCAACAACACGACGTATTACCGCTACCTGCGCGCCAACTGGCGCGGCGTAACCCCCACCGATGCTGCCTGGGACAAGGCCGTGCACGATGGCGTGGCTACGGGCACTGCCCTCCCTGCTGCCCCGGCCATGATGACGGCCGCGCTAAGGCCGGCGGCTGCCGCTTCGCAAATCAGCAGCGCCGCTAAGCCCAACGGTATTGAGCTGGCACTGTACGAAAAAGTAGGCTTGAGCGCGGCTGGCACCGAGGCCAACAACCCCTTCCTGCAAGAGCTGCCCGACCCGATTTCGAAAGCTACCTGGGGCAACTACCTCGCCGTGCCCCGTAAGATGGCCGTCGACAACCAGTGGAAGCAGGGCGACGTCGTCAAGATTACCGCCAACGGCCACAGCGTGGAGCTCCCCGTGCTGATTCAGCCCGGCCAAGCCAATGGCACCGTGAGCATTGCCCTCGGTTATGGCCGCACGCAGGCCGGAAAAGCCGGCGATAAAGTAGGGGAGAACGTGGCTCCGCTGGCCATGGCTGGTGCCGAGGGCATCCGCTACATGAACGTGGTAACGCTGGCCAAGACCGAGGCTACGTCGCCCATCGCCCAGACCCAGACGCACCACACCCTGATGGACCGCCGGCCGGTCGTGCAGGAAAACACGCTGGTTAACTACATCAAGAATCCTAAAGAAGTAACCGAATACGAGAAAATAGCCACTCCTGATGGCTTGGAAGCTCCAAGTAAGGTTTCGCTGTGGCAGGATTACCAGTACAACAACCACCACTGGGGCATGGCCGTGGACCTCAACTCGTGCATTGGCTGCGGCTCGTGCGTGATTGGCTGCCAGACGGAAAACAACATCGCCGTGGTCGGCAAGCAGCAGGTTATCAACCGCCGCGAGATGCACTGGATGCGCATCGACCGCTACTACAGCTCGGACACCCACAAGGATTCGTTCGAAACCAAAGGCAAAGTGGGCACCTACGCCGCCATGGAAGACCCGTCGGAGAACCCGCAGGTGATTTTCCAGCCGATGATGTGCCAGCAGTGCAACCACGCGCCCTGCGAAACGGTGTGCCCGGTACTGGCCACCACCCACAGCTCGGAAGGCATCAACCAGATGACCTACAACCGCTGCATCGGCACCCGCTACTGCGCCAACAACTGCCCGTACAAAGTGCGTCGCTTCAACTGGTTCTCGTACTACTCCAACGAGAAGTTTGAAACCGTAAATGGCCACATGTTCACCGACCTGGGCCGCATGGTGCTGAACCCGGACGTGACCGTTCGCGCCCGTGGCGTGATGGAGAAATGCACGTTCTGCATCCAGCGCATTCAGTTGGGCAAGCTCGAAGCCAAAAAGCAAAAGCGCCGCCCAAAGGATGGCGAAATTGTAACGGCCTGCGCCCAGTCGTGCCCTACCGAAGCCATTGTCTTCGGCGACATGCGCGACCCGAGCAGCCGCATCAGCCAGCTGCTGCGCCGCGAAGACGGCGAGCGCGCCTTCCACTCGCTCGATTCCATCAACGTGCAGCCGAACGTGACGTACCTGACCAAGATTCGGAACTCGGAATCGGAGTTCTTCGCTAAAGAAAACGCTTAATACATAAGACTATGCAGCACGTATCAGCCGTACGCGAGCCGCTCGTAACTGGCGGCAAAACGTTACACGACGTAACGCAGGACATCTGCTACCAGGTAGAAGCCAAGCCCAACATCCGTTGGATGGCTGCTTTGAGCGTGGCCTTGTTCTTCTTGGGGATATTCTTTTATTCCGTGTACCGCACCGTTTGGTACGGCATCGGAGAATGGGGCCTCAACAAAACCGTGAACTGGGCCTGGGACATCACCAACTTCGTGTGGTGGGTAGGTATCGGCCACGCCGGCACCCTGATTTCGGCCGTGTTGCTGCTGTTCCGCCAGAAGTGGCGGTCCTCCATCAACCGGGCCGCCGAGGCCATGACCATCTTCGCCGTAATCTGCGCCGCCATGTTCCCGGTGTTGCACATGGGCCGCCCCTGGCTGGCATACTGGGTATTTCCGCTCCAAAACACCTTCGGGTCGTTGTGGGCCAATTTCAATTCGCCGCTGCTCTGGGACGTATTTGCCATCTCGACCTACTTCACCGTGTCGCTGGTGTTCTGGTACATTGGCCTGATTCCCGACTTTGCTTCCATCCGTGACCGTGCCAAGGGCACCATTGCCAAGTTCAGCTACTCGATGCTGAGCTTCGGCTGGAAAGGTTCAGCCAAAGCCTGGTCGCGCTACGAAACGGTTTCGCTGATTCTGGCCGGTGTTTCGACGCCGCTCGTGCTGTCAGTACACACCATTGTATCGATGGACTTTGCTACCTCGGTGGTACCAGGCTGGCACACCACCATCTTTCCGCCTTATTTCGTGGCCGGCGCCATCTTCTCGGGTTTTGCCATGGTGCTCACACTCATGCTGATAACCCGCGTGGTGTTCCGCCTCGAAGACTACATCACGCTGGAACACATCGCGCTGATGAACAAAATCATGATGGTAACCGGCTCCATCGTGGGCGTGGCGTACATCACCGAGTTCTTCATTGCCTGGTACTCGCAGGTTGAGTTTGAGCAGTACGCCTTCATCAACCGCGCCACCGGGCCGTACTGGTGGGCCTACGCTTCGATGATGACCTGCAACGTGATTACGCCGCAGCTGGTATGGTTCCGCCGGGTGCGCTACAGCATCCCGCTCACGTTTATCCTCTCCATCATTGTCAACATCGGCATGTGGTTCGAGCGTTTCGTAATCATCGTGACCTCGCTGCACCGCGATTACCTGCCGTCGAGCTGGGCCATGTTCTCGCCGTCCATCATCGACATTGGCCTGTATGTCGGCACGCTGGGCCTGTTCTTCACGCTGTTCCTGCTCTTTGCCAAGTTCTTCCCCGTGATTAACATGGCCGAAGTAAAAACCATCCTGAAGTACACCGTGGACAACGGCCCGACTTACAACCCGGAAAAGGCCCATGCCGCTCACGCTCATCAACCCGCCATTCACGGGGCACCGGCTTCGGCACCCGTAACTTATAACAAGCATGACTAAGCACTTCGCCCTTGGCATCTTCGAAGACGAAGATGTGCTGCTGCAAGCCGTGGAAAACGTGCGTGCCGCCGGCGTGAAAATTCACGACGTATTCTCGCCCTATCCGGTTCACGGCATCGACGATGCGCTCGGCATTGAGCGTTCGCGTCTGCCCATCGCGGCCTTCTTTTTCGGCATGACCGGTTTGGCCTTTGCGTTGTGGCTCCAGATATACATGCTGGGGTTCGACTGGCCAATGATTATCGGTGGCAAGCCCCACATTGCATTACCTGCTTTCGTGCCGGTTGCCTTCGAGTTGACGGTGTTTTTCACCTGCCACGGCATGGCGCTTACTTTCTTCACCATCACGGGCCTGTATCCGCGCTTTAAAGTGCCGGTGATGGACGTGCGCGCCACCGACGACAAATTCGTAATGGCCATCGAGTTGGATGAAACCAGCTCGCAGTTTCCTCGGCTGACCCAGCTGTTGCGCGAAAATGGCGCTTCGGAAGTCAACCAAAAAGAAATGACCAACCACTAATGACGCATCCGCTGAACCTGAGCCTGCGCGTTTCGGCGCTGCTGTTATCCCTGGGGCTGGCCACCACGGCTTGCACCCACGACGGAAACGACCCCGGCGTTGAATACGCCCCGGAGATGTACGAGTCGATTCCCTACGACCCGTTGAGCCAGACCCATTTTAACACGGTCAACTCTTTCGGCATCAACCAGCGCACCCCGGCCAACGGCACAGTGCCGCGGGGCAAGCTGAACTACTTCGACCACATTCCGAAAGACAGTGTGAAGATGGCTGAGCGCCTGCTCCACAATCCATTCCCGTACACCAAAGCCAATCTGGAAGAGGGCAAAGTGCTATACACCCGCATTTGTTCGCATTGCCACGGTGAGCAAGGCGACGGCCAAGGTCCGGTTGGCCTCAAATTCAAGGGGGTGCCGAACTACTCGGCCGGTGCTTACAAAACCATGAATGACGGGCACATTTACCATGTCATCGAATGGGGCCGCAACCGGATGATGCCCCACGGCTCCATCGTGAACCCGGAAGAGCGCTGGAAAATTGCCATGTACGTCCGCGTGCTGCAACGCGGTGAAGGCCCCGATGCGTTGAGCAAGTTGGTAGCCAAGGGGCCAACGAGCACCGCCAATGACTCGACTGAAATGACTGACCGCACCAATCAGGCGCCGGTAGGCCAGGCCCAGGCCGGCACCGGCTCCGAAACGCCCGGCCAGGGCAACACCAAAGCAACTAACGGCACCGCTAACTAACGCACTATGGCAACTCTGACGCACCAAGAAAGCGCCACGGCTGAACAGCTCGTCGTTACGGATGGCGCCCGTAAAACCTTCATCACCATCATTGTCGCCGGTGTGGTGGTTCTGATTATTGGCATTTTGGCTTCCGTAATGGGCTGGGGTGCTGCTGAGCACAGCGAGGCCGCCGGCCATGCTCGCGTCGCGGCCAACAATGCCGCTCACGAAGGCGGGCCAATCTGGCTGAAACGTCTGATTATCAGTCTTTGGCATAGCAACCTCTTCTTTCTGGGGGTATCAACGGTTGGCACCGTTTTCATGGCCATCAACTACGTGGCTTACGCTGGCTGGTCGGTGCTGGTAAAGCGCATCGCGGAAGCTCTGAGTGCCTGGGTTATCCCCGGCGGCGTGATTATGCTGGTCGTTTTCCTGATTGGCCGCCACGACATTTTCCACTGGACCCACGAGGGTATAATGACGAAGGGTAATCCCAATTACGATGCCGTCATCGCTGGCAAGAGTGGTTTTTTGAACTTGCCATTCTACGTTATTCGTATGGTGAGCTACCTGGTCATTTGGGGCGTATTCAGCTGGAAGCTGCGCCAGCTTTCGCTGCTGGAAGATTTGAACGGCGGCACTTACTGGTTCCATAAGAGCATCACGGCTTCGGCTTTGTTCCTGGTGCTGTACGCTGTCACTTCCTCGATGTCGGCTTGGGACTGGGTGATGTCGGTTGACCCGCACTGGTTCAGCACCATGTTTGGCTGGTACGTTTTCGCCTCGTGGTGGGTATCAGGCATTGCTGCCATTGCCCTCACGGCCATTTTTCTTAAACAAGCCGGCTACTTGCGGGCTTTAACCTCAAACCACCTGCACGACTTGGGCAAGCTGATGTTTGGCTTTAGCATCTTCTGGACCTATGTATGGTTTGCCCAGTTCATGCTGATTTGGTACGCCAACCTGCCCGAAGAAGCAGTGTACTTTAACCAGCGCCTGGGCGGTTTCGAAGGCCGGTACACCGCGATGTTCTTTTTCAACATCGCCATCAACTTCGTCTTTCCCTTCCTGGGCCTGATGACGCGTGATGCCAAACGCCAGATGATTATCATGAAGATTGTGGCCATCGCCATTCTCTGCGGGCACTGGTCCGACTTCTATTTAATGCTGATGCCGGGCACTATGAGGGGCGAAAATGGGTTCCTGATTGAGATTGGCGTGGCCGCTATTTTCCTCGGTGCTTTCCTGATTTTGTTCACGCGCCGCTTGGCTTCGGCTTCGCTCGTGCCGGTCAACCATCCTTTCCTGGATGAGAGCATCCACCATACCACCTAGATTATTCGTGTGAAGTGTTGGGTACGAAACCTGAAAGCAGCTTTCTTCTCAATGCCAATGCGTAGTACTCAATACTAAAAACTCAATGACTGCTCTTACCATTTTGCTGGTGTTGGTGTTGCTGTTGGTCGTCTTCGGCCTGCTGTTTCGCTTGCAAATTTTCACTTCCATTTTTTCGGGGACTTTCACCCGTGACATTGGCATGAGCAATAGCGTCAACGCTGTTCTGATGCTGGTTTTCCTGATTGGTGGCGGTGCCTGGTTTGCTTATTCGTTTGTTGAGAATTTCAGCAAGATGAATCCGCCCATTGCTTCCATTCACGGTCACGAGATGGAGCGCATGTTCTGGATTACGATGGCCGTGATTGGCGTAGCATTCGCCATCACCCAAACGCTGCTGTTCGTTTACGCTTACAAATACCAGCACAAGGAAGGCCGTCGTGCGTACTTCTTCGCGCATAACAACAAGATTGAAGTTATCTGGACGATTATTCCGGCCATCGTTATGGCTGCGCTGATTTTCGCCGGCTGGAAAGCCTGGACCCGCATCACTGGCCCGGCCCCGAAAAACTCGGTGGTGGTGGAGGTGATGGGCAAGCAGTTCAACTGGCTGGTGCGCTACCCCGGCCGCGACATGAAGCTCGGCGTGGTGAACTACCGCATGATTGACGCCGTGAACGACTGGGGATTGGACTTGAGCGACAAATCGGCGCTCGACGATTTCACGACCAATGAAATCCACGTTCCCAAAGGTGTTCCGGTGTTGATTAAAATTCGTTCGCGCGACGTGCTGCACGCCGTCTACATGCCGCAGTTTCGCGTGCAGATGTACGCCGTGCCCGGCATGCCAACCCGCTTCTGGTTTACGCCCACGACGACGACCGACGAAATGCGCGCCAAACTGGGCAACCCGAAGTTCAACTACGAGCTGGCTTGCAACCAGGTATGCGGCGGCAGCCACTTCGCCATGAAGGCCACCATTGTTGTAGACGAGCCGGACGACTACCAGAACTGGTACGCGTCGCAGCAGTCGTTCGCGCAGAAAAACCCGGATGTGCTGGCGGCTTTCAAACTGAAAGCCAAAACGATGGTTACTCCGGTAGCTGCTTCCGCTGAGGCAAAAGAAGCGGCTCCCGCGCCCCTGGCGGCTTCTTACTAATTTCTACTTAACGGCATCCTGATATGTCAGACATGACACCCAAGCCTAATCTTTCGCCGGACGTGCAAGCGCAGGGCGGCATTGGCACTGCCCCGGTGCCAACCACCGAACACGGTGACCACCTGCATCATGACGACCACGAGCACCACGACCAGCACTGGTTGTGGAAGTACGTGTTCAGCCAGGACCACAAGCAGATTGCCAAGCAGTTCCTGATTACCGGGATGCTCTGGGCTATTCTGGGCGGTACGCTGTCGAGCTTGTTCCGCTTGCAGCTCGGCTGGCCCGAGGGCACGATGGAGTGGCTGAAACCCGTGCTCGGCGGCTGGATTACGGCTGGCAAGCTGAACCCGGAATTCTACCTCGCGCTGGTGACCATGCACGGCACCATCATGGTGTTCTTCGTGCTCACGGCTGGTTTGAGCGGCACGTTCTCTAACTTCCTGATTCCGCTGCAGGTCGGGGCCCGCGACATGGCCTCGGGCTTTATGAACATGCTTTCGTACTGGTTCTTCTTTATTTCCAGTGTCATCATGTTCTCCTCGCTGTTCATTGAAACCGGGCCGGCGGCTGCGGGCTGGACAATTTACCCGCCGCTGAGTGCCTTGCCGCAAGCCATTCCGGGCTCCGGCGCGGGTATGACGCTGTGGTTGGTGAGCATGGTGTTCTTCATCATTTCTCAGTTGCTGGGCGGTGTAAACTACGTAACGACGGTTATCAACCTGCGGACCCGGGGCATGAGCATGAGCAAGCTGCCCCTCACCATTTGGGCGTTTTTCCTGACGGCTATTCTGGGTATCCTGTCGTTCCCGGTGCTGTTTTCGGCCGCGTTGCTGCTGGTGTTCGACCGTTCGTTTGGTACGTCGTTCTTCCTTTCAGATATCTACATTGCCGGTCAGGCGCTGAGCAATCAGGGCGGTTCGCCGGTGTTGTTCCAGCACTTGTTCTGGTTCCTGGGCCACCCCGAAGTGTACATCGTAATCATGCCGGCGATGGGCATGGTATCGGAAGTACTGGCCACGAATGCCCGCAAGCCCATTTTCGGCTACCGCGCCATGATTGGCTCGTTGATTGGCATTTCGCTGCTGTCGTTCGTGGTGTGGGCTCACCACATGTTTGTGACGGGCATGAATCCCTTCCTCGGCTCGGTCTTCATGTTCCTGACGTTGATTATCGCCGTGCCCTCGGGTGTGAAGGTGTTTAACTGGCTGGCTACGCTGTGGCGCGGCAACATCCGCTTCACGGCTGCCATGCTGTTCGCCATTGGCTTCGTGTCGCTGTTTATTTCGGGTGGTCTGACGGGTATTATCCTCGGCAACGCTACGCTGGACATTCAGATGCATAATACGTATTTCGTCGTGGCTCACTTTCACCTGGTGATGGGCAGCTCGGCTTTCTTCGGCCTTTTTGCCGGTGTTTATCACTGGTTCCCGAAGATGTTTGGCCGCATGATGGACGAGAAGCTGGGCTACATTCATTTCTGGCTGACCTTCGCTGGCGTGTACCTGGTGTTTATGCCGATGCACTACGTGGGCATCGCCGGTTTCCCTCGTCGCTACTACGCCTGGACTGGTTTTGACGCCTTCTCGCAATTTGCCGACATGAACAAGTTCATCTCGATTGCGGCCATTATCGCTTTCCTTGGCCAGTTCATCTTCATTTTTAACTTCTTCTACAGCATTTTCCGCGGCCGTCGGGCTACTCAAAACCCCTGGAACTCGACTACGCTGGAATGGACGACGCCCATCGAGCCCGGCCACGGCAACTGGCCCGGCGAGATTCCGGCCGTGTACCGCTGGCCTTACGATTACAGCAAGCCCGGTGCCGCGCAGGATTTTATCCCGCAAAACGTGCCGTACTCGCAAACGCACTCCTCCAACCTGCCCTACGAGCAGGACATGGCCGATTAATTCCGGAAACTGACCGAGTCCCGAAGCGGGCCGCCTGACCGGCGGCCCGTTTTTGTGTGGTCTAATCTGACCGGTTGAGTAACCGCTTAAAAACAAAATCCTTATTCTTTATCTGTTGCTAATCAGAAATTTATATATAATCTGACAACTGACAACGAATAACTGACAACTGATTACAAGATGGATAGCCTGCAAATCAGCCCGGCGGTTCGCCGATTTCGCTTCGTCGGAATACTGACCGTGGTTTCCGTATATCTGCTGATTCTGGTTGGCGGGGTTGTGCGCAGCACGGGCAGTGGGATGGGTTGCCCCGACTGGCCCAAGTGCTTCGGTAGCTGGGTGCCGCCCACCGAGGCCAGCCAATTGCCCGCCAACTACAAAGAAATCTATACTGCCCAGCGGGTGGCCAAAAATCAGAAGCTGGCCCGTACGCTGCAACGCCTGGGGTTTGCCCAGGTGGCGGGCAGCATTTTTGCCCACCCCACCCAATACATCGAAACCGACTTCAACCCCGTGAAAACGTGGATTGAGTACGTCAACCGGTTATTGGGCGCGCTGATTGGTGTCTTTGTGTTTCTGACGGTCGTATTTGCTTTGCCGTATTGGCGGCGCGACCGGGCAATTTTCTGGCTGGCGCTGGCCTCGTTTCTGCTCACGGGCGTGCAGGGGTATTTGGGGTCGCTGGTGGTTTCGACCAACTTGCTGCCGGTGATGGTGACCATTCATATGGCGCTGGCGCTGCTGATAGTGGCGCTGTTGCTCTATGCCGTGGACCGGGCGCAGCAGGAGCAAACGCACCCAATGGCAGCCGCAACCAAAGGACCGGAAATAGGCCCTGTTTTGGCAAGGCTGCCGGGGGTCGGGCTGCAATTCTGGCTGTGGGCCGTCCTTGGGCTCACGTTTTGGCAGATTTTGCTGGGCACGCAGGTGCGGGAGCAGGTCGATGTGGTGTCGGCGGCCGCTAATTACGTGGGCAGGGACGCTTGGGTATCGCAGCTAGGCAGCGTTTTCAGCGTTCACCGCACCGTGTCGGCGGCGGTGCTGCTGCTGAATATTTACGTGGGCTACGAGGTCTGGCAATTGGCGCGGCCGCGGCTGCGCCGGCTGGTGCTGGCTACGTTGGGGATTATCGGGTTAGAAATTCTGGCGGGCATTGTGCTGGCCACGTTCGCCTTGCCGGCAACCGTGCAGCCGGTGCACCTGACGCTGGCCACGGTTTTGTTCGGCGTGCAGTTTCTGACGCTTTTGGCCGTGGGCCGCGCCCGGAAAAGCCCGGAAACTATTGCGCCCACAGATGCTGCCCGGCGCGTTGTTGCGTAACTTTGCGGCCCCGTTGGGCCCAAGCAGAGCAACTGGCAACAGCAACTGAGCAGCCCGGCGACTTTTTCGAAACATTAATGATTAAGGCCCGCGCCTATTTTCAGCTGCTCAAATTCCGGCTTTCGCTCACGGTGGCCTTTTCCAGTGCCATCGGGTACATGCTGGGGGCGCACGAGCTGAGCTGGAGCCGCGCGCTGCTCGTGATGCTTGGCGGCCTGCTCGTAACGGGTTCGGCCAACATCATCAACCAGATTCACGAGCGCGAACTCGACAAGATGATGACCCGCACCGCCCAGCGGCCGCTGCCGTTGGGCATCATTTCGCCGGCGGAGGGCTGGGTGTTTTGCGTGCTGCTGGGAACCGCCGGACTGGGCCTGCTGGCCTATTGCTTCAACCCACTCACGGCCGCGCTGTCGCTGCTCTCGCTCATTTTGTACGGGTTTATTTACACACCGCTCAAAACCATTTCGCCCATTTGCGTGGCCGTGGGCGCCATTCCCGGCGGGCTGCCGCCGCTCATTGGCTGGGTGGCGGCCACCGGGTATATCGGCGTCGAAGCGTGGGTGCTGTTCGGCATTCAATTCATGTGGCAGTTTCCGCATTTCTGGGCCATCGCCTGGGTAGCCGATGAGGATTACAAGCGGGCCGGCTTCAAAATGCTGCCTTCGCCCGGCAACCGCGACCTGCGCACTGCCTTCCAGATAATGACCTACACGCTGCTGCTGATTCCGCTCAGCCTGCTGCCGCTGGAGTTTAATATTTCGGGCCGGATTTCGGCGCTGGTGGCCGTGGTGGCCGGGGTGCTATTCCTGCTGCTCACGGTGCAGCTCATGCGCACGCAGTCGCGCAAAGCCGCGCTGCGCATCATGTTCGCCTCTTTCCTATACCTGCCCATCGTACAAATTGCGTTGGTTCTGGACAAAATCTAGTTGTCGGTTGTTAGTTGTCTGTTGTCAGTCGCAACAGGCTTGCCTGAAAAATACTGACAACAAACAACTATCAACTAACAACTTGCATATGAATCCTTCCGAGATTTTATCTGAAAAGGAAATAGGCCTGGGCTGGCATCCGAAGCGCATTCTGCTCATCTTGCTTATTTTCAGCATCGTAATGATGTTCGCCGCGTTCACCAGCGGCTACATCGTGCGGCGCGACGAAGGCAACTGGCGCGAGTTCGACCTGCCGGCTTCGCTGCTCATCAACTCCATCATCATTGCCCTGAGCAGCGCCAGCATGCAATGGGCCTATTTTTCGGCTCGTAAGGACGAAATCGGCCGCGTTAAAATAGGCATGGCCATCACGCTAGTACTGGGTTTGACGTTCTTAGTCGGTCAGTACCACAGCTTTGGCGATTTGGTGGCCGGCAACACCTACTTCGGCGGGGCCGACGCCAATCCGTCCGGCTCATTCGTATACGTGCTGATGGGCGTGCACGCTTTTCACCTCGTTACGGGCCTTGTTTTTCTGGCCGTAGTCCTGCGCCGGGCCCTTAGCTACCAGGTGCATTCGCGCGCGTTGCTGTCCATTGGCAACGCCACCTTATACTGGCACTTCCTGGGCGGGCTTTGGCTGTACCTGTATTTGTTCTTACTTTTGAACCACTAAAACGACGTTACGCTGTCCGCTATGGCCCAACCCACCACTTTGCAGCCGCCCGCTGCTTCCGCTACCCACGACGCCCCACGCACCGGCAACTGGGACGGCGGCAACGAACCTTTCAAGGCGAGCTATGGCAAGCTGATGATGTGGTTTTTCCTGCTGTCCGACGCCTTCACCTTCGCCGCCTTCCTGACGACTTATGGCATGATTCGCCACAAGCACGAAGTGTTTACCGGCGAGGCCAAGGATTTCGTCTTCAGCACGCGCTGGTGGCCCATCCCCGACCACGTATTCAATGCCTTCCCCGGCATGGGCGAAGCCAATGTGCCGCTTGGCTTCGTGGCTTTGATGACCATGATTCTGATTCTGAGCTCGGTAACGATGGTGTTGGCCGTAGAAGCCGGCCACCGCATGGACAAAGCCGACGTGCAAAAGTGGCTGCTCTGGACCATCCTGTTCGGCGCGACTTTCCTCAGCAGCCAGGCTTGGGAGTGGGGCCACTTCATCAACGGCCACGTAGAAGGCACCCGGATGGCCGATGGCACCATATTTCACGGCGCCAACCTTTCGATGAATCAGTACGGACCCGTCCTTTTTGCCGACCTGTTCTTCTTCATCACGGGCTTCCACGGCACCCACGTATTTTCGGGCGTCTGCCTCCTGATTTGGTGCTTCATTGCCACCAGCAACGGCACGTTTCAGAAGCGCGGCCACTACGAAATGATTGAGAAAATCGGCCTCTACTGGCACTTCGTGGACCTGGTGTGGGTGTTCGTCTTCACGTTCTTCTACCTCGTTTAGTCACAATTGTAAATTCTTAATTATAAATTATAAACGTGAAAATGGCAGTTTGGCCAACTCATAATTTATAATTCATAGTTCATAATTCCTCCATAATGTCCTCTCACGCAACTACTGAACAAGCGCTGGCTCCCGGCGAAATTGCCAAGCCCAACACCGCCTGGATTTGGCGTGTATTTGGCATCCTGGTCGGCATCACGGGCGTGGAATTCGTTTTCGTGTTCCTGATGCACCCCAGCACGCTGCGCAACAGCATTTTTATCGTCCTCACCATTCTGAAGGCGTTCTTCATCGTGGGCGAGTTCATGCACCTCAAGCACGAGACCAAAGGCCTTATCTGGACCATTCTGGTGCCGGTGTCGCTGCTTATCTGGCTGCTGGTGGCCCTGATTACCGAAGGCTCGTTCATCGGCGAAGTGCTGCAAAACATGTTTAAATAGCGAATGCGGCCCCGTCAGACGCTGTTGCTGGGGCTGCTGCTATTGGTGCCGGTACTGGCCTTCTTGTTCCTGTTCCGCTTCGGCTCCAACCGTTACGCGCTGCCAACTTACCTGCCCGACCGCGTGGATTCCGCGCGCGTGGGCGGGGAGTGGCAGCGCGATACTGTTTTCCACCAGGTTGCGCCCTTTCAGCTGCTGGCCTCCACCGGCCGGGCCGTGAGCAGCCGGGAGCTGGGCCAGGGCCTCTACATTGCCCAGTTCTACGGGGCCGGCGCGGCCAGTAGCCGGGTGTCGCGGCAGCTGTTGCGGGTGCAGGAGAAGTTCCGGCACGAGCCGCGCGTGCGGCTGGTCACCTTTGTGCTGAACGCGGGCCGCGTAAAAGCCGATTCGCTCACCCGCCTGGCCGAGCAGTACGGCACCATTGCCGGCAAGTGGTTTTTTCTCACCGGCCCGGCCGACACCCTCACCCATTTAGCCAGGCAGGAATTTCGGCTCACCGCCGGCCCAAAGCAACTGCCACAGGCGGTGTACCCCGCCAACCTCCCGGCCGGCCGCCTGTTGTTAGTCGACAACCAGCGCCGGGTGCGCGGAATTTACGACGGCACCGATGGCCGCGAAATTGACCGATTACTCACGGAAATTACCGTGCAGCTCTACGATTATGAACACCCCCACTGAACAATTGCACCCGCCCGTGCTGGCCGCCGGCGACTATACCCGCTACAAAATCATCCTCGGCACGCTGGGCGTGGTGGTGCCGCTGCTGGTGGCGGTGCTGTTTTCGTTTCCCAACCTGTTCCGCATTCCCGGCGCGCAAGTGAAGTTTTTGCCGGCCGTCAACGCCGTGCTCAACTCGCTGACGGCCGTTTGCCTGCTGGCGGGCTATTATTTCATTCGCCAGAAGCAGGTACTTCGCCATCGGGCCATGATGGGCACGGCTTTCGCGCTGGGCGGGCTGTTTTTGCTGTCGTACGTGGCCTATCATTCACAGGTGGCCAGCACACACTTTGGCGGCGTGGGCGCTATTCGCACCGTGTATTTCTTCCTGCTGCTCACGCACATCAGCCTGGCGGTGGCCACGGTAGGACTGGTGCTGTTCACCCTGTATTTTGCGCTCACCGGCCAGTACACCAAGCACAAAGCCATTGCCCGGTGGACTTTTCCGGTCTGGCTCTACGTGTCGGTCACGGGCGTTATTGTCTATTTCATGATTTCGCCGTATTACACGTAAGTCGCTGCTGAGAGCTAATAAACGGCTTGAAAACAAGAAACTTTGCGGCAATACCAGTGTTCTATTACCTATGAAAAAGACCTTTTTTGCCGCGACTTTTGCCCTGCTTTTGGGCCTGATGCTGAGCCTGGCGCCGTTGGCCGCGCGCGCGCAGTGCGTGATGTGCAAGGCGCAGGTAGAAGCGGCCCGGCAGGAGCGCGACGACTACGACGTGGCCGGCCTGAACAAAGGCATCGTGTACATGATGACCGTGCCCTACATCCTGATGGGTGCGGTGGGCTACTTCTGGTACCGGCGCACCCACCCCAAAGCCAAACCGGCTAAATCTTAGTGGAGCAGCCCGCAACGGCCATCCAGTCAACGGGCTTGGCGCTGTTGAAGCTGCGCTGCCCACGTTGCCACACGGGTAGGTTGTTTCTGCATCCGGCCCTGAGCACGAGTTTTATGGAAATGCCGGAAGCCTGCCCCGTGTGCCGGCAAACGTATGAGCCCGAACCGGGCTTTTATTACGGCGCCATGTACATTAGCTTGGGCTTCTCAACGGGTATTTTGCTAGCAGTCGGCTTTTTGCTGTTTTACCTGGCCCACGACCCGCCGCTGTGGGTGTACATCACGACGGTTGCGGTGGCGGTGCTGGCGGTTACGCCGCTGCTGTTTCGCTACTCACGGGCCGTCATGCTTTACGCTTTTGGCGGGATGAGCTTCGACCCGCGCTACGCAACGCATTAGCCGTAAAGGTTTTACTTAGATTGAAAATGCTGCTTTCGAGCAGCATTTTTTATTAGGCCTGGATTTTGTGAGAATTCTACGGCGGAGCTGTGCCATGAAAACCGCGGTTGATACGCCCTGGCCGCCGGTTTTCCTTTCACGGCCTACGATGGTCCGGCGCCTGGGCTCCCCGCCCGATGCCGTCGCTTAGGCTTATTATTGGCCCTGAATCCTTTTTCTTGAACCCCATCCAATACCCCAGCAAATCCGTGGCTCAACTTCCCGTGTGGCGTCGTTTGCCTTGGCTGTTGTTGCTGGCGGCGGCGCTGTGTTTTGTGGGCGGCTACCTGGCCAGCCGCTACGCCCAAACGCCGGGCGTGATGCAGCGCACCGACGTGACGCGCCTGCGGCAATTGGTGCGCGACGCCGAAGCCACGGCCCGCCGCGAGGCCGATACAGTTGCCGCGCAGCTGCCGCGCGGCAACTACCGCTTTCAAACACTGCTGGCCCAAACTACTTACCCAACCTGCGTACTCGAAAACGGCGCCCTGCGCTACTGGTCCGACGCCACCCTGCGGCCCGACAGTGAAGTGTCCAGCTTTGGCCCCGAACGGCTGGTAGAGACGCCGGTGGGGCATTTTCTGCTGTTGCGCCGCCCGGCCGGCCGCTACTTAATCCTGACCTATGTGCCGTTGGAGCGGCATTACGGCATCAGCAACCGCTACCTGCGGGCCGGGGGCGAACAGGGCCTGTTTCGGGGCATGGAGCTGCAAGTGGTGGCCGATAGCGCGGCGCGCGGCCCGGCCCGTTTCGAAGCCGCCAATGGGCGCTACCTGTTTTCCATCAAGCGGCTTCAGCCCAACCCACTCACGGGCCAATACGTGCCGCTGGGCTTGCTGAGCCTGGGCAGCTTGCTGTACGCGGCGGGGTGGCTGCTGCTGGCCTGGCGCTGGTGGCGCGCCGGGCGGGCCGGGGCAGCCGTAGCGGCGCTGGTGCTGCCGTTGGCGGGGTTGCGGGCGGGGCTGCTGTACCTGGGGTTGCCGTATTCGTTTATCGAGCTGCCGCTGTTCGACCCGCGCGTGTACGCGGCTTCGTGGTGGGCGCCGTCGCTGGGCGATTTGGTGCTCGATGCGCTGCTGACGTTGCTGGTGGCGGCGGGCGGCGCGGTGTTGTGGCGGCATTGGCAGGTGCTGGCGCGGGTGCGGGCGCCGCATACGCCGGGCGGGCAGGCGCTAGCGGCCGTGGCAGCGGGCGGGGCCTTTTGCGGCTGGCTGGCGCTGCTGTTTGGATACTACATGACGGCCTTCGGCAGCGCGCAGCTGAGCCTGGACGTGACCCGAAACCTCCAGATAACGGGTTTCTGGGTGCTGCTGGCGCTGACGGTGCTGCTGCACACGGCCGGCTGGCTGGTCGGCTTTTTTGGCTTGACGCAGCTGGCCGGGGCGCTGTTGCGGCACGTGCCGCGCCGGGCGCTGCTGCTGGTGCCGGGGCTGGCGGCCCTGCCGGTGCTGGGCGTGGGGCTGGCCTTTGGGCTGCCGTGGGTGCTGCTGGCGGGGGTGCTGCTGCTGTTTGCGTCGCTGGTGCGGGCGGTGGATATGCGGGCCGTGCCGGCCACTGGCAGCTACCAGACCTCGGTGCTGGTGGTGCTGCTGCTGGCGCTCGCTTCGGCCACCGGGGCGCTGGGTTTGTACGCGCATTTCGAAAAACAGCAGCTGGTGGATAAGCAGCGCCTGGCGAGCAATCTGCTTATCGACAACGACTTGCAAGGTGAGTTTTTGTTGGGCGAACGGATGCGGGAAATCGCCGCCGACCCGTTTGTCCGCCAGTCGTTGTCGGCGGTATTTGGGCGGCACGAGGCCGTGCGGCAGCGCATTGCCCGGCAATACCTGAGCGACTATTTCGATAAGTACGAGAGCAACATCACCTTGTACGACGAGGCCGGCGAGCCGCTGGGCGCCGTGCCCGGCACCCCCGACCTGCGCACCTCGCGGGCCGAAGTGAAGCGCCTGGCCACGGCCACCGACCAGGCCGGCGTGTACCTGGTGCATTCGGGCAATCCGTTCAGCTCGCGGCGCTACGTGGCGCACATCACGGTGCCGGGCACGCGGGTCAACGGGTTTGGCCCGGCGCTGGGCGCGGTGCGCGTCGAGCTGACCCTCAAGAAGCTGACCAACTATAGCGTGCTGCCGGAGCTGCTGGTCGACCAGAAATTCTTTCAGCCCGGCCTTGCTACCGAGCTGAGCTACGCCGGCTACAACCACGGCCGGCTGGTGTACAGCGAAGGCGATTTTGACTACGCCAACCGCCTGCCGGCTTCTTTGCTGGCCGAGCCGCGCCTCTACGTGGCCGGCCAGAACTACCGCGGCTACCACCACTACGCCGTGCGCGGCTCGCTGGGCCGCACCGTGGTGGTGACCACCGCCACGTACTCGCCGGGCGACTGGCTGGCCAATTTCTCGTTCCAGTTCCTGTTCTCGTCGTTTCTCTGGCTGCTGGCGAGTGGGGCGGTGCTGCTGGTGCGCGGCCGGGCGGTGCCGCGGCTGCGGCTCAACTTCAGCACCCGCATTCAGGTGCTGCTGAACGTGGGCATTGTGGTGCCGCTGCTGGTGGTGAGCGTGGCCACGGCCAGCCAGCTCATTGCTTCGTACAAGCGCGACCTGGCCCGCACCTACGAGCGGCGCGGGCAGCTGGCCCTCGAAAGCCTGCGCCGGCAGCGCCATCTGCTGGCCGACAGCACGGCGCGGCCCACCTTGGCCGTGCTGGCCAAAAACGTGGCCGCCCTCACCGAAACCGACCTCAACCTTTACGACGCCCACGGCGAGCTGCTGGCCAGCAGCCAGCCCCTCATTTTCGATGCCGGCCTGCTGGGGCCGCTGCTGAACCCGCAGGCGGTGGTGGCGCTGCGCGAGCACAACCGGCCACGGGCCCTGCTCACGGAACGGGCCGGGTCGCTGTCGTTCAACTCGCTGTACCTGCCGGTGCGGGCCGGGGTGGGCGAAGCGGTGGTGGCCGATTTGGCCGGCCATGCCCTGGGGCGGGCGGGGCGGGGGGCGGCCGGAAGGGCGGGGTTCGGCCCCCAAAGGGCGGCCTCATTGCAGGCCCAGGGTGCTGAAGACGTTGGCATGAGCGACGAAACGGCCATGCCCACCGGCCCCATTCTGGGCTACGTGGGGATTCCGTTTTTCGACTCGGAGAAGGAGCTGAATACCAAGCTGACGGAGCTGTTTACCACCATTCTCAACATCTTTACCCTGATGTTTCTGCTGTTTTTGGGGCTGGCCTTCGTGGCGGCGCGGCAGCTCACGGCGCCCCTCAAGCTCATCACCGAGAAGCTGACCCAAACCACCCTCACCGGCGAAAACGAGCTGCTGGACTACCGCAGCTCCGACGACGAAATCGGCCTGCTGGTGCGCGAGTACAACGCCATGCTCACCAAGCTCGAAGCCAGCAAGCGCGAGCTGGCCGCCCAGGAAAAAGAA
>CAXTCS010000016.1:0-30310 GCA_964242365.1 uncultured Hymenobacter sp. | reverse complement strand
CACAAACTAGCCTGATTACACTAAAAAGGGCCATTACTATATGAAAGAGATTGCAAATCTGGCCCGAATTGTGACGTCGCGCAGCGCATCTTTTCTGCCAATTCTTGACCTGCAAAGCCCGAAAACCAGCAAAGAGAGCCAATTTGTGGCGGCGCTGCTGGACGCTCCGGAAGCGACGCAACTGCAAGTGGTGCGGACGGTGTATGGCAAAGCGACCAAGCCCAATGTGCGGGCCATGCAAAAGTTGCAGTCGCGGGTGCAAACCAAGTTGCTGAACCAGCTTTATTTTCTGGACCACTCCGACCCGCGGCACCTGGTGTCGCGCCGCTACCAGCTCGAATGCCTGGATTTGCTCCATAAGGTAAGCATTCTGTTTGCGGAAGGCGAATACGTGCTCACCGAGCGGTTGCTGCAGCGTTGCTTGCGCCTGGCCGAAGAGGGGGAGTTTACGCACTACACGGTGCAGTGCGCCCGCATGCTGTGCACCATATACGCCCAGCAGCGCCAGACGCTGCGCTACCAAAAGGTGGCCAAGCTGCTGCTGAAAGCGCAGCAAGTGATGGCGTGGGAGGACGAGGCCGAGCGCATTTATTCGGATACCCAGCTGGCCTGGGCCCGCACCGTGAGCAGCCGGCGGGCCATGCTGCCGCAGCTGCCCGGGTTTATTGCCAAGCTGGAAGCGCTGCACCAGCGGGCCCGAACGTTCAGTACCTTCAACTACTTGTACCGGCTGCGGCTGGCGTACGAAGAGTTTCAGGGCAACTTTCTGGAAATTATCCGGCTCACGGCCGCCGCGGCCCGCCAGCTGCGCGACGGCAAGCTGAACGAGCGCCGGTTCGACAAGCGGTACAACCATTTCATGAGCGTCAACGCGTATTTGCGCAGCCGGCAAGCGCTGCAAGGGCTCAAGCTGGCCGAAGTGTACGCCCGCGACTTTCACCCGTCGTCGAGCAACTGGCTTTACTTTCAGGAACATCACTTGTTGCTGGCCTTGCACGCTGAGCAGTACGAATACGCCCAGCAGCTGCTGTACACCACCAGCAAAAACCCGGCGTACCCCAAGCAGCGGGCGGCGGCGCTGGAGCGCTGGGACCTGTACCGGGCGTATGCGGAATTTGTGTGGCCGGTGCAGCGCGCGGGCCCGGCCCGCCGGCTGCAAATGGCGCAGTGGGCCCTCACGCTGCCCGAGTTCAGCCGCGACAAGCGGGGGCACAACGTGGCCATATTGGTGCTGCAAGTGCTGCACTTTCTGCGCGAGCGCAACCTGGAGGAAGTGCTGGTGCGCCTGGAGCGCCTGCGCAAGTACCAGCAGCGGCACCTGCGCGAAAACAGCACGCTGCGCAGCCGCCTGTTTCTGCGCTTGCTGATGCTGATAGTGGAAAAAAACTTCGACGCGACCCGGGCGGCCGAGCGGGGCAAAGCGCTGCTGCAACAGCTGCAGGAAACGCCGCCGCCCGGCGAGGCTTTTGCCGAAGTCGAAATCATCCCGTACGAGCACCTGTGGGCGCTGGCGCTGGGCCTGCTGCGCACCGGCCCGCCGGTGGCAGCGCCAGAGGCTGAGATGGTTTCGGCTTGATATTCAAATAACTATAGCTGTTCCTTGGTGTTGTGTGCGCGGCGCGGCTGGGGGAACCTCACCCCCGGCCCCTCTCCCCAGGAGAGGGGAGCCAGACGAAAGGGTACGTTGATGGTGAAACCGCTGTGGCAGGCTTTTGGTAGCAGATGAGCACGACCAAAACGTGTGTCTTGTCGGACCCGAAATACCGCCTGAATTTTGGGCGCGCGGGTGTAGGCGAAAGACTTCTGTTGCGAGCGGCTACTTGGCTGTCACTTTGAACTCGGTGCGGCGGTTGAGCTGGCGGCCGGCTTTGGTGGCGTTGGGCACCACGGGGCGGGTTTCGCCGTAGCCGGCGGCGGTGAGGCGGGTGGCGGCGATGCCGTGCTGGGTGAGGTAGGCGACGACGGCCTGGGCGCGGCGCTGGCTCAGGTCCTGGTTCATGGCGGCTTCGCCCACGTTGTCGGTGTGGCCGGCCATTTCCAGCTTCAGGGCCGGGGTTTCGGTGAGCAGGGCTTGCAGGCGTTCGAGCTCGGCGGTGCTTTCCTTGCGCAGCGTGGCTTTGCCGGTGTCGAAGAAAATGTTGCGCAGCACGATGGTGGTGCCCACTTCGAGCCGCTTCAGCGGAATGTCTTTTACTACTTCGGCGTAGGCGGCCCCGGCGGGCAGGTCGAAGTTTTCGGAGTGAAACAAGTAGCCTTCCTGCCGCACCACGATGCCGTAGTTGGTGCCCGAAGGCAAGCTAACCAGGTACTTGCCCGAGGTGGCGTTGCTGCGGAAGGTGGCAATGGTCTGGCTGGTGGCGTTGTCGACGAGGTCGATGGTGGCTTCGAGCGGCAGTTTGGTGGCTTCGTCGGTCACGGTGCCTTTGAGGATGGTGACCTGGGCCGTGGCCACGGCCACGGCCGGCGCCAGCACGGTTTGCTTCATGGGGGCGAGGCGCGAGGCCAGCAGCTGGTCTTCCTCGCTGAGCAGGGGCTGCTTTTCGGGCCCGAGGAAGGTGATGCGGTAAATGTCTTTGGCGCCCAGGCCGCCGGGCCGGTCGCTGCTGTAGTAGCCGTGCCGCCCCGAGGCCGAGGTGACGAAAAACACGTCGTCGTCGGGGGTGTTGATGGGCCAGCCCAGGTTTTCGGGCTCGCTCCATTTGCCGTGCTCGTACACCGATTTGAAGATGTCGTAGCCGCCCATCGAGTTGTGGCCTTCGGAAGAGAAAAACATGGTTTTGCCGTCGGGCTGCATGAAAACGCCTTCTTCGCCGTAGCTGGTGTTGATGACCGGGCCCAGGTTGACGGGCGGCTCGCGGCCTTCGAGCTCGACTTTGTAGATGTCGGACCCGCCGAGCCCGCCCTCGGTGCGGTCGCTCACGAAGTACAGGGAGCGGCCGTCGGGCGAGTAGCTGGCCGAGGTTTCGTGGCTGCGCGTGTTGATGCGCGCGCCCAGCTGCTTGGGCTTGCCCCAGGCGCTGCCGCGCAGGTTGGCTTCGAGCAGGTCGCCGCCGTTGGTGCCCTCGTACACGAGCATGCGCTGGCCGTCGGGGGCCAGGCCCACGGTGGCGTTGTGGTCGTCGGTGTTCACGGGCGGGCCCAGGTTGGTGGCGCGGCTCCAGGCTTTGCCCAGCCAGGTCGCTTGGTAAATGTCTTCGAAGTAGCCGTTGCCCTCGGGGTCGGGCTTGCCGCCGGTCGAGCCCGCCCGGCGCGAGGTGATGAGGATGGTGGATTCATCGGCCGATACGACCGGGCCGTAGTCCGAGGCCGACGAATTGAGCTCGGGCCCGGCGTTGTCGATGAACACGCGCACGGGGTGGGCCATCAGCTGCTGACCGTTGCGGCACTCCTGAATGCGGCGCTGCAAGTCGTTGGCCGTGATGGCTTGGGCGTCGCCGTTGCGGGTGTTGCCGCCCACGGGCTGGGCCTGCTGGTACTCGGCAATGGCTTCGCGCCACTTGGCGCTCAGGTGCAGGGCGCGGGCCAGCAGGTAGTGGGTGCGGGCATCGGCGGTGATGTCGAGCCTGGCGGCTTTTTGCAGGTAGGGCAGGGCGGCGGTTTTGGTGGCCGAGTTGAGGTAGCAATCGCCGATTTTTACGTTCAGGGCCGCGTTGTTGGGGTTGAACTCCTGGGCCGCCAGGAAGTGCGGCAGGGCCTGGGCGTAGCGCGGCGGGTCGGCGCGGTATTCGGCGTCGCCGTCTTTTAGCTCGCGCAGGGCTTCGCGCAGGCCCTCTTTGTTGTCGCCAAAGTTGTCTTTGGTGAAGGCGGTGCTTTGCGCGGCGGCGGGGAGGGCCGCGGCGGTGAACAGGAGCAGAAATAGCAGGCGATTGAGGAAGGGCATCGCTAAGTAAGATTTGGATAATAAGTAAGATTTGGATAAGAAGAACGTCATGCTCATCTGGCGTCTGCGGGGCCGAAGCATCTTTACCGCTTCGTTGAATCAGCATTGATTACCAAGGCACGCGAGATGCTTCGGCTGCGCTCAGCATGACGTTCTATCGGTATGACGTTCTATCAGTATGACGTTTTGTAGAAATTGAATACGCTTACTCGGCCGCCTCGCCGGTGCAGCCGGCGGCGGCGGCGTAGCTGTTGCCCACGGCCAGGCCCAGGGCGGCGGCGCGGCGCCAGTCCTGGCAGGCTTCGTCGGCCTGGCGCAGCATTTCGCGGGCGTGGCCGCGGTTGAGGTAGGCCTCGGCGTAGTCGGGCTTTAGCTTGATGGCTTCGGTGGCGTCGGCGGCGGCGTCGGCGTATTTTTCCAGCTTGAGCTGGGCGGCGGCGCGGTTGTTCCAGGCATAGGCGTACTTGGCGTCGAGCCGGATGGCCTGGCTAAAATCGGCGATGGCGCCGGCGTAGTCCTTGTTTTCGAAGCGGGCGCTGCCCCGGTTGGTGAAGGCCAGCGGGTTGTCGGCCCTGGCGGCGAGGTAGGCGTCGTAGTCGCGCAGGGCCTGGGGCAGCTGGCCGGTGCGGCGCTCGGCGGTGGCGCGGTTGAGCAGGGCGGGCAGCAGCCCGGGCTGCAAGGTCAGGGCCTGCGAGTAGTCCTGGGCGGCGGCGGCGTAGTTGCTGAGCTTCTGGTTGGCGCTGCCGCGGTCGTGGTAGGCATACGCCATTTTCGGGTCGGCCTTGATGGCACCGTCGAAGTCGTCGCGGGCGGCCTGGTAGTCGCCTTTCTCAAACCGCAGCACGCCGCGGTTGTACCACGCGGGGGCATAGTCGGGCTTGGCCTTGAGGGCTTCGGAGTAGTCCTGGTCGGCCTCCGTGAGCTGGTTTTGGGCCTCGCGCACCCGCGCCCGGCCAAAGTAGCCGGTGTAGCTGCCGGGCTCCAGCTTCAGGGCCTGGTCGTAGTCGGCGAGGGCTTGCGGGTAGTCTTTCAACTCGTAGCGGGTGGCGGCGCGGTTGGTGTAGGCCGCCGCGAAATCGGGCTTGGCCGCGATGGCCTGGTCGAAGCTGCGCAGCGCGGCCGGGTAGCTTTGGGCGTTGAAACTGGCCAGGCCGCTGTTGTAGGCCTTTTCGGCGAGCTGCGGGCCGGGCAAAGTGCTGGCCCGCACCGTATCGACCTGCGCGCGCACCGCCACGGGCAGGGCCAATAACAAGAGGAAAAGCAGAGTCTTTTGCATAATAATTATAAGGAGATTCAATTTCAATACATAGTAAGCGAAGATATTGGATTTTACCTTATAACCGGCCGACGACTTCGTGGAGCAGATTCGTAGTCAGGGTACGCGACCCGCCCGGTGGAACCTCACCCCCGGCCCCTCTCCCAAGGAGAGGGGAGCCGAAAAGCCTGTATATCTACTAGGACTTACGCAGTTGAAAAATTAATTGCTGATAGTCAAGAAGTTGTTTAAGTATCAGCCGCAGCTTCAGTTGCTGAGAAACAGCCTTTCCCCCATCAAAAAGGCATGTTGACTTTTCAACTGCGTAAGTCATATCTATAATAGGACTTACGCACAAAGGCCAATCGCCAGCCCCGGAGGGGGGGGCCGTCGGTAGTAAAACAGGGACAGCGAACGATAAAGCCCCAGCGGGGCGACCCAAAGTCGTCGCCAGTAGCGGGGTCGCCCCGCTGGGGCTTTATCGTTCATTTTCAGCAAATTAATACCAACGGGCCGCCCCTCCGGGGCTGGCGATTGGCCTTTGTGCGTAAGTCCCATATAAACAGCTTCATTATTAAAATCGAAAAAAATGGCGGTCAAAACAAATCCGGTGCGGGGACTGGGGCCGAAATTGCTGCCGTATTGAGCCAACCGGGCCACGAACCTGTTTGGATAGGAACCCAGCCCTGTTGCTCTTTTGCCCGATGAATCCGACCGACGCCCCGTTATCCGCTGCCGAAACCAGCCGGTATAGCCGCCACTTGCTGCTGCCCGAAATTGGCCCGGCCGGCCAGCAGAAGCTCAAAGCCGCCCGGGTGCTGGTGGTGGGCTGCGGCGGCCTGGGCTGCCCGGTGCTGCAATACCTGGCCGCCGCCGGCGTGGGCACACTGGGCCTGCTGGACTTTGACACGGTGGACGACAGCAACTTGCAGCGCCAGGTGCTGTACGCCACGGCCGACGTGGGCCGGCCCAAAGCCGAGGCGGCGGCCGAAAAGCTGCGGGCCCAAAACCCCTTCATTGCGCTGTGCCCGCACCAGGTAGTGCTGTCGGCGGCCAACGCGCTGGAGTTGTTTGCCGGCTACGACCTCGTGGTCGATTGCTCCGATAATTTTGCCACGCGCTACCTCGTCAACGACGCTTGCGTGGTGCTGGGCAAGCCGCTGGTGTTTGGGGCCATCTTCAAATTTGAAGGCCAGGTGGCGGTGTTCAATTACCAGGGCGGCCCGACTTACCGCTGCCTTTACCCCACGCCGCCGGCGCCCGGCGACGCGCCCAGCTGCGCCGAAATCGGCGTTTTGGGCGTGCTGCCGGGCCTGGTGGGCACCATGCAGGCGGCCGAAGCCCTGAAAATTATTCTGGAAGTGGGCGAGGCGCTGAGCGGGCGCTTGCTGCTGGTGGACGCGCTGGGAATGCGGTTTCAGACCATTCGTTTTCGGGCCGTGGCGGCCAACCAGCAGCTCACGGCGCTGGCACCCGACTATGCGGCTTTCTGCGGCGAAGCGCCCCCGGAAATGGCCCCGGCGCGGGCGGCCGAAATCGGGGCCGACGAGCTGAAGGCGTGGCAGCAGAGCGGCCGGCCGTTGCAGCTGCTCGACGTGCGCGAGCCGCACGAGCACGCCCGGCGCAGCATCGGCGGGCGGCTGATTCCGCTGGCGCAGCTGGGCGCGCAGCTGGCCGACTTACGGCCCGAAATACCCGTCGTGGTGCACTGCGCCAGCGGCGTGCGCAGCCAGAAAGCAGCGCTGCTGCTGCGGGCGCACGGTTTTGCGGAAGTGTATTCGCTGCGCAACGGCCTGGCCGATTATTGAGGGCCGGGCCGTTGCGCAAGTGGCGGTCTACAGGGGTTCCCTATTTAGTGTACCGTTTTCAGGGGAATTAAAAATGAAGAATCAAAAATTAAAAATCTGGTGGTAAGGGGTTTAATTTTTTTAATTATTCATTTTTAATTCTGTTCACCAAAGCTGAAACGGCTAGGTCGTTTGGGTGGGCCAATCGGTGAGCAGGGCGCGAATGTGGTTTAGGCGCGCCTGCTTGGGGGCGGCCCGGCGGGCGATGGCGGTGGCCGTCCAGTAGTGGTGGTGGGTCAGAAAATCGGCTTGCAGCTCAAACCAGGCCCGTTCGTTGGCAATGAGCTGGCGGGCCGTGAGCTCGCGAAAAAGGCTGGTGGAAATGGGCTCGAAATCGGGGCGGCCGAGGTAGTCCAGGTCGGCGTCGCACAGCATCCGGGCGAGGGGACTGAGCGGCTCCTGCGGGTACTTGGTTGCCATTATCAGGGCACAAACTTCGGCTACCTGGCCCGGCGTGTACCCAAAGCCCGGCAGGGAGGCGCGGGCCAGTTCGCAGCCCCGCGCCTCGTGGGCCTGGTAGGTGTGCAGAAATCCGGCGTCGTGGTACAGGGCGGCCGTGCGCAGCAGGGCGGTGGCTTCGGCATCGGCGAGGCCCTCGGCGGCGGCCAGCTCCATGGCCGCCTGCGTTACGTCGAGGGTGTGGGGCAGGCCGTGGTAGTAGAGCGTGGGGGAAAGGCCGCGCCGCAATTCGTCCACGATAAAATTTTCGGCGGCTTGGAGGTGCATCGGAAGGGTGGACCGGAAAACCCCTCATTTTATCGGGGCGGCGAGGAAGCAAATGAATTAACTGAGGCTACGCAGTTTCTGCGGAAGCAGGCGCTTTGGTTGCTGGTTTCTGGTTGCTGGTTTCTGGTTGCTGGTTTTCCGCGGATAATTAACCAGCAACGAGCAACCAGCAACCAGCAACCAGAAACCAGCAACCAGAAACGAGCAACCAATTGCCAATGGCAGAGGGCCTGGCGAACTGGCAACACGCCGCCCAACCAGGCAACGGGAGCAAGTGGGGTTGAAGCGCCACGCGGGGTTGGCGGGCTTTTTGGCCCAAAGCCAGGGCCGCGGCAATTAGTGTAACCAAGCGTCGTTGTGGCACCGCGCCTGCCCTAAGCTAGGCACATACGCGGAAATTAATTCATATTTACACCACTAAAATTATGGCATTTTGCTGCTAGCGTGAATATTGCTGATTGTTACGGATTAGTCTTATCTGACCCAGGCTTTTTACCATTTTCTGTTTTCTGCCCGCAATGATTTTAACCTTACGAACTTCTTTGGTGGCGGCTGCCGGGCCAGGGGTTTGGGGTGGAGAATCGGCGCGACTTTCTTTTGTAAGCCTTGGCTTTGCCCATGAAATGGATTTTTACGGTGTTGGCGGTGTGGGTGATGGGCGGGCCGGTGTGGGCCCAGCATCGCTATTGGGATGCCGACTACGATTCGCTGGCCCGTGCGCTGCCGGGGCAACGCACCGACTCGGCCCGGCTGCGCACCCTGGTGCACCTGCTCGACCTGGGCCCCACCAAGCCGCAGGCCCTGCCCTGGCTCGACGAGCTGCTGGTGCTGAACCAGCGGCTGCGGGTGCTGGATGACGGGCCGTACCGCCGCTTGCGCCACGGCCTGGTGCTCTGGCAGCAGCCCGCGGCCGCCCTCGATACCATAAAGGCTGCCGTGGCGGACTTCGACCGCGTGGGCCGGCCCATTCCCTGGCTGCTGCTTGACGTGGTGGGGCTCTACAACCGGCTCAACCGAATGGCGGCGCGCCGGCAGTACTACGAAGAAAAGCTGGCCTACTACCGGCTGCGCGGGGCCACCGAAAACATGGCCGCCTGCTACGTGTCGCAGGGCGGCTACTACCAGCGCATGGGCGACTACAACCGCGCCATCAACAACAGCTTGCGGGCGGCCGACACGGCGCGGCGGTTCAGCCGGCGGCTCTACATCAACGAGCTGCTGGTGACCGGCTCCATCTACGCCGACTGGGACAATATCGAAAAGGCGGTGCAGTACCTGAGCGCGGCGCGGGCCTTGCCCGATTTTCGGCGGGTGCGGGGCACCAACCGCATTTTTACCTTCCTGGCCCTGTCGCGCCTCTACGCGCTGGAGCACCGCTACCCCGAGGCCCTGCGGGCCGCCGACGCGGCGCTGGTGGCCCAGGTGACCGACCCCTACGAGCGGCGCATGAGCCAGGCCTACGGGCTGGTGCAGAAAGGCGCGGTGCTGCTGCAAATGCACACGCCCGCGCCGGTCGGGGCGCTGCTCCGGCGCGCCCAGCAGCTGAACGACTCGCTGAACGTGCCCATGTCGGGCAAGCCCGGCGATTTTGAGCTGGACGCCACCTGGGCCCAGTTTTACCAGGCCCGCCACGACTACGCCCGCGCCGAAACCCACTGGCGCCGGGCGTACCAAAAAGCCACCACCACCAAGCTCAACGGGCTGCGCACCAAGTACCTGAAGCAGCTGGCCGCGTTTTACGACGCCCAGGGCAATGCCGCCGAGGCCCAGCGCTATTCCCGCCGCTACATTGCCCTGACCGATACGCTGAGTGCCGCGCAAAACATGTTCCACATGGCGCAGTACGAAAGCGAGCGGGTCGAGCAAGCCCAAACGGCGCAGATTAACGCCCTGCGGCAGGCGCAGGCCGTGCAGGCGGTGCGCCTGCGCCTGGGCCTGCGGCTGCTGCTCGGGGCGCTGCTGGCCGTGGTGCTGGTGTCGGGGCTGGGCGTGTTTATTTACCGGCAACTGCAAGTGAACCGCCGCACGCTGGCCCAGCTGAAAGCGACGCAGGACCAGCTGGTGCAGGCCGAAAAGATGGCCTTTTTGGGCGAGCTCACGGCCGGCATCGCCCACGAGCTGCAAAACCCGCTCAATTTCATGAAAAACTTTGCCGAGGTGAGCACCACTTTGGTCGATGACATGGCCGACGGGCACCACGCCCCGGCCCGCGACGCGGAGCTGGGACAGGAAATCCTGGCCGGCCTGAAGCAGAACTTGCAGCAAATCAGCCAGCACGGGCAGCGGGCCTCGTCCATCATCCGCGACATGCTGGCCCACTCGCGCACCGGCGCCGGCCCGCGCGTGCCCACCAACCTCAACGCCCTGGCCGACGAATACCTGCGCCTGGCCCAGCAGGATACCGCACTCAGAGACCAGGCTTTTGAAGCCGTACTGAGCACCGATTTTGACCCCGCGCTGGCCCCGCTGGCCGTGATGCCGCAAGACCTGGGCCGGGTGCTGCTCAACCTGGGCACCAACGCCTTCCACGCCGTGCAAACGCGCGCGCAGGAAGCCGACGCCGACTACCGGCCCGAAGTAACCGTGACGACGCGGGCGCTGCCCCACGCCGTGGAAATCCGGGTGCGCGACAACGGCACCGGCATGTCGGAAGCGGTGCGGGAAAAGGTGTTCCAGCCGTTTTTCACCACCAAGCCCAGCGGCGAAGGCACCGGCCTGGGCCTCTCGCTTTCGCACGACATCGTCACCAAGGGGCACGGCGGCACCCTCACGGTGAGCGCGCAAGCCGGCCGGGGCACCGAGTTTGTGATTAGTTTGCCGCGAAATGGGGCCGGATAGCCCGTCGCCTCTTTTTGTGATTCCCCGCGCGCCGTGCAAACCCCGCGGCCTGTTTGCCCGACCTGCTGCTTGCCGGCCCGCGCCGGAGCGGGCCCGGTCGGTCCGTTTTTTGCCCTAATTTGCGGAACAGAATCCCTGTTCTGCCTCATTGCCAGCCTGTAACACGTTACTTCGCCACTGCCCGACTGCTGCCATGAACAATACACCCGGTAACGGCGAACTCCTGGTTTTGGCTCCCATGGCCGTGCTGATGGTGCGGGGGCTGCGTCGCTTCTTAGACGTGCCGGCCCGCATTGGGCCCTGGAACAAAACCCTGGGCTACCTCTGGGTGCCGGCGGTGGTGGTCTTCGTGCTGGCCCAGGTTTTTCATATCCGAACGCCGGTGCTGAGCGAGGGCTACTGGCTTTTCGTGCTGGCCGTGGTGACGCTGCTGCTGCTGCTGCTGAGCTATTACCGGCCGGCCCGCACGCTGCTGCTGGCGCTGCTGCCGTACCTGCTCTACCACGTCGTCGAATTTACCCTGCAAATGGTGGGCAGCGAGCTGCTGAAGCGCTACGACGACGGCCTGGACACGGCCCACGGGTTTGCCCTCATCTGGCTGTTTACGTTCGTCTTCATTGCGCGCAGCCAGAAAAAAACCCTGGAAAAAGAGCGCCTGCTGCGCGAAGAGGAAGAAAAAGCCAAGCGCCTCATCGAGGCCCAAAAAGCGGAGCTGGAGCGCCTGGTGGCCGAGCGCACCGCCGCCCTCACCCACCAGGCCGAGGAGCTGCGCAGCACCCTCACCGAGCTGCGCCAGACCCAGGCCCAGCTGGTGCAATCTGAGAAAATGGCCAGCCTGGGCGAGCTCACGGCCGGCATCGCGCACGAAATTCAGAACCCGCTCAACTTCGTCAACAACTTTGCCGACGTGAGCGCCGAGCTGGTGACCGAGCTGGAAGAAGAGCAGCACAAGCCCGCCCGCGACCCCGAGCTGGAAGCCGACCTGCTGGCCGACCTCAAGCAGAACCTGCTCAAAATCAGCCAGCACGGCGGGCGGGCGGCCAGCATCGTGCGCGGCATGCTGGAGCACTCGCGCACGAGCTCGGGCGAGCGCACGCCCACCGACCTCAACACCCTGGCCGACGAGTACCTGCGCCTGGCGTACCACGGCCTGCGGGCCAAAGACAAGTCCTTCAACGCCACGCTGTGCCCCGATTTTGACCCCGCCCTGCCGCCGGTCGAGGTAATTGCGCAGGACCTGGGCCGGGTGCTGCTCAACCTGCTGAGCAACGCTTTTTATGCCGTGCGCCAGCGCCAGCTGCGCGGCGAGGCCGGCTACGCGCCCACCGTCAGCGTGAGCACCCGGAAGGTGGGCGAGAAGGTCGAAATTCGGGTGCGCGACAACGGGATGGGCATTCCGGAAGCCGTGCGGGCCAAGATTTTTCAGCCCTTTTTCACCACCAAGCCCACCGGCGAGGGCACCGGCCTGGGCCTCTCGCTGAGCTACGACATCGTGACCCAGGGCCACGGCGGCACGCTGGCGGTCGCCTCCGAGGAAGGGAGCTACACCGAGTTTCTCATTAGCTTGCCGATTAATCAGGCCGGCTAGCTGCGGGCCGGTTTTTTGCGCGCTTGTTATTACCCCCCGCTTTGGGCGCTAGTGCCTTGACCATTTCTCTGGCTCCACATTTTGCTCGCTGCGTGCGCGGCCGGCTGGGCTTGCTGCTGCTGGCCGTGCTGCTGTGCGGGCTGAGCCCGGCGGGCGCCGCCGCCCCGCATGGCCGCATTGCTTTGGATAGCCTGCGCCAGCTGCTGGCCCGGCCGCAGCCCGCCCGCGAGCGGGTGATGCTGCTCTGCCAGGTGAGCGACCAGCTTTGGACCCAAAATACCGACTCGGCCGCCGTGTATGCGCGCCGGGCTCTGGCGCTGGCCCGCCGCATCCGGTACCGCCGGGGCGAAGGCGAAGCCCTGAACCGGCTGGGGGCCGCCCTGCGCGAAAGCAACCTGGCCTGCGCGTTGGAAGTGTTTCAGCAGTCGCTGCGGGTGGCCGAAACCACCCACGACCAAGCCCTGGTGGCCCAGAACCTGCGCAGCATTGGCATTATTTACGTGTACCTGCGCGACCAGCACCAGGGCCTGGCTTACTATTTTCGGGCGTTGAAAATAGGGGAGAAGCTGCACGACGAGCCCCGCGTGGTGATTGAGCTGAGCAACATCGGGCTGGCCTACGACTTGTTCAATCGGCTCGATTCGGCCCGGCTGTTTCAGGAGCGGGCCTTCGCGCTGGCGCACCGCCTGCACACACCCACCAACTACATTTTGTACGGCCTGGGCAACGTGGCCCGCAAGCAGGGCCATTCGGCCCAGGCGCGCGCCTTTTATCGCCAAAGCGTGGCCGAGTCGAAAACCGTCCATCATTTGCGCAGCCTCAACTTTGCCTACGTGGGCCTGGCCACGCTCTACCAGCAAATGGGCCGCGCCGATTCGAGCATTTACTACGCCCGTTTGGGCTGCCAGGCGGCCCGGGCCAACGGCTTTTTGCGGGGCGTGCTCAACGCCAGCACCTTGCTCACCCAGAACTTCAAGCGCCGTGGCTTGGCCGACAGCGCCCTGAAATACCAAAGCCTGATGCTGGTGATGAAAGACACCTTGTTTGGCCAGGAAAAGGTGATGCGCCTGCAAAGCCTGCACTACCGCGAGCAGGAGCGGGCCCAGGCCGCCGCCGCCAGCCAGGCCGCGCTCCGGTCGCGCTACCGCACCTACGCCCTGCTGGCGGGCGTGGTGGGGCTGCTGGCGCTGGCGCTGCTGCAAGGCCGCCACGTGCGCCAGCAAAGGCGCGCCAAAGAAGCCCTGGAGCAGTCGCTGGCCGAGCTGAAAGCGGCGCAGGACCAGCTGGTGCAGGCCGAAAAGATGGCCTTTTTGGGCGAGCTTACGGCCGGCATCGCCCACGAGCTGCAAAACCCGCTCAACTTCGTGAAGAACTTCGCCGAAGTGAGCACCGACTTGCTCGACGACATCAGCGAGGAGCGGGGCAGCGCCGCCCGCGACGCGGCCCTGGAGCAGGAAATTCTGGCCGGCCTGAAGCAGAACCTCCAGAAAATCAGCCAGCACGGGCAGCGGGCCTCGTCCATCATCCGGGGCATGCTGGAGCACTCGCGCACGGGCACCGGCCCGCGCGTGCCCAGCAACCTCAACGCCTTAATCGACGAAAGCCTGGGCCTGGCCTACCAGGGCCTGCAAGCCAAGGAGAAAGACTTCGTGGCGCAGCTGGCCACTACCTACGCCCCCGCGCTGCCCTTGGTGCCGGTGGTGCCGCAAGACCTTGGCCGCGTGCTGATTAACCTGTTTACCAATGCTTTTTACGCCGTGCGGCAGCGGCAGCGCCAGCATCCGGATGCGGCCTACCAACCCGCCGTGGCGGTGAGCACCCGTGCCGTGCCGGGCGGAGTGGAAATCCGCATCCGCGACAACGGCACCGGGATGCCCGGGCACGTACGGGCCAGAATCTTCCAGCCGTTCTTCACCACCAAGCCGGTGGGCGAGGGCACGGGCCTGGGGCTCTCGCTGGCGCACGACATCGTGACGACTGGCCACGGCGGCACGCTGACGGTATCAAGCGAAGAAGGCACGGGCACGGAATTTATCGTCGGGCTGCCCACCTAAACCGCTCAGGCGCCCTAACTTTGGTGCCCGCCCACTCTGACTAGTATCCCCATGCAAATCCTGGTTGTTGACGACGAAACCGATGTGCGCGATTTGTTTCAGCAGCGTTTCCGGCGCGAAATCCGCAGCGGCGCGCTGAGCTTCAACTACGCTTTTTCGGGCGAAGAAGCGATGCAGTACCTGCGGGCGCACCGCTCCGAGGTGCTGATTATCCTGTCCGATATCAACATGCCGGGCATGAGCGGGCTGGAGCTGCTGAGCCACGTAAAAGAGGAGTTCGAGATGCCGCCCACCGTCATGATGATGATTACGGCTTACGGCGACAACGAAAGCTACAGCAAAGCCATGAGCCTGGGGGCCAACGATTTTCTGACCAAGCCCGTGGATTTTGCCGTGCTCAAGGATAAATTGCTGCACCTGCTGCCTTAAAATGGGGAGTGGGAAGCGGGGCGTGGGGAGTGGTTTGCGGGCCGCGGAATGGGTCAGGTTTATTCCACGTCCGACAGCGATATCCTGCTCCCTGCTCCCCGTTGCCCACTTCCCATTTCCAATGCCATGAAGACAAAAATCCTGGTGGTCGACGACGAAGCCGACCTTGAGCTGCTCATCAAGCAGAAATTCCGGCGAAAAATCCGCGAAAGCACCTACGAGTTTGTCTTCGCCACCAACGGGGAAGAAGCCCTGGCGCGCATCACCGAACACCCGGATACGGCCGTCATTCTCAGCGACATAAATATGCCCGTGATGGACGGGCTGACGCTGCTCACGCGCACCCACGCCGAGCATCCGGCCATGAAAACGGTGATAGTGTCGGCCTACGGCGACCTCGGCAACCTGCGCACGGCCATGAACCGCGGCGCGTTTGACTTCGTGGTGAAGCCCGTCGATTTCACCGATTTGGAGGTGACCATCGAGAAAACCGCCGACCAGGTGCGGCAGCTGCGCGACACGCTGCGGGCCATCCAGGAAAACAACATCCTGAAGATGTACGTCGACGAAACGGTGCTCAATTTCATGACGCGGCCCGACTTCGAAAACCGCCTGCTGGCCAGCGAAACCGTGGAGGCGACGGTGGTATTTCTCGACATCTGCGGCTTCACTTCGCTGGCTGAAAAGCTGGCGCCCACCGATGTGGTGAGCCTGCTCAATACCTATTTCGACCTGATAGTGAAGGAGGTAATCGCGCAGGGCGGCTACGTCGACAAGTTTATGGGGGATGCGGTGATGGCGGTATTTCGGGGCGAGCACCACCTCGACCGGGCCATCGACGCGGCCCTGTCGGCGCGCACGGCCTTGCAGCAGAACAAAACGCCGTTGCCGCCCGGCTTCGCGTACCGCCCCGAGGTGAGCATCGGCGTGAACACCGGCGAGGTGGTGTCCGGCAACATCGGCTCGGCTTCCCTCAAACGCCTGGATTACACCGTTATCGGCGACGTGGTGAACGTGTCGCAGCGCCTGCAGTCGGCCGCCAAAGCCGGGCAGATTATCATCAGCGAAACCGTGTACCTGCGGGTGAAGGAGTCCTTCAACTGCCAGTTTGTGAGCGAAGTGACGCTGAAAAACAAGGCCCTGCCGGTGAAAATCTACGAGGTGGTGGAGTAGCGGCGCACTGTTCGGTTGGAGGCCGTTTTTATGCTTGCGCTTTTCTGATTGCTTATGTCGCCTCGCCCCTACATCTTAGCCGAAACCACCTGGCAGCACGTGAAAGATGCCGCTTATGAAGTGGTGGTATTGCCCTGGGGCGCTACGGAGGCGCATAACTACCACCTGCCTTACGCGACGGACAACATTCAGTGCGACTACGTTGCCGCCGAGGCGGCGCGCCTGGCGTGGGAGGCGGGCGCCAAGGTAGTGGTGCTGCCCACCATTCCGTTTGGCGTGAATACCGGCCAGCTCGACATTACGCTCAACATCAACCTGAACCCCAGCACGCAACTGGCTATTTTGCGCGATGTGGTGCAGGTGCTGGCCCGCCAGGGCATTCCCAAGCTGGTGGTGCTGAATGGCCACGGCGGCAACGACTTTCGTCAGCACTTGCGGGAGCTGCAAGCCGAATTTCCGATGGTTTTTCTCTGCACCCTCAACTGGTTCAAAACCTTTGACCGCGGTCGGTTCTTTACCGCGCCCGGCGACCACGCCGACGCGCTCGAAACCAGCGCCATGCTGCACATCGCGCCCGGCCTGGTGCGCCCGTTGGCGGAAGCTGGCTCGGGCCACGCCAAGCAATTTCGCATCGCGGCATTTCGGCAAGGGTGGGCCTGGGCCCAGCGCGAATGGAGCCAGGTAACCGCCGATACCGGCGCCGGCGACCCTGCCGAAGCAACGGCGGAAAAAGGCGCGGCGGTGCTGGCGGCGGCCAGCACCGCCATTGGCCGGTTTTTAGCAGAGCTGGCGGCGGCCGACCCGCGCGATATGTATGAATAACTGCTGTTACGCAGTTGCTGCGGAAGCAAGCGCTTTGGTTGCTCGTTTCTAGTTGCTGGTTGCTGGTTGCTGGTTGCTGGTTGCTGGTTTTCCGTTGGTAATTAACCAGCAACGAGCAACGAGCAACGAGCAACCAGCAACGAGCAACCCTTTGCCACGGCCAGCGGCGTGAAGGCCCTGCGTAACCGCAGTGAATAAGCAACCCACGTTGCGGTCATAGCCCCGGCGGGGCGGCCCGTTGATAGCGCTTTTCTTATTCATCCGCGCCGTAGTGCGCTGGCGATTGGGTCGCCCCGCTGGGGCTTTACCGTTCGTTTGCATTCTGTTTCTACCGATGGGCCGCCCCGTTGGGGCTGGGTTAGTAGGCTGGATAACCAGGTGGCGCCAGGCTACGACGACAGCTCGCGCATCTTCTCGTTTTGCTGCCGGATGCGCTGGCACAGCATCCGCAGGATGTTGCGGAGCACCTCGGCGCGCTCTTCCATGACGTCGTAAAAATCTTCCTGGTCGAGGCGGAAGGCCAGCACCTGGCCGAGGGCGGCCGCCGAGGCAGAGCGCGGCTCGGTGTCGAGCAGGGCCAGCTCGCCGAAGAAATCGCCGGGGCCAAAAGTGGCTAGCTGCTGGCTGCCGTTGAAAATGCCCACCTGCCCGTCGTGCAGAATGAACAGCGACGTGCCGATTTCGCCTTTGGCAAAAATCTCCTCGCCCTCGTGAAAAGTTACCTCTTTCATGATGGGCACGATGCTGCTTAGCACGTTTTCGGGCGTTTGGGCAAAGAGGGCAGTGCTTTTGAGGACGACCACCCGTTCGAGGGCGGAAATACGGGCTTCGGCGGCAGGGTGGCTCATGGCGGGGAATTGGGGTGAGGAAGTGGGGAGCGGCTGGCCCGTGTGGGCGGCCAGCGCGGTGGCGGCCAGCTGGGCACTTTCCGCGAGCAGGGCTTTGGGCGATTGCAGGTAGGGCCGCAGCAGGGCGGCCGCGTCGGGCTCGGTGGGCTGCCAGTGGCGCAGGGCCACGCTCAGCGTCCAGGTGGTGAAGGCGGTGGGGCCTTGGCGCAGCAGCAGCGTGGGCAGCGCCGCGGAAAGAGGCGAAATGGGGGCCGGCGGCTCTTCTTCGGCTACGGCGCTGCCCGCGGCGGCGGCATTGCCGGCAATGGCCAGCCGGTGGGCGCGCGCCGGGGCATGGGGCGCGGTGAGGGCGGCAAACAGGGCGGCTTTGTCGGTCACGGGCGCATCGTCGAGCAAAGCTTGCAGGCCTTGGTAAATGGGGCGCGGAATGAGGTTGTCGAGGATTTCCAGGGCGTTGGCCTGGCGCTCGCGGGCGGCGTGGGCCACGTTGCGCTGGGCCGTGGCCACCAGCTCGGCGTCGTAGAGCTGGGCCAGGAGCCCAAATACGCGCTGGTGCAGCAGGGCCAGCTCGTAGTCGACGGTGGTGCGGAGGGCGGGGCGGGGGTCGGCCACGAGGCCACGCAGGAGTTGGGCAGCCAAGGCGAATTCCTCGTGCAAAAGCTGCTCAAAAATGGGGAAGTCGGTGGGCACGGCCGGAAAACGGCGCAGCGCCCGCAGGGCCACCACGCGGGAAAACAGGTTGGAACCCTGGGCCAGGCCGACCAGCACGGCCCGGCTGGCGGGGACGTCGAGGCGCTCAAGCACGGTGGCGAAGCGGTGGGTGAGGGGCGGGCCGGGGTCGTCGTGCAGGGCGGCGCGCACCATCGGCACCACGGCCGGGCCCAGGGCCACGAGGCTGTCGGCGGCGAGCTGCCAGCGCTGCTTGTCGCCGAATGCGCCGAGCAGGTGGTGCGCCAGCCGGATGTGGCCCAGCGTGCCGATGGCCGCCAGCGCCGCGGGCGCCACGCTGGGCTCGGGGTGGGCCAGGCTGCTCGCAATCAGCTGCTTTTGCGTGTCGAAAGGGAAGAAAGCCAACAGGGACAACGCCGCCCGGCGGCCGGCGGCCGAGGGGTCACGCAGCAGCGCCTGAAGGCTGGCCTGGGCTTGCGCGTGCTGGGGCACCACTTCGAGGCTGCCCCGAATGGCGCCTTGGCGAGCGGCCATATCGGGGCTGGAAAATAGGGGAATTACGGGCGGCGCATCGGGGCTGACGCTGGCTAATTGGCGGGCGGAGGCCTCGCGCACGGCGGGGGCGGGGTCGCGCAGGGCCAGCGCTTGCAGAGTTTCGAGGGGCAGGGGGCGCACTTCGGGGGTGGTGAGCAGGGCGAGGCGCACCCGCTCATCGGCGTGTTCGAGCAGGGCGGGGGCGTAGCCGGCCAGGGCGGCGGGCTCGCGCTGGCGCAGCCAGACCAGGGCGTGGAGCACGTCGGTGGGGCGGGCGCTTTGCAGGTGCGCCAGCACCACTTGCAGCGCGGCATCGGGCAGGGGGAGCTCGGCAGTTTCGGCGAAGCGACGGCCGAGTCCTTCTTTGAGCTCGGCCAAGTAGCTGAGGTAGGTGCGGTGCAACAACAGCAGCGCCAGCAGCAGCAGGGCACCCATCCAGGCGAGGGGCAGGCCGCCATCGAGCAAGCCGGAATAGCGCAGCGCGAAGAACAACAAGCCCGTGAGTCCCATGCCGAGCGGCTCGTAGAAGCCCTTGGCCAGCGTGTGGGCCGCCAGCCGCTGCTGCGGCGCCAGGGGCTGAAAAAGCACCAGAAACACGGGGTCGAACACGGTGCGGCGCAGCACTTCCAGCAGCAGGTACAGCCCGCAGAAAAAGGCCAGCTGCTCGGTTTGGGTGTAGCCCTTGGCCACTTTCAGGCCGCCAAATACGGCCAGACACACCAGCGCCACCACCGGCAGCAGCCGCAGCGACCACTGCACGCCGTAGCGTTCGAGCGCCTGCCGGCTCACCAGGAGCTTGAAAAACGTGGCGGCTAAATAGGTGACGGCCAGTATCCAGCCCACCGAGCGGGTGATGTCGTCGGACTCGTGAAACTTGTGCTTCACGTTGATGAAAAACATGTACTCCACGCCCGTGATGACGGCCGCGATGGCGACCAGGCTCAGGCACATGGCCAGCACCAGCTCGCTGCCGCCAAAGAGCTGCCGCACCAGCTGGCCCGGCACGTGCTGGGGCCGCCGCACGGGCCGCTCTGCCGCCTCTACGACGTGCGAGCTGAGGGTGGCGCGCAGGGTGAACAGCGCCCCTAAATACGCCCCAAACGACACCCCCAGCAGCACCGGCAGCTGCGCGTCGCCGTGAATAAGGGCCGCCAGAACGGCGCCCAGGGCCTTGGCCGGCATGTCGCCCGAGCTGATGATGCTGAACAGCCGCTTGCTCTGCCGCACGTCGAACACCACCGCCGACACGCCCCAGAACTCCAGGTTGGTGAGCAGGTAAATGACGCGGTAGCCCGCCATGATGGCCACGGCCGCCGCCACCGAATGGCCCACGGCCACCAGCACGCCCAGCACGCCCACGAGCGCCACCACGGCCAGCAGCACCCGCACGGCCAGCTTTTTCAGCAGTAAATGGTGCTCGAAATGGGTGTAAATCTTGCCCACGGCCATCATGGCCAGCGCGCCGATGACGTAGCCCAGCGGCAGGCTGTGCTCGGGGTTGTGTTCGAGCAGCAGCACGTTGGCCGCCACGTACACCAGCACCGAGCCGATGCCGAGCAGGAAGTTGTGCAGCAAAAACAGCCCCACGGTGCGGGTTTCGCTGGCTTTGATGCCGAGCAGGTTTTGCAGAGAGGCGGCCGAAATCATGCGCGAAAGGGGCCGGCACCACCGGGCACGGCCGTAGCCAAAGATACGGGCGCCGGGTGGCCTTCCTCCCAAAATTTCCCGCAGTGTCTCGCAGTGTTAAAAAACGCAGTGTCCCGCAGTGTCGGGCTAAAAAAACACTGCGGGACACTGCGTTTTTAACACTGCGAGACACTGCGGGAAAGCAGATTGGCCACAGTTACGTGGTTGAATCACCGACTAAGCAACCAAATACTCAGCTGCCAGGGCATTTCAGGTTTTCGCTGATTTGCTTGAACAGGGCGATGCTGTCGAGCAAATGGGCCTGAGGGATGCCGGCGCCGGCCTTCCGCAGCATCTCAGCAATCCACGGCTCGATGGTGGGTTGCAAGGCCCAGCCTTGCGGGGTGAGCACGATGCGCTTGCTGCGCCGGTCCTGGCTGTCTTCGTGGCGCTGCACGAGCGTGCGGCGCACCAGGTTGTCAATCATGGAGGTGAGCGTCGCCTTGTCTTTGCACACCGCGTTGGCAATTTCCTGCTGGTTCACCCCGTCGTGCGCCCCCAGGTAGCGCAGCACCTGCAACATCTCGACGGTAATGTCGACGTTGCATTCCTTGAACTTTTGCCGCATGTGGAGCCGCAGCAGGTTGGTGGTGCCAGCCAGGGCCTCGGTGAAATCCGCGAATGGTTCCTTTGAAGACATGACGGTAGCGGAGGAGGGATATTTGGCCTCAGTAAAAGCGTTTTGAATATTGCAGTGACTACCGCTGGTGGCTGACGGCGGCAGCTGGGAGCGCGGCGGGCGGGGCGGTTGCCAGCCAGAAATAGTCAATCATCCGGTTGAACGCGGGGCTTTTATTCAGCAACAAACGAAAGCCGAAAATGCCGGTGAGGGCAATCGAAACGCCCGCCAACACGTCGAGCACGTAGTGGTGGCTGGTGTAAATCGCGGCAAACCAGATGCCGAGCATAATGGCCAGGAAGAAGAGGTTGAAAAGCCCGGATTTGTTTTTCACCGCGTAGAACAGCACGATGACCGGGTAGGCCGAATGCAGCGACGGCATGGCCGCGAAAATATTGGAATTTTTGGCGTAGATGGACTTGAAGATGCTCACCCCGAAGAAGTTATCGAACCGGGCCAGCCCGGCCGTGCTGCCCATCGTGAGGGGCTGAAACGCGAAGCCGTGCTGCTGCACGTACCACGGCGGGGCCGCCGGGTGCAGGTAGTACACCACGAATCCGAGGAGGTTGACGAGCAGGAACGTGAGCGAAAACTCGAAGAACAGGCGGCGGTTTTTGAAGAACAGATAACCGGCGAAGGCCAGCGGAATCGGCACCCAGCACAGGTAGAAAATGCCGCACATCACGTCGAGAAAAGGGCGGCTGTTGAGCAGCCAGAACTCATTAGGAGTGAGAAGCTTGCCTTGGTAATGAATGCCGAACAGGCTCTTTTCGGTGGTGTAGAGCTGCGCGATGTCGACAGCCCGGTACGCGTAGTTTGGGAAGGCCTTCATGTAGTCGTAAAGAATCCAAAAAACGACGAATATGGAGAAGCCGGTGATGAAGCGGCGGGTGGTGGCCGAGAGGTAGTAGCAGCCGTTGCACAGGCCGAGCAGCACGAGCTGCTCGGACCGAAAACCAATCAGCAGGTACGAAAACAGCAGGTAGGCCAGCGACAGCGCGGGCACGAGCCAGCGGCCGGTGCGGGCTGTCGGTGCCGCATTGAGGCCGGAGGAAGAGTCAATCATGGAATTTTCTGGGGCTGCGGGCTGGCAAGGGGGGCCGGGAAGGGGGCCTATTTGGGGCCGGGCGGCTTACACGTTTACCCGCTCGACCACGGGCTCGCGGGTGGCCGGGTTCCAGCCTTTGAACTCGATGTATTTGACGTTGGGGACCCAGAACGTGCCGCCGTCGATGCGCAGGAAAACGCGCTCAAGCACGATTTGCTGGTTGGCGATGACGGTGTAGACGTGAAAGGCCTTGTCGGCGGTGGACTTCATCAGGAAGAAGCGGACCTTGTCGTAGGCGGCGAATTTCAGCTCGTATTTGTCGGGCGCCAGCTTTTTGGCGTTGAGGCCGTAGGCAAACTTGCGCTGGATAAAGCTGAGGTCTTTGCGCTGGCCGCCCTCGGCGTAGCGCAGCCAAAACACCTTAATCGGTTCACCTTCATCGAGCTGGCCTGCGTTGTTCACGTTGAGCTGGTAGATGACCGTGTTGGTGTTGGGGTCGCGCTGGAGGTAGAACAATTGGTTGGCAATGCCGGCCGGGACCGGAAATACCGCCTTTGGCAGGACCCCGGCCCCGGCCAGCTCCAGGTTGCTGAGCAGCAGCCCGATGGCCAGCAGCACGGTGGTGGCCGTCATCTTTTCATTGGGCCTCAGCTGCTGAGTGGCCAGCTGGGCCTTCAGCACCAGACCCCTTTTGGCTTCCAGCAGCCGCGAGATGGCGGTGATGTTGGAGAGCACGGCCAGCACGGTGATGGGAAACGTGAAAATCGTCATCGTTTCGAACACGTGGAAGGGCACGCCCGGCACGAACAGCTTGTAGTCGCCGCCCAAAAACGCGGCGCTGACGCCGCAGGCCAACGCGCTCACGCCCAGCAGCACCACCCGCTCGGGGCGCTGCATCAGCCCGCCTTTGCACTCGATGCCGAGCCCCTCGGCCCTGGCCCGCGTGTAGCTGACCATCATCGAGCCGATGAGGGCGATGAAGGCGAACAGCGAGCTGAGAAAGTAGTGGTGCGCGACCAGGTAGTAGCAGATACCCAGGAAGGTAAACAGCTCACTATAACGGTCGAGCACCGAGTCGAACAGGGCGCCGTACTCGCTTTTCATGTTGCCCAGGCGGGCCACCTGCCCGTCGAGCATGTCGAACAGGCCGGCAAATAATATGAGGGCGCCGCCCCAGCCTACGTAGCGCAAATCGCCCCGGTTGCCCTCTTCGCCGCCGGCGATAAAAACCACGGCCACGCCGATGTTCAGCAGCAACCCGGTGAGGGTGACGCTGTTGGGCGTGAAGCCAACTTTGATGAGCAGCCTCACGAAAGGGTTAATGACCTTGTAAATCCCTAGCTGGAGGGCGGTGCGGAGCGGGGCGAGGTTCATGCGATAGGTCGAGGAACTGACGGTTAAAAATCGATTTTGAAGCGGCCCCGCAAGCCCCATTCCGCCACGTGGGGATTGTCGAGGTAATTGAGCCGCTTCACCACGTCGAGCCGGAACAATTTGAAGATGTTGGCCACGCCCACGCTGGCTTCGGCGTAGGGCTGGTGGCCCAGGGCAAACGTGGTGGGCTGGCCCTGGGCGTCTTCCAGAAACTTGTAGAGCGCCGGGTGGGCGGCGGGGTTATTCTCTTCCCGAATGCCGCCGTAGAGCAGCTTGAGGGAAGCTACCTCGCGCAGTTTCAGGTGCTTGATGAGCGGGAGCTTGTTGAAGAAAAACCCGTTGAAGTTGTGGTCGACGAACAGGCTGGCGTACTGGTCGCTCGAAAACTCCAGAAAATTCATCAGGTTGTAGGAGTTCAGCTGGTACGAATACGTCTGGTTGGCCCGGTGAATATCGAGCAGCGGGAAGGGCACCTGCCCGAAAATGTAGCCGCCTTCGAGCATGACGTCGGAATGGCCCAGCTGCGAGAGGTAAAACCGCTTGGCGACGTTGAACGAGAGGTTTTTGTAGTTGTATTCGCCCTCGAGCAAGCCCTTGACGCCGGTGGTAAGCCGGGCCGTAAAAATAGGGTAAGGCCCGATAATCGGCACGCGGTAGAGCTTGCCCTGGTAAAAGGATTCCTTGGGTGCCCAGCGCACGCCGACCGACAGCTCGGTGGTGTTCAGGGCCGGAACGTTGTTGTTTTCGACATTTTCGCTGTTGCGGAAATAGAGGCCGCCGGCTGGTGCTTGCCGCCACTTTTTGAAGCCCAGCGAATACGACAAATGGCTGTTGTACTCGTGCACGTAGTCGAGCCGGTACACGTCGTTGTACAGCCACTTATCGTTGACGCCGCGCTTGAAGGAGAGCAGAAAGTTGTCTTCCTGCACAAACTCCAGTTCCTGCCCCGGAATTTTGGTATCGCGCTGAACGCTAGCGCGGAGGAAGTTCTGCGGGAAGGTGTAAACCGACTTGTTGTTGAACGAATACGTCGAGCTGAGGAAGTACTTCCACTTCTCGTCCTTGAACCCGTAGGCGGTGTACGTTTCGAAGTAAATGCGCTTGCTTAGCTCGGGCGTGGTCCGGCCGCCCACCCGCAGGCGGAAGCCTTCGACCGGGTTGAAGCTGTAAAACGTGTTGGACGGGCCCACCTCGAACGGCCCAAAGGATTTGTAGCCCGAAAACAGGAAGGTGAACAGCTCCAGGGTGCGCTGGAATGACTTGATGGTCTGGAGCGTATCGACGTTTTTGTAGATGGCCCGTTCGACCAGGCTGAGGCTGTCGGGCCGGTTTTGCCGCCAAAACGCGTCGGGCCGGCTGGCCGCGCTGTCGGGCGCTACCTCGGCGGGGCCGTCGTACAAGGTGGCGGGTTGGGCCTTGTTAACCAGGTAGTTATTGTAGCTCACCGTGCGCTCGCCGTAAAAGCCGGAGCCTTTATTCTGGGAAATGCCGAAGTCGATGGCGAGAATGCTTTTGCTCAAATGGTAGCGCTTGTCCGGGTTCTCGGCGAAAGTCAGGTTGGCTTCCAGGCTCTTGACGAAGTTGAGGTTGATGCGCTTATCGACCGACAGGTTGGCTTGCTCCACCGCGTAATTCCCGTCGAGCGTGACGTAGAGCTTGCCCCGAAAAAGCATGTCGGCCTTGTTGCGGGGCGAAAAGCTCAGCTCAATCAGCTTCGGCACGTGGTCCCGCAGCGTATCGGTGATGAAGTACTGGTAGAACGTGGGGGCGTTGTTGGCAATCGGGCTCAGGAGCTGGTTGCCCAGCAGCGAAACGTTGTTGGCGTAGATGTCCACGTCCTGGTACATCCGATTGAAGTACGTGCTCAGGCCCTCGTTGTCAATAAAATGCTTGTCGAACTGCACCTGCTTGGTGCCCAGCGCGATGGATTTTCGCTTTTCCGGGCTTTTGCGGTAGTATTCTTTCGCCAGCTTTTCTTCGAGGTACAGCGGCAGGATGTTGACCCCGCCGGCCGCCGCCGAATCCTGCTTGGTGAACAGAAACTGGTAGTTGCGAAATATCTTTCGGTTCTTGAATTTCTCGGATAAGTTGCTGAAGGAGAAGGCCAGCTTCTCGTACTTGTCGTACTCGACGTAGTCGTAGCTTTCGGGCCGGTTCTGCTCCTTGTTCTCGATGACCTTGCGGATGAGCGCGACGGCCGGGTTCTCCTTGTTTTTGTAGCGCGGCAGCTTGGTGCCCTTCACCACCACCTCGTTGAGCACGGCCGAGCTGGCCGCCATCAACACGTTGATTTCCTGGGGCACGCCGGCCACAATGGTCTTCGTGACCGTGCGGTACCCCAGATAAGTAAAGACCACGGACGTGTAGCCGGCCGGCACCCGGAGCGTGTAGTGCCCGTCGTCGTCGGTATTCACGCCCAGGGCGGCCTGGGGCACCGCAACGCTCACGTAGGGAAGCTTTTCCTTCGTCCTGGCGTCCATCACCACGCCTTCGATGGTCGTGGTCTGGGCGCTGGCCGCGATTGGGACGGCCAGCAGTAAAAAATATACTGCCAGTGAGCAGTAATGCCTGACAAACAGACTATTCATGATTTTTTAAATACAAAATGCAGCTGCAAAACGTAGTTGAACCCGACGCCGACCAGCAGGGAAACCGCTATTTTGCTATACAGATAATTCACGTGTAACCCTTGCGTAAACAGGTAAACCCCGGCGGCGTTCAAAAGCATACTGCCCAGCCACACCAGGAAATACCGGGCCCCCTGCGCCGGGGCGCCGCGCTGGGCCGCGTTGAAAACGAAGTACCGGCCGAGGTAGAAATTGGTGATTCCGCCGGCCACGTTGCCCAGCACGGTGGCCGGCAGGTACCAGCTGTGCAGCACCTCGACGCAGCCGACGGTGACCAGGAAATCGATGGCGGTGCCTGCCAGAGAGGCCGCCTGCGCCTTGACAAGCCGGGGATAGCGCACTTAGAAAAAATTGAGGTGTAGCCCGATTTGCAGCAGCGCGTTGGCGTAGAGGCCGGCCAGTACGTCGTCCATCATCACGCCTACGCCGCCGGGCAGCTGTTCCATTCTTCTAATATAGAGAGGTTTTACTATATCAAAAAACCTGAATAAAATGAGCCCCGCCAGCAGGCGCGGGCCCGTAATCGGCACGAACAGCACGGTAATCCACATGCCCGCAACCTCGTCAATCACCACCCGGTAACTGTCTTTGCCCCAGGCCGGCTCTACGCGTTGGGCCGCAAATATGCCCACGGCCAGCAGGCCCACCGTGAGCACGCCCGCGGGCAGCAGGTGCACGGTGGGCCCGCTGGCGCGGGCCAGGTACAGGGCCACGCAGCAAGCGAGGGCGGCCAGCGTGCCGCCCCCTTTCACATAGCCAATGCCTAGTACAGAGGCAATTACCTTAAACACGCGGCGCGGCGGCGATTAGAAAGCCTCGGCGGCGTCCTGGTACTCGTCGGGCGCGGCGTCGGTGATGGCTTCTTCGCCCATGAGGTGGCGCAGGGTGTTGTGCAGCGTCACGAGCTGCTTGAAGATGTCGTGCTCGGGCCGCAGGTCGGGCGGGGCTTGCGGCGACTTGAGGTAGAAGGAAAGCCACTCCTGCACGCCGCTCAGGCCGGCCCGCTTGGCCAGGTCCATAAACAGGGCCAGGTCGAGCACCAGGGGCGCGGCCAGGATGGAATCGCGGCAGAGGAAGTTGATTTTAATCTGCATCGGGTAGCCGAGCCAGCCGAAAATGTCGATGTTGTCCCAGCTTTCCTTGTTGTCGCCGGCGGGCGGGTAGTAGTTGATGCGCACCTTGTGGTACATGTCGCCGTAGAGCTCGGGGTTGACTTCGGGGTGAAAGATGTCTTCGAGCACGCTGAGCTTCGACACTTCCTTGGTGCGGAAGTTATCGGGGTCGTCGAGCACCAGGCCGTCGCGGTTGCCCAGGATATTGGTTGAGAACCAACCCTTCACGCCCAGGGCGCGGGCGCTGAGGCCCGGCGCCACGATGGTTTTCATCAGGGTTTGCCCCGTTTTGAAGTCTTTGCCGGCCACGGGCGTGCCCGTGATTTCGGCCAGCTCGAGCAGGGCGGGCACGTCGACGGTTAGGTTGGGGGCGCCGTTGACGAACGGCACGCCTTCCTTGAGGGCGGCGTAGGCGTAAATCATGCTGGGCGCGATGTTGGGCGCGTTGGTGCGCAGGCCTTCCTCGAAGTTTTCGAGGGTGCGGTGCGTGTCGGTCAGCTCGTGGTAGATTTCGGTCGAGCCGCACCACACCATCACGAGGCGGCTGCAATCGCGGGTGGCCTTGAAGGTGCGGATGTCGTCGATGACCTGCTCGGCCAGGTCGTACTTGGTGGTGTAGGTTTTGACGTGGGTGCCGTCGAGGTTCTTGACGTAGTGCTTATCGAACGCCGCTTTCATGGGCTTCAGCGCTTCGAGCTCGGGGCGAATGGTTTCCAGCAGGCGCGCGTCGAGCACTTCGGCTTTCAGGGCTGCCTGGTACACGTTGTCTTCGTACACGTCCCAGCCGCCGAACTCGATGTCGTCGAGGTGGGCCAGCGGCACGAAGTTTTTAATTTTCGGGTAGTTGTTCGCGGTGCGTTTGCCGATGCGAATGTTGCCCATTTGGGTGAGCGAGCCGATGGGCTGGGCGCCGCCTTTGCGCACGGCCAGTACCCCAGCAATAAAGGTGGTGGCGACGGCGCCCATGCCGGGGAGCAAGATGCCTAATTTGCCTTCTGCGGGGGTAAGTTGCCCTAATTGTTCTTTCATCTGGTTTTGTTATTCGGTGCCCATTCAAGGTGGTTTGTTGCCATCGGGCCCGGTTGGCGGCAACAAGTTCGGGGAATTCGGGGATGCTTATCCCGTGTTGGGGAGGGTATAACCGGCTCGGTGCGTAATGTTTTTAAACCGGTTGATTTGGTGCGGCCCGGTTGCTCCGAAGCCGAGCCGGCGACGTCCGCTTCGGCTTTTACATTATAGGAGGGCGAAGCGGCGGCCGTTGCGCCTGCTTGCGGGCGGTGCGTGCGATGCGCTGGCAGCGCCGGTGCTCAAACCCCGCTACGAAGTTAGATGACGTACCGTTAATTATCTAACCGCCTGCCGGCTGGTTGGACCGATGCAAAGCGGTTTTCCGTAATCATTTGGTCGCAGTTTGGTAATAAGCATCTGTTTATGAATAAATTGGACGTATCTGCTGAGGAAGTAAACCTTGTGCCGCCGGACAACGGCAATGTTACAGACGTTCATGCGTCGTTCATACTTTACGATGTATAGAAAATTGGCGGATGTTGAGAATGAGCTGAAGGTTTGTTCTTGGCGGGGTAGCGTCTGTTGTTCTGGTGGTGGGCCTCACCCCCCGGCCCCCTCTCCGGGGGAGAGGGGGAGCCGAACGATTCCGTGCTGATACCGTCTGGCTCTCCCTCTCTTCGGAGAGGGGGCCGGGGGGTGAGGCCTAGCCGTAGAGCGGGGCGCGCCCCGACCGGAAAAAGGCGCTAAAACCGGGGGCTTGGGGCCGAAAACCCGGCTGGGGCGGGGTGGCTACTTCATCATCAGGAATTTCCGCTTCATTACTTCCTGCACGGGCACGTTGGAAATCTTGCTTTCCAGCCAGGAAATGATGTCGAGGTAGAGGAACGGGCGGCTTTCGAAAGGGGTGGCGGCGATGACCATCAGCTTGTCTTTGAGGGCGATGAAGGCTTCGCGCATCTGGTGGGGCGCGATGCTGCCCACGCTGCGCAGGAACCGGAAAATCTCGACCTGCATGGGCTGCTGGTCGTCCATGGTGCCCAGGAAGCGGTAGACCGAGCGGACCTGGTACTCCAGGCTGGCGTCGTTGCCGGCCTCGTAGTGGGCAATGAGGTTGAGGATGCGGGCGAAGCACTGCAAGTCTTCGCGCAGGCTCAGGTCTTTGTGCTGGATGATGAGGGTGAGGTACTCGATGGCTTTGAGGTATTCGCCGCTGCCGAAGTAGAGGCTGGCGATTTTGTAGTAAAAGACCAGCGTGCGGTGAATGTCGAGCTGGGCCTTGTAATGGTCGAGGTTTTCGAGCAGCTCGGGGATGATTTCCAGGCCTTCGGTGAAGCGGCCTTCGAGGAAATAGGCGTTGATTTTGTTGGTGTAGATGTACTGAAAAAGCAGGATTTCGGTGTTGGGGCTGCTGCGCCGGGTTTGGTTGGCGGCAAATTCTTCCAGGGTCCGCAGCACTTCCATAAACTTGCTGTAGTAGAGCAGGTTGTAGAGCGTGGCCAGCAGGTTGTGCAGGCCTTTGATGTAGAGCATGGCCTGCAAATCCTTCATGTGCGGGGCTTGCTCGAACAAGTCGACCCATTTCTGGGCGTAGCGGTAGCTGGCCCGGAAATCCTGGTCGAGCGTGTGGTACCAGACGTGCGCCTGGTAGAAGTAGAGCTTCTCGAAAAAGCCGCCGTCCCGGTCTTCCGCCGCCGGCAGGTTTTCGCGGAAAAACGCGGTGATGCGCTCGTGGTCGGCGCGGTTGCGGGCGTGGCCGGCTTTGAGGTAGAGCCCGTAGAGGCGCAGCGAGGCGTTGGACAGCGCGTGCATTTTGGCGAGGTGGGCCACCGTGTCGACGGCTTCGGTGGTGAGGGTTTCGGCGCGGTCTTTCAGGCTGCGGGTGATGTACTGCGACTCGATGAGCTTCTCAAAATCGAGGGCCAGGAGCACGATGTGCGGCATTTCAACCTGGCGGGCGGCCTGCTTTACCCTTTCCAGCATGCGCAGGCTTTGCTGGTAGAAGCCTTTGTTGTAGAGCACGCGGGCGTAGTCGAGCTGCTCGTGGAGCTGAATATCAGGGTTTTGGCTGGCGTGGTAGACCCGCAGGCTGGAGAGGACCTGCCGGTAGAGGTTGGCCTTGAGGTTGGCGAGCTGCACGCGCTTGAGGGCGGGCACCTGCGCCAGCACCAGGGCC
>CAXTCS010000015.1:0-30517 GCA_964242365.1 uncultured Hymenobacter sp. | reverse complement strand
CCGACGCGCTCACCATGCTCGAAAACATGGAGCACCGCGGGGCCTGCGGCTGCGATACCGATTCCGGCGACGGGGCCGGCCTGCTCATCCAAATTCCGCACTGGTTCCTGCTCGAAGAGTGCACCGCCCTCAGCATCCGCCTGCCCGAGCCAGGCAGCTACGGCGTGGGCACGGCCTTTTTGCCTAAGAACGACGCGCTGCGCGCCGCCTGCCACGAAGTCATCAACGGCGCGGCGGCGCGGCTGGGCTTCCCGCTGCTGGGCTACCGGCCGGTGCCGGTGAACCCGGCCGGCATCGGCCCCACGGCGCTGGCCGCCGAGCCGGTGATGGAACAGGTGTTTTTCGGCCGGCCGGTGGGCATCACCAACCCCGAGGACTTCGAGCGCAAGCTCTACGTGCTGCGGCGGCTGATTTTCAAGACGGTGCGCGAGACGGTGCCGGCCGCGATGGACGTGTTCTACTTCGCCTCGCTGTCGTGCAAAACCATCGTGTACAAGGGCCAGCTCACCACCTACCAGGTGCGCGGCTACTTCCCCGACCTCAGCGACGAGCGCGTGACTTCGGCCTTTGGCCTGGTGCATTCGCGGTTTTCGACCAACACGTTTCCGAGCTGGAAGCTGGCCCAGCCCTTCCGGTTTTTGGCGCATAATGGCGAAATCAACACGCTGCGGGGCAACCTGAACTGGTTTTACGCCGGGCTGCGCAACTACGTGTCGCCGTATTTTTCTTCGGAAGAAATGGACATGCTGCTGCCGGTGGTCGACGCCGGGCAGTCGGACTCGGCCTGCCTCGACAACGTGGTGGAAATCCTGCTGCACTCGGGCCGCCCGCTGCCGCACGTGATGATGATGCTCGTGCCCGAAGCCTGGGACGGCAACACCCAGATGGACCCGCTGAAAAAGGCCTTCTACGAGTTCCACGCCACGTTTATGGAGCCGTGGGACGGGCCGGCCGCCCTCATTTTCACCGATGGCAAGGTGATTGGGGCCATGCTCGACCGCAACGGCCTGCGCCCCCTGCGCTACCTCGAAACCACCGACGGCCGCGTGCTGGTGGCCTCCGAAGCCGGCGTGCTCGCCATTGCCCCCGAAACCATCGTGCAGAAAGGCCGCCTCCAGCCCGGCAAAATGCTGCTCGTGGATACCGTGGCCGGCCGCATCGTCACCGACGAGGAACTGAAGGCCCAGGCCGCCGGCCGCCAGCCCTACGGCGCGTGGCTGAACGAGTACCAGATTCGCCTGGAGGAGCTGCCCGAGCCCCGCCAGATGTTCACCGATTTGGCCGCCGATTCGGTGTTTAAGTACCACCAGGTGTTCGGCTACACCCGCGAGGACATTGATGCCTTGATTACGCCGATGGCGCTGGAAGCCAAGGAGCCCATCGGCTCGATGGGCGTGGACGTGCCGCTGGCCGTGCTTTCGGACCAGCCGCAGCACCTGAGCAGCTACTTCAAGCAGTTTTTCGCGCAGGTCACCAACCCGCCCATCGACCCCATCCGGGAGCGGCTGGTGATGAGCCTGGCCACGTTTCTGGGCAACAACGGCAACATCCTGGACGAGGACAAGATGCACTGTCACTGCGTGGCCCTGCGCCAGCCCATCCTCAGCAACCACGAGCTGGAAAAGCTCCGCAGCATCGACACGGGCATGTTCAATGCCAAGACGTTGCAAACGTATTTCAAGGCCGACGGCAAGCCCGGTGCGCTCCAAAACGGCCTCGCCCGCCTGTGCCGCTACGCCGAAGATGCGGTGAACGACGGGTTTGAAGTGCTGATTTTGTCGGACCGCGCCGTGGATTCGGAGCACGCGCCGATTCCGTCGCTGCTGGCCGTGTCGGCCGTGCATCACCACCTCATTAAGCTGGGTTTTCGGGGCTCGGTGGGGTTGGTGGTGGAGGCCGGCGACGTGTGGGAAGTGCACCATTTTGCCTGTTTGCTGTCGTTTGGGGCCACGGCCATCAATCCGTACCTGGCGCTGGCCACCATCCGGACCATGCACGAGGCCCGGCAATTTGCCACCTCGCTCGACCAAAGCGAGCTGACGTACAACTACATCAAGGCCGCGTGCGACGGCTTGCTGAAGATTTTCTCGAAGATGGGAATTTCGACCTTGCAGAGCTACCACGGCGCGCAGGTGTTCGAGATTCTCGGCATCAACCAGGCCGTGGTGGACGCCTATTTCTGCGGTGCCGTGACGCGCATCGGCGGGCTGGGGCTCGATGAAATTGCCCGCGAAACGCTCTACAAGCACTTTCAGGGCTTCAAAACCACGACGCCCGAGGAACAAGTCCTGCTGCCCGACGGCGGCCTCTACCACTGGCGGCGGCGCGGCGAGGCGCACATGTTCAACCCCGAAACGGTGCACCTGCTGCAACTCGCCACCCGCACCAACAACTACGCCACCTACCAGCGCTACGCCCGGCTCATCAACGAGCAGACCCGGCAGATGTTTACGCTGCGCGGCCTGCTCGATTTCGCGCACCACCGCGAGGCCATTGCCCTTGACGAAGTGGAGCCGGCCGCGGGCATCATGAAGCGCTTTGCCACCGGGGCCATGTCGTTTGGCTCGATTTCGCACGAGGCGCACAGCACGCTGGCCATTGCCATGAACCGCATCGGCGGCAAAAGCAACACCGGCGAGGGCGGCGAAGACCCGCTGCGCTACGAAACGCTGGCCAACGGCGACTCCATGCGCTCGGCCATCAAGCAGGTGGCGTCGGCCCGGTTTGGCGTCACGGCCCACTACCTCACCAACGCCGACGAGCTGCAAATCAAGATGGCCCAGGGCGCCAAGCCCGGCGAGGGCGGCCAGCTCCCCGGCCACAAAGTGGACGAGTGGATTGCCAAAGTGCGCCACGCCACGCCCGGCGTGGGGCTGATTTCGCCCCCGCCCCACCACGACATTTATTCGATTGAAGACCTGGCGCAGCTGATTTTCGACCTGAAAAACGCCAACCGCGCCGCCCGCATCAACGTGAAGCTGGTGAGCAAGGCGGGCGTGGGCACCATCGCCGCCGGCGTGGCCAAGGCGCACGCCGACGTGATTCTGATTGCCGGCTACGACGGCGGCACGGGCGCCTCGCCCATCAGCTCCATCAAGCACGCCGGGCTGCCCTGGGAGCTGGGCCTGGCCGAAGCCCACCAGACGCTGGTGCGCAACCAGCTGCGCAGCCGCGTGGTGCTGCAAGCCGACGGCCAGCTCAAAACCGGCCGCGACCTGGCCGTGGCCGCCCTTTTGGGGGCCGAAGAATGGGGCGTGGCCACGGCTGCGCTCGTGGCCGGCGGCTGCGTGATGATGCGCAAATGCCACCTCAACACCTGCCCCGTGGGCGTGGCCACCCAAGACCCCGAGCTGCGCAAGCTCTTCACCGGCCAGCCCGAGCACATCGTCAACCTGTTCCGTTTCCTGGCCGAGGAGCTGCGCGAAATCATGGCCGAGCTGGGTTTTCGCACCATAAACGAGATGGTGGGCCGGCCCGAATTCCTGAAAATGCGCGACGGCCTCACCCACTGGAAAGCCCGCCATCTGGACCTGTCCGGCATCCTGCACCCCACCGCCAACACCTCCGGCGGCACGCTCTACCACAGCGAAGCGCAGGACCACGGCCTGGCCAACATCCTCGACTGGCAGCTGCTCGAACATGCCCAGCCTGCTCTAAATGAGGGGATTTCCGTTCGTGCTTCCTTCGCCGTTCACAACACCGACCGCACCATCGGCACGCTGCTTTCGAATGAGATTGCCAAGCGCTACCACGCCGCCGGCCTGCCCGACGGCACCATCAACTTCCATTTTCGGGGCTCGGCCGGGCAGAGCTTTGGGGCGTTCAGCGTGCGGGGGCTGGCGTTTTCGCTCGAAGGCGAGGCCAACGACTACGTGGGCAAGGGCCTGAGCGGGGCGCAGCTGGCCATTTTCCCGTCGGCCGAGGCCCGGTTCGTGCCCGAGCAAAACATCATCATCGGCAACGTGGCGCTGTACGGGGCCACCTCCGGCGAGCTGTTTGTGCGCGGGCAGGCCGGCGAGCGGTTCGCGGTGCGCAACTCCGGCGCCACGGCGGTGGTCGAGGGCGTGGGCGACCACGGCTGCGAGTACATGACGGGCGGCCGCGCCCTCATCCTGGGCCAGACGGGCCGCAATTTCGCCGCCGGCATGAGCGGCGGCATCGCCTGGGTTTACGACCCCAACGGCACCTTCCCGCCCAACTGCAACCCCGAAACGGTGGAGCTCGACCCGCTCGAAGCCGACGACGAAGACCAAATCCAGGCCCTGCTGCGGAAGCACGCCGAACTCACCGGCAGCCAGGTCGCCACGTTTTTGCTCGATAACTGGAGCGAGGAAGCGGGCCGGTTCGTGAAGGTGTTTCCCAGCGAGTACAAGAAGGTGCTGCAAAAGGCGCGGTACGCGACGGTCGGTTAGGAATAAGAACGAGAAAAGAAACGTCATGCCGAGCGCAGCCGGGGCATCTCGCGTGCGGCACTAATCAATGCTGTTGCAACGATGCGAGCGAGATGCCCCGGCTGCGCTCGGCATGACCGTTTTGGATTAACAAAGTCAAAAAATAGTCATGGCCAACCCCACCGGTTTCAAAGAATTTGCCCGCGAGCTGCCGCCCAAGGCCGCGCCGCAGGAGCGCGTGGCCCACAACCGCGAGTTTGTCGGCACGTATTCCGAAGGCCAGCTCACGCAGCAGGCCGCTCGCTGCATGGATTGCGGCATTCCGTTCTGCCATTCGGGTTGCCCGCTGGGCAACATCATCCCCGAATTCAACGACGCCGTGCACGCGCACGACTGGGAGGCGGCGTACCAGATTCTGTCGGCCACCAACAATTTTCCCGAGTTCACGGGCCGCATTTGCCCCGCGCCGTGCGAGGCGGCCTGCGTGCTGAGCATCCACAGCAGCCCGGTGGCCATCGAGGAAATCGAGAAGCACATCATTGAACTTGCCTTCGCCAAGGGCTACGTGCAGCCCACCTCGCCGGTCCTGAAATCGGGCAAGACGGTGGCCGTGGTGGGCTCGGGCCCGGCGGGGCTGGCGGCGGGCGCGCAGCTGGCGCGGGCCGGCCACAGCGTCACGGTGTTCGAGCGCGACGACCGGCCCGGCGGCCTGCTGCGCTACGGCATCCCCGATTTCAAGCTCGACAAGTGGGTGATTGACCGCCGCATCAAGCTGCTGGAAGAGGACGGCATTGTCTTCCGCTGCAACACCGAAATCGGCCGCGACGTGGCGGGCGCCGAGCTCACCCGCACCTTCGATGCCGTGGTGCTGGCCGGCGGGGCCAGCGTGCCGCGCGACCTCAACATTGCCGGGCGCGAGCTGCCCGGCATTCACTTCGCCATGCCCTACCTCACGCAGCACAACCGCCGGGTGAGCGAGCTGGGCCTTGAGGATGAGCCCCTAATCTTCACCGACCAGGACGTGGTGGTCATCGGCAGCGGCGACACGGGCTCCGACTGCGTGGGCACGGCCAACCGCCAGCGGGCGCGCTCCGTCACGCAGTTTGCGCTCATGCACCAGCCCGGCGCCGAGCGCCCCGCCCACACGCCCTGGCCGCAGGAGCCGCACATTTTCCGCAGCAGCAGCTCGCACGAAGAAGGCTGCCAGCGCTACTGGGGCATCAACACCAAAGCTTTTTTGGCCGATGAGAACGGCCGGCTCCGCGCCCTGCTCGTGAGCGACGTAACCTGGGAAACCGACGTGCTGGGCCGCCGCCTCCGCTTCGAAGACGTGCCCGATTCGGACCGCGAAATTCCCTGCCAGCGGGTGCTGCTGGCCCTGGGCTTTGCCGGCCCCCGCATCGAAGGCTTGCTGGCCGAATTGGGCGTGGCGCTGGACGAGCGCGGCAACGTGCGGGCCGATGAACCCGCGTATGCCACGAACCGGCCCAACGTTTTCGTGGCCGGCGACATGCGGCGCGGGCAGTCGCTGGTGGTCTGGGCCATTTCGGAAGGCCGCGAGGCGGCGCGGCAGGTCGATGTGTTTCTGACCGGAAAAACGGCCTTGCCGAGCAAGAACGCGGTGGGGATGTTTGGGTGAGAGGCACCGCTCGTCATTGCGCGTGGCGCGCGGCGGGCATGAAGCGAACGGCGGCCCCAGGCCCTTGCAGCGGGCCTGCTGCTATTGCTTAACGCGCCATAATTTCCGTTTTCTGAGAGACCCCAAGTAAGCCGCCGGTTGACCTTAACAGGTCGGCCGGCGGCTTACTTGGTTTCATTTCCGGGCTCATCGCAGGCGCAAGTGACCGGCGAGGGTCCCGACCTGCTCGAAGATGAAGCCGGATGTGCGGCCACTGAGATGGCCCCATCGGCGCCCGGCCCCTGCTGGCAATTCCCGCCCTAAAGCTCAACGGCGCGGGTGGCGAATGAGCGTAATATTTATAAAATATAAATTTAAGATGAATAAATATTCATAAAAAATACTGACTGCTTCAGCAAATTAGCTGAATAGGCCCAGGTAGCCTGGTGGCATGGAAACCAAATAAATATTTAAAAAACTTTATACATACAAATCCAAGGGCTGCATTTTCTCCGTAAGCTTATAGTAAACATGGGATAAATGCCCAAACCAACCAATTTCGGTTTTCGGGTTTGCTGGTTCGCGTTGGGTCCCTGCTTTCAGGCTGTTCGGTTCATTTTTCACCATTTCACCCCATTCAGTTTATGAAAAATTTGCTTACCCGTCCTTTCTTCCACGTTGCTGTAGTGGCAACCGCGGTAGGAGGAATGCTGGCCTGGAGTGGCCAGCACAACCAGCTAGAGGCGTCGAGCCACCGCGAGGCACCGCTTATCGCCGACGACCCGCTGGCCGACAACACCGACGTGTACGCCTTTCGCGACCCGTCCGACCCGGAGATGGTTAACATCATCGCCAACTTTATCCCCTTCCAGCTGCCGCAGGGCGGGCCAAACTACTACCACTTCGGGGAGAACATCCGCTACGAGATTCACATCAAGAACGACCCGACGCGGGCCGGCGATGACCTCACGTTCCGGTTCACGTTTACGCGGACGAACCAAGACCCCACCACCCACTTCAACATCCGGCTGGGGAAGGAAAACCTGAAGACGACCTACAAGCTGGAGCAAAGCCAGCGCGGGGGTGCCTTTATTACGCTGGTAGACCGGGGCGTGGTGCCCGCCTACAACGTGGGGCCCCGCGCGATTAGCAGCCCGGTTGGGTTGAATGCCCCCAGCTACGATGCCCTGATAAACAGCGCCATTATACCGGCTGGCGGCGGTAAAGTGTTTTGCGGGCCCGTGGATGACCCGTTTTTCGTCGACATTGGGGGCATTGAAGATTTGGGCGGGGTGCGGCCCCAAAATGCCCGCGATGGCCTCTACCACAAGAACGTGAATACCATTGCCCTGCAACTGCCAATTTACAAGCTGCAGAAGTACGGCAAGAAAGGGGCCCAGGCGGCCAATATTCTTGACCCGGACTACGTAATCGGCGTGTGGGCTTCGGCCAGCCGCCCGGCGCTCCGGACGCTGGTGAAACCCGACGCCAACGGCAACACGACCGGCGCCCAAACCGTGTCGAGCGACTACGTGCAGGTGTCGCGCCTGGGCATGCCCCTCACCAACGAAGTGGTGAACCCGATTGGCAACAAGGATGAGTTTAATGCCCGGACGCCCTACACGGAGAACGTGGCGTTCCGGAATAATTTTGCCAATCCTGAGCTGGGCCTGTACATGGCCGACAACATGCCCCGCAACGGCGCGGCGCCAAAGCCCGCTGGCCAGACGTACTACGGCGAGGCAGTGCCCGGTTTTAGTCCCCTGCGCATTCAATCGAAGTCGTTGGCCGGCCGACCGGGCCTCCCCGCCAATGGCTTCGACTTCCGCAACGGGGCCAATGGCCTGTCGGTGCTAACCGCCGCGCAGCGCGCCGGCACCGTGTTTGCTGACCCCACGTTTGGCCCTTTCTTGCTGCAAGCTGGCAAGCCGCGCTCCGTGGACCTGCTGCCCATCTTCCTGACGGGGGTGCCCAACCTGCGGCCCTACCAGCTGGCCACCGGCAAAGGCGGCAACCCCCTGGCCGCCGGCAAACCGTTCATCAACAACTTCCTGCCCGTGATTGGCGACATGCTGCGCCTGAACATGGCCGTGCCCACGACGCCCCGCAACTCGGCCGATTTCAGCAGCGAAGGCTTGCTGGCCGCCGCCAAGCTGGGCCTGCTGGACGCGCGCTACAACGGCAGCACTGCCTTGCAGTTCATTCCCAACATGGATGGCTTTCCGAACGGCCGCCGGCTGGAAGACGACGCGCCCCGCATCGAATTGCAAACCGTCAGCGGCGTGGTGCTGGCTTCGTTGGGCTTGTGGTACGATGACTTCGGCCCCGCCGCGGCCAACCCGGTGACGCCGCAGTTGGGCAACGTGCTCGGCTTCACGACCGGCGTGGAGCGGAACGATACGACCCTGAAAGCGGCTTTCCCCTACGTGCAGGCCCCCTGGGCGGGCACCAAGGCCCAGAACACGGATATTTCGCAGTACCAGCGGAGCGGGGGCGCAACCACGTCGGCGCCCTCTGGCCTGGGGATGCAGCCGACCATGACCAACATGCAGGTGTATCCGAACCCGATGAACGAGCAGACCACCTTCCGGCTGAACACGGGCGAGGCTACGAATCTGACCATTGTGGTGAGCGACGGCCAGGGCCGGCGCGTGGCAACCATTGCCAACGGCCAGAGCTTCAGCAAAGGCACCCACGAAATCAGCTGGCGCCCGGACCGCAACTTGCCGGCCGGTCGGTACATCGTGACGGTGTACAGCGGGCGCACGATGCTGCAATCGATACAAGTGCAGCGCGACTAAGCCGGCCTGCCTGAATTGCCAGAGCCGCCGGTTGGCCCGTTAAGGTCGGCGGCGGCTCTTTTTTTCATTGTGGGCTACTCCGTGCTTTTTGTAAAGGCCGGCGCATCAGCGGCGGAAGCTTCGCCGGCCGGGGCGGGCCAGCCCAAAAACCCGGTTTCCGGGGTGGCCGGCCCGGCTTTTCATTCTTGCTTCTAAAAAGCTGTTTGAGTTGGCTGAAACGGGGTAGAGACGCAACATTTTGCGTCTCCTCGTTGCACGAAACCCACGCGGCGCGAACGACGAGACGCAAAATGTTGCGTCTCTACCCCGTTCCGACGGGGAAAAGACGTAATTCAAACAGCTTCTAACCCTATTTTCGCCGTGCGAAAAAATCTATACCGTTTGCTGCTGCTGGGCTTCGGCGCGGCGCTGGCCGCCATTTTCATTTTTAAATCATCGACGCCGGAGCGCATTCCGCAGCTCAAAGCCCGCCACGGCGATTTGGCGCTGGGCGGCGAGTGGCTGAACACCAAGAATGCCATTCAGGGGTTGCTGGCCAAGCTGCGCCACAACCCCAGGGACCACAAAAGCCAGCTGCTGCTGGCCCAGGGCTATATGCAGGAAGGCCGCGTGACCGGTGACCACCCGTATTACGACGCGGCGGCCATGCAGCTGCTGGAGCAGGTGCTGGCCGACCAGCCCGAAAATTTCGAAGCGCTGTGTTCCAAAGCTTCGCTGTGCCTGACCCAGCACCACTTTGCGCAGGGCCTGGCCGTGGCCGAGGAGGCCGTGAAGCGGAATCCTTACAATGCCTTCGTGTACGGCTTGCTCTGCGACGCCAACGTGGAGCTGGGCCACTACGACGAAGCCGTGAAGATGGCGGACAAGATGAACCAGGTGCGCCCCGACTTGCGCGCTTACGCCCGCGTGAGCTACCTGCGCGAGATTTATGGCGACGTGCCCGGTGCCATTCAGGCCATGGGCATGGCCACCGAGGCCGGCTACATTGGCCTGGAGCAAACCGAGTGGGCCCGCGTGCAGCTGGGCCACCTGTACGAGAACAGCGGCGATTTGGCCCGTGCCGAAAGCTTCTACCGGCAGGCGCTGGAAGGGCGGCCGTTCTATGCCTACGCCCTGGCCGGGCTGGGCCGGGTGGCCGCCGCCCGGCAGGATTATCCTGCGGCCATCAAAAACCTGGAGCAGGCCCGCGCCACCGTGAAGGATTATGCCTTTGCCGACGAGCTGGCCGACCTCTACCGCCTCAACAAGCAGCCGGCGCAAGCCAGGAAAATGGAGCAGGAAGCCATCAAGCAGCTCAGCGACGCGGCCACCGAGGCCGACAACAACGAGCAGATGGGCCACTACGCCGACCGCGAGCTGGCCTACGCCTACGTGAAAACCGGCGAGCTGGACCTGGCCCTGAAGCACGCGAAGATTGAGTACGAGCGCCGCCCCGACAACATTGACGTGAACGAGACGCTGGCTTGGGTGCATTACAAGCGCGGCGAATTTGCCGACGCTCAGAAGTTTATGCAAGTGGCCTTGCGCACGCACTCCCAAAACCCGGTTTTGCTGTGCCGCGCCGGCCTCATCGCTACCAAAACCGGCCAGCCGGCCCAGGGCCAGGCCCTGATAGCCAGGGCCTTGGCCATCAATCCTTACCTCAGCCCCGAGCTGGCGGCCGAAGGCAAACACCTGCTGGCCATGCGCTGAGTTGGGCCGGGCGCTGAGCGACCGCCGCGGGCCGGCGCGCTTTTTTTGGCGGCCCTTAGCCTATGGCCCGCTGCACCCAGGGCTTGAGGCCCGGCACCTGGGCCAGGCGCACGGCCGCGTTCACCAGCCAGGGCTTGGTGCTGAGGAAGCGCATGAGGCGGTAGCTTTTGGCCAGCTTGCGGCCGATTTTTTCGGCCACCTGTGCGTCGTATTGCTGCATGAAGTTGGGGCCGAAATCCCCTCTTTCGAAGCAGGCCACGGCTTGCGCGGCGGCCAATATGCCGCTTTGGATGGCCGTGTCGATGCCGTGGCCCTGCAAGGGGTCGATGAGCGAAGCCGCGTCGCCGCAGAGCATGAACCGGGCGCCGCTGATGCTTCGCACCCGCCCGCCGCCCAGCGGCAGCCCGAAGCCCACGATGGGCCCCAGCTGCCGGGCTTCGGCGAAGCGGCCGGCCAGGGCGGGGTGCGTGGCCAGCAGGCGTTGCAGGGTTTGCCGGAGGTCTACTTTGTGCTCGGCCACTACTTCGGCCAGCATGCCCAGGCCCACGTTGTAGCGGCCCTGGCCCACCGGAAACAGCCAGCAATAGCCCGCCAGGTAGTCGCGGGTGAGGAAAAATTCGGTGGTGCCGGCCTCGGTGCCGGCAATGTTTTCGAAGTAGGCTCGCACGCCCACGCAGTGATGCGCCCGCGCCAGCCGGGGCTCGGGCAGCAGCTTGCGGCCCACTACGGAGTTGGCCCCGTCGCAGCCGATGACGAGCTGGCAGGTGATTTCCGGGCCGGCGGCCGTGGTTAGCCGCACGTGGCCGGCTTCGATGCGCACGGCTTTGAGGCCGGTATTTTCGAGGATTTTCGTGGCCGAGTGGGTACGCACCAGGTGCAGCAGGGCCGCATCGAAAGTTTCGCGGGGGCTGTTGAAGCTGGGCAGCTTCCACTGCAAATCGAGGCGGCCGCCGTTGGGCGCCACCAGGCGCGAGCGGCGCACGGCATCGAGCGGCTGAAGCTGCCACAGGGCGTCGGCGAAAGCGGGGTCGAGCTGGCGCAGGGCTTTGAGGGCGTGGCCGGGAACGGCGTCGCCGCACACTTTGTCGCGCGGAAACTGCGCTTTATCGAGCAGCGCCACGCGCAGGCCGCTGCGGCGCAGGGCCAGCGCGCAGGCCGTGCCGGCCGGGCCCGCGCCCACGATGGCCACATCGTAATCGAATGGGGAAGGAATGCGCACGGTTTCAAAGGTAAGGCGCGGGGGCCGGCGGCGCGGGGGCCGCCGGGGCGGCCGTATCTTTGCAACCGTCCTTTTTTTTGGTGCATGAACAACGATTTCGCAGGTAAAACGCTGGCCTTGCTGGGCTCCACGGGCTCCATTGGCACGCAGGCGCTGGAAGTGGTGCGGCAGCAGCCGGGCCGGTTCCGGGTGGCGGTGCTGAGTGCCCAGCGGCAGTGGGAGCTGCTGGCGCGGCAGGCCCGGGAATTTCGGCCCGCCGTGGTCGTCATCGGCGACGAAAGCCTGTACCAGCCCCTGAAAGCCGCCCTGGCCAACCAGCCCGAAACGCAGGTGCTGGCCGGCGCGGCCGCCCTGGCCGAAGCGGTGGCCCGGCCCGAAATCGGCATCGTGCTCACGGCCCTGGTGGGCTACGCCGGGCTGCTGCCCACGGTGGCCGCCATCCGGGCCGGCAAAGACATTGCCCTGGCCAACAAGGAAACCCTGGTGGTGGCCGGCGAGCTGATTACCAGCCTCGTGCGGCAGCACGGCGTGCGCCTGCTGCCCGTCGATTCGGAGCATTCAGCCATCTTTCAGTGCCTGGTGGGCGAGGCGCAGAACCCGGTCGAGAAAATCATTCTCACGGCGTCCGGCGGGCCATTCCGGGGGCGCTCGGCGCAGCAGATGGAGACGGTGACCAAGGCCCAGGCCCTAAAACACCCCAACTGGGACATGGGCGCCAAAATCACCATCGATTCGGCTTCGCTTATGAACAAAGGGCTGGAGGTGATTGAGGCCAAGTGGCTGTTTGGCCTGCGCGATGAGCAGATTGACGTGGTGGTGCACCCGCAAAGCATCGTGCACTCGCTGGTGCAGTTCGAGGACGGCTCGCTGAAGGCCCAGCTCGGCCTGCCCGACATGAAGCTGCCCATTCAATACGCCCTGGGCTACCCGCAGCGGATGGCCAACGCCTTCCCGCGCTTCTCCTTTCTCGACTACCCCACGCTCACCTTCGAGGCGCCCGACCGGGCCGCGTTTCCCAACCTGGAGCTGGCGTTTGGGGCCATGCGCCGGGGCGGCAACGCGCCCTGCGTGCTCAACGCCGCCAACGAAGTGGCCGTGGCCGCCTTCCTGCGCGAGCAAGTGGGCTTCCGCCAGATGTCGGACCTCGTGGCGGGGTGCCTGGCGCGGGTTTCGTACCTTGCAGAGCCGTTATTGGCCGACCTCGTGGCCACCGACGCCGAAACGCGCCGGGTGGCCGAAACGCTTCTCTAGCAACTTTTGTCATGTGCTGCTGACTCCGGTCATGCTCATCTGGCGTCCGCGCAGCCGAAGCATCTCTACCGCTTCGTTGTGGTTAGCATTGATTACTTCAGTACGCGAGATGCTCGGCTGCGCGGACGCCAGATGAGCATGACGTTCTTTTTACACAATAATACCCTCGTTTCTCCTTGGAAATTCTCACCATGATTGGCCAGCTGGTGCTGGCCCTCTCCATTCTGGTTGGCTTGCACGAATTCGGCCATTTTGCCTTCGCCAAGCTGTTTAAAATCCGGGTCGATAAGTTTTACATCTTCTTCGACTTCCTGTTTCCCATGCCGAGCGTGGCCAACTTCGCGCTGGTCAAAAAGAAAATCGGCGAGACGGAGTACGGCATTGGCTGGTTTCCGCTGGGCGGCTACGTGCAGATTCACGGCATGATTGACGAGACGCAGGACGCCTCGGCCCTGGCCGGCCCGCCGCAGCCCGACGAGTTTCGCGGCAAGCCCGCCTGGCAGCGCCTGCTGGTGATGCTCGGCGGCATCATCATGAACGTCATCACCGGCATCGTCATTTTCGCGGCGATGACGTTGCATTACGGCGACACGTTTTTGCCGGCGTCGGAGGCCCGCTACGGCATTTTGCCCAACGGCCTGGGACGCGAAATTGGCTTCCGCACGGGCGACAAAATCGTGAAAATCAACGGCCGGCCGTTCAGCGAGTTCGATGATGTGTACAAGCCCGAGGTCATCATGGGCGACAATTCCTACTACACCGTGGAGCGCGACGGGCAGCTGGCGGACGTCAAGATTCCCAGCAACTTCCTCGATAAGTTCGGCAAGCAAAGCGCTGATAGCCTGCTGGTGCGCCCCCGCGAAACCTTCGCCGTGGACCGCGTGCTGGCCGGCGGCAACGCCGCCAAAGGCGGTTTGCAGGTGGGCGACGTTATCACGACCGTGGCCGGCCGGCCGGTGCAGTTTTTCGACGAGCTTCAGGCCGCGCTGCTGGCCCAAAAGGGCAAGAAAATCCCGCTCATCGTGCAGCGCAACGCCCAAACCGTGCCCCTGCAAGTAGCAGTGGACAGCGACGGGCACATTGGCTTCGAGCGCAAATCGACCCTGCACCTGGGCACCCGTCACTACTCGCTGGGCCAGGCGCTGCCGCAGGGCGTGAGCAAGGCCTTTGGGGTGATTGGCTTGCAGATGCGCGCTTTCGCCAAAATTGGCCGGGGCGAAATATCGGCTTCCAAAAGCCTGGGCGGGCCGGTCGAGATTGCCCAGCAGTTTGGCGGCACCTGGGATTGGCAGCACTTTTGGGGCCTGGCCGCCGGCCTAAGCATGGTGCTGGCGTTCATGAACTTATTGCCCATTCCGGCACTCGACGGCGGCCACGTGGTGTTCCTGCTCTACGAAATGATTCTGCGCCGCAAGCCGTCGGACAAGTTTTTGGAGGGTGCGCAACGCGTGGGCACCGTGCTCATTCTCGCGCTGATGGCTTATGTCATCGTGTTCAAGCAGGTGATGAAGCTGTTTAACTAGTCGGGAACCGACGGATTATCCGGAACGTCATGCAGAGCGGAGCGAAGCATCCCGCGTGTGGTAGTAAATAAATTACTTGCGCACGCGGGATGCTTCGCTCCGCTCTGCATGACGTTCTGCTATCATATTATCTGCTTATCTGCTAACTACCCTCGAAATTATGCGCTTCCTCGCTGCGCTCGTCGCTTTGGTGCTGCTATTTCCGTTGGGCGGGGCTGTGCCGGCCCTCCATGCCTACCACGCCACCATCACGGAGCTGCGCTACAACGCCGCCAAAAAGCAGCTGGAGCTGTCGGTGAAGGTGTTTGCCGATGACTTCGAAAAAGCCCTTTCGCAGGGCCAGCCGGCCCACGTGAACCTGACCGATGCCGGCCCCCGCCCGCTGGCGCTGGCCTCGGCCTACCTGCAACGCACGCTGCAAGCGAGCACCGCCGCCGGCGCCCCGCTCCCGCTGCAAGTGCTGGGCATGCAGGCCGAAAAGGACGGCTACTGGTTTTACTGCAAAGTGCCGCTGCCCGGCCCCGTGCCCGGCGTGCAGCTGCGCCAGGCCATGATGCTCGACGTGTTTGGCGACGAGGTCAACATCGTCAACTTCGAAGCCGGCGACAAGAAGCAGAGTGCCCTTTTTCGGGCCGGCCACGAGCAGGAATTGCTGACGTGGTAGCAGGTATATTTCACGCAGTGTCGCGCAGTGTGAAAACCGGCTGTCGCGGTTGAGAAAAAACCTATTCTATCGCGCCGCGCAGGAACTGGCAAAACGGCACCATCGCCTGAAAAACCTCCAGTACGTAGGCCCGAAAATCGTCGTGATTCAGCACGTCGATGTCGGCTAGCTGATGCGTGGCGGTGAAGCTTTTGTGCTTGAGCAGCTCGATTTCGGGGTGGTCGACGGAGTAGGCGGCGGGCGATTTTTTGAGCTTGTCGCCGCCCATGCTGCCGAAGTAGCGCCGGAAATCGGGTGCTGCTAACAGGGCCTTCAGCTCGTCGGCGTTGTAGTCGATTTCCTGACGGATGGCCGCTAGCTGGGCTTTATCGGGCATGTAGAGGCCGCCGGCAATCAGCGTCTGGCCGTTGGGGCCGAGCTGGACGTAGTAGCCCGGCGCTTCGACTTCCTTGCCGGGGCTGGCCGTGAAGTACGCCGAGAAATGCGTTTTGTACGGGTCTTTGTTTTTGCTGAACCGCACGTCGCGGTACACGCGGAAGACGCTTTTGCGGCCCCCGCCGCCGGCCAGGGCGGGGTCGAGCTGCGCCAGCGCCCGGAACCAGAACTCGGCGTCTTCCTCAAACCGGGCCCGAAGTTGGTCGTACGTGGCCTTGCGCTCCTGAAACCACGGCCGCTCGTTGTGCGCAGCGAGGCCGGTGAGGAAGGTAAAAAGGGGTTTGAGCTGCATGGGGCTAATAGAGAGGATGAACGTCAAACTCCCCTCCTTACCAAGGAGGGGACATTTTCGCGCAGCGAAAATGGGGCCGGTCGCTCATCGTTTGGGTATCGTTCGGGTGTCGTTCGCCCGTCGTTCAACGAACCAACCACCCCCATTTTCGCTGCGCGAAAATATCCCCTCCTTGGTAAGGAGGGGATTTTTCGTTCAATCGTCGTCCCCCTTCTCCGACTTGGCGGGGCGCACGGCGGCGCTGCGGCGGGGGGCGGGCATGGGGCTGTGCTCGCCGCGCACGGCCTGCCAGATGTTCTCGTTGAAGGCCAGGTCGGGCGCGGCGTCTTCGCGGCGGAGGTCGAATTTGAGGGCGCGGCGGGCGGGGGCGTTGAAGGCGGTGTTGCGCACGTTTTGGGGCGTGGTGGCGGGGCGGGCGGTGTAGGGCGCCAGGTTGGGGGTGGCGGTGAAGCAGGCCCAGAGCGGCAGGGCGGCGGCATCGTACTGGCTCATGGGCGGCAGGCCGAGGATGAGCTCCAGCGTGCGCAACATGCCGGACGTGGTGTAGGCGGTGTGCACCACGGCGTGGCGGCGCACGTAGGGCCCCACGAGGTAGGCCGTGGAGCGGTGGGCGTCGATGTGGTCGGGGCCGTTTTGGGCGTCGTCTTCCACTATCATCACCACCGATTCTTTCCAGACCGGGCTCTTGGAGAGGTGCTCGATGAACCGGCCGAGGGCCAAATCGTTGTCGGCGGCGTACGACAGCGGCGTGAGGGCGCCCTTCACGGCGCCGCTGGTGTGGTCGTTGGGCAGGCGCAGGATGCTGAGGGCGGGCAGGGAATTGGCCGCCACCAGCTGGTCGAAGTCCTGCTCCCAGACTTTCTCGCGGTCCACGTCCTTCACCTGCAAGTCGAAGCCAGCGTAGGCTTCGCAAAAATGCCCTTCGATGGCCGGCACGCTGGCTTTGCCTTTGTACACGAACTCGCCGTAGGAGCGGTAGCTGCGGCCGGCGCGCTTGCAATAATCCCACAGGAAGCCGTCTTTGGGCTCGGCCACTTCGCCCTTGTTGCCTTCAAAATCGTAGTTGCCGCCCCGGTCGCTGTAGTAGGCGGGCCAGCTTTTCTCCACGAAATCGGTGGCGTAGGCGGCCGTGCTCCAGTTGTGGCCGTCGGCGCTTACTTCGGCATCGACGTAAAAATTGTCGAGCAGCACGAATTCGCGGGTGAGGGCGTGGTGGTTGGGCGTTACTTTTTCGGGAAACAGGCAGAGGCTGGCGTCGCCGTTGCCGGCGGGCACGTCGCCCAGCACCTGGTCGTAGGTGCGGTTTTCCTTGATGATGTAGAAGACGTGCCTGATGGGCGAGGCGGCGCCCACGCGTTGCGGCACGGGGCTGCCGGCGGGCACGTCGGGGGCGGCTTCGCGGGCTTTGGTGAAGGGCGTGTTGGCGTATACCTGGGCCGAAAACGTGGCCAGGGCCGCCGCGTCGGGCAGCGGCAGTCGGGCGAGCGAGCCCAGCAGCAGCCCGCCGATGTAGGCGGGGGCGCGGTCGCCCACGTCGCGCACCGGGTTGGGGCCGCCGAGGGCGTTGGGCTTCGAAACGCCGCCTTTGCCGTTGGCAATGAGCAGCTGCTGGCCGGCCACGCGCACCGCCGTGGGGTACCAGCCGGTGGGCACGAAGCCCAGGGGCCGGCTGGCGGCGGGGTCGCGCACGTCGAACACGGCGAGGCAGTTGTTGTCGGCGTTGGCGATGAAGAGCTGGGAATCGTCGCCGTTCAGGGCCAGGCCGTCGGGCGTGCTGCCGGCCGGCGCGGCCGGAAACAGGGCCGTGTTCAGCGTTTCGACGACGCGGCCGAGGCGGGTGTCAATCACGGAAACCGAGTTGCTGTTGGCATTGGCCACGAACAGGCGGCGGCCGTCGCGGGTCAGCGCCAGGTCGTTGGGGTGGCTTTCGACGGGAATTGAAGCCAGCAATTGCTGTTTCTCGGTATCGTACACCGCCACCGCGTGGCCGCCCCAGAGGCTGATGTAGAGCCGGGCGCCGTCGGGGCTGAGCAGGGCGCCGTAGGCTTCGGCGGGCAGCCGGAGGGTGTGCCGGATTTGCCGGGTTTTCAGGTCGAAGGTGTAGAGCGAATTGTCCTCGCGCGTTACGGCGTAGAGCTGCTGGCGGCGGCCGTCGACGGCGAGGCCGGCCACGCCGATTTTCTGCTTTGGCCACTTTTCGCCCAGCACCAGGGCGCTGTCGGGGCGCAGCTTTTGGCCGTCGATTGTGAAGCAGTGAATGCGGTTGTGCTGCCCGCCCGAGGCGTAGAGCGTGCGGCCGTCGGGGGCGAAGGCGAGGCCGGCCCAGGCGGCGGGCACCGCGCGGGTGTCGAGCAGCTGGCCGGTGGCGGCGTCGAGCAACTGCACCGAATTCGGGCCCCAGCCGGCGTTCACCACGGCCGCCAGGCGGCCATCGGGGCTGATTTGCAGGTTCAGGGGCAGGTCGCCGAGCGGGGTGATGGCGCCGGCGGGGCTGAGTTTCCAGCCGTTGGGCAGCAGCGTTTGGGCCGTGCCGGCGATGGGGCCGGGCAGCACGCCGGGCGCCTCGGGGGCGGGCCGGGTGCCGGGGTGGCTGGTGCAGGCCAGCAGCAGCGGCCACGGCGCGAGGACAAAACAGTATCGGACGAAAGAAAGCATAAGCCCACGGCCAGGCACGAAAATGGCCGCCCCCGCCACCGCGAAGGTAGCCCACCGGGCGAACAGCGGCCGTTACGCCGGCATTACCATTGGCCGGGCCGGGCGGGCCGCGTCGGTCTTCTTTGCCCGGCGCTTGAGCGCCGGGAGCCGAGGTCCAGCGTTTTGGGGCGGATGCCCGGCCAGCGGGGCGGCATTCGTTCAACAAGTGCCGCCCCGCTGGGGCTTGAAAACCATTGGGCAACGGTTTTACTACCAACATGCCGCCCCGCTGGGGCTCCCAAATGCGCTGTTGCAGCAGGTCTGATTAAGAATATCCTACTTGACACGGGGAATATCCTACTTGGCACAAAGAATATCCTACTCGGCACGGGGAATATCCTACTTCGTTCGCCGCAACCACTCCTCCTGTCCGGCCATATCCTACTTCCCCCAGATAATATCCTACTCGCAGGCAAATAACCGCTGCTCCGGGGCAAGAAATGGCGCAGCCACCGGGGCCAACGGCTCTGGGGGCTGCGCCGGCGGGGGCCGCACTGGGGCTAACTTGCCGCCGTGCCGCGTTTCCTTGTGCTTTTTCTGATTCTGGTCGCCCTCTTCAACGGGAGCCGCGTGCTGCGCGAGCCCCGGCCCGGCGCCGACCGGCCCATGGATTTTCGCACCTGCTACGTGGGCCAGGCCGTGTTGCGCCGGGGCCAGAATCCCTACGCCGACACCACGCTCAAGCGCGGCTGGCAGCGCATCATCCGGCAGGAAGGCCTGGCCAGCCGCACCCAGCCCGGCTTGCCCAACCTGCCGTTTTTGTACCCGCCGTGGGCGGCGGCGCTGTTTGGCCTCACGGTGGGCCGGCTGCCGTACGCGGTGGCGTGGCCGCTGTGGTACGGGCTGGCCCTGCTGTGCCTGGTGTTGCTGGCCGGGCTGTGGCCGGCCGTGCTGCGGGCCGAAAAAGCGCCAAATGTGCAGGGGTGGCAGTTTCTGCTGGCGGCCGTGGCGCTCAAGGGCACGGTTCCGGCTTTGCTCACGGGCCAGCCCACGTTTGCGGCGCTGGCGCTGGGCGTGGGCGCGCTGGCCGTGGGCCGCCGCACCCCGGCGGCTGGCCTGGCAGCCGAAGCAACCGTTGCGGGCCCAGCAACGGGAGCAGCGAAGGCCGCCTTCGGAACAAACCCAGCAAACGCTGACCGCTGGCGGCCGGTGCTGGCCGGCCTGCTGCTGGGCTTGGCCGCTTTTAAAGTCACCCTGCTGCTGCCATTCGCGGCGTGGTTTTTCTGGAAAAAGCAATGGCAGACCCTGGCCGTGGCCGGCGCGGTGGTGGCGGCGCTTGGCGCGGTGGCGTGGGTCTGGGCCGCCCTTCCCACCGACTTACTGCCCACCTACCAGCACCTGCTGGCCCAGGTGCGCGCCCAGTCCTTCGACCCCGCCGACCCGGATTACCCCCTCACCCAGGGCATGACCTTGCGCCTGGAGCTCGGCAACGTGCTGGAGTGGCTGCGGCCCGGCCGCCGCGCCTGGCACCCGGTGCTGCACGGGGCGCTGTGGCTGGCCGCCGGGCTGCGGCTGGCGGGGCTGCGCCGGGCGGGCCGGCCCCTCGCCGATTGGTACGTATTTCTGGTCCTGAGCACGCTGACGCTGCTCACCACGTACCACCTCTATTACGACGCGGTGCTGCTGTTGCCGCTGCTGGCTTTTGGACTGCGGCTGGCCCCGCCGCGGCGCTGGCTGCTGCTGGCCCTGCTGCTGCCGCTGCTGCTGCCGCTCAACGGCATCGCGCTGGCGCTGGGCAACCCGGTGGCGCTGAACTTCGTGTATTTTTTGATGCCACTGGGGTTGCTCGGGGTGCTGGGGGTGCTGCTGGCGCAGCCGGTTAGGAGGTAGGTGGTGGTATTTAGGGTGGTTTTGGGGTCCGGGCGGGTTGTCGGTTCCGGCCCTCTTTCCGAAGAGGTGGGGCCGGACGATTGAATTAAAAATGAAGAATTAAAAATTAAAAAGACCGACTCTTAGCCGGCATATGACTCATTTTTAATTCTTCATTTTTAATTTTTAATTCCTGGCACTCGCGCCGCCGCGGCTCCCCCTCTCTTCGGAGAGGGGGCTGGCCCCGTGGGGGTCTCGTGAAGCCCAACGCCAGAACAAACCACCCCCAACGCACCACCCGGCCCGGTTTTTTCGTTAGTTGCCCTTACCACCCGCATTCATCGACCATGAAACGCCTCTTTTTTACCATGCTTCCGCTGCTGCTGGCCCTGGCGGCCCGCGCCCAGCGCCCCACCGACCTCTGGTATTTTGGCCAGCAGGCCGGCCTCAGCTTCGCCGACGGCAACGTGCCCAAGCCCCTCAACGACGGCAAGATGAGCACCTACGAGGGCTGCGCCGTGGCCACCACCGCCGCGGGCGAGCTGCTGTTTTACACCAACGGCGAAACCGTGTGGAACCGCCAGCACCAGCCCATGCCCAACGGCCACAAGCTGATGGGCAGCGGCAGCAGCACCCAGTCGGCCCTCATCGTGCCCGACCCCGGCTCGGGCAACATCTTCTACATCTTCACCGTCGCCCCGCAGGGCACGCCCAACGGCCTGCGCTACTCCATCGTGGACATGACCCGCGCCGACGGCCTCGGCGACCTGCCCCGCGTGAACCTGCTGCTCATCCAGCCGGTGGCCGAAAAGCTGGCCGCCGTGCGCCACGCCAACGGCCGCGATACCTGGGTGCTCGCCCACCGCTGGAACTCCAACGCCTTCGTCTCGTACCTCGTCACGGCCGACGGCATTTCTTCCGGCAAACCCCTGTTCAGCAACGTGGGCAGCATGAACGCTGGCCCCGGCCGCAACGCCATCGGTGCCCTCAAGTTTTCGCCCGACGGCCGCCACCTCGCCGCCGCTCTGTGGCGCGAAAGCAACAAGTTTGAAGTCTACGACTTCGACCGCGCCACCGGCAAGGTGAGCAACCCGCGCAGCTTCGGGCCCTACGCCGAGGCCTACGGCGTCGAGTTTTCGCCCGACGGCACCAAAGTCTACGGCACCTGCAACGGCGTGGGCGGCGGCCAAACCGAAATCTGGCAGTTCGACCTCAAAACCAAGACCAAAACGCTGGTCGGCAAGTCGGCCAACCGCAAAATCGGCGCCCTCCAACGCGGCCCCGACGGCCGCATCTACGTGGCCCGCGAAGACAACCCCAACCTCGGCGTCATCGAAGCCCCCAACGCCCTGGGCAAAGATTGCCACTACGTAGACGAAGGCCTGAAACTGGGCGGCCGCCGCAGCAAGCTGGGCCTGCCCGCGTTTGTGGTAGTACCGTAACGCTGCGCGTAACGCTGCGCTTAATGAGGAATGAAGAATGAGGAATGAGGAATGGTCATTGCGAGCGCAGCGAAGCAATCCGTCCTGTCAATGCGACTCACCTCCTAATGTGACAAGCCCCGGCCCTGCCCAAAAAGGAGGCGTTTTCCGGTCCATTAAAAGGGCGTGTCACAAATCAGGGCTGGTCGGTCGCTGAGAACAGGACGGATTGCTTCGCTGCGCTCGCAATGACCATTCCTCATTCCTCATTCTTCATTAAGTGCAGCGTCCTAGCTTTTGCCGCCAATTTTAAACCGCAGAAAACCCAGCGCAACCGAATAATACGGTGCTTTTTCGCTGAAATACCCGGTCACGTCGCGCGAGCTGATGCCGGCTTCCCACACCGGGGTCACGAGCGTGACGCCCAGCGGCAGGCTGGTGCCGTAGCCCGCGCCGCCGCTCACGCCGCTGCTCAGCCGCAGCCAGTGGATGGGCCGGTAATCGACGCCCAGGCCCACGAACGGGGACGTGAGGTTGCCGGCCACCTTGTTGAGGGGCGCGGTGAAGTCGAGGCCGGCTTCGAAAAAGCTGCTGATGCGCACGCCCGCGCCCAGCCGCAGCTTGGCCGGCAGCGCGGCCCGGTGCTCCTGCACGCCCTGGTAGGCGAACAGGTTGGTTTTGTCGGTGTCGAACTGCTTGGCGATTTCCTTCACCACATTATAAGTCGAGAGGCCCGTGGCGGAGGTGGGCTGCAGCGTTTGGTCCGATGCGGTGACGACGTTGCCCGTCCAGGTCATCGCGCCCACATCCGTAACGGACGCGCCCAGTCGCAGCACCTTGCCCACTTCGGCCGACACGCCGAGGTCGTAGCCGTTGCCGTGGCCCACGGGGTGCAGCCCCGAGCCGGTTTCAGCATTGAACTGGGGGCTGCTGGCCAGGCGGCCGTAGTTGATGTCGAAGACGGGCGACAGCGCGGTGTAGGCCGATAAATTGCCGTTGGTCACCCGAATGTCGGCGATGCCGATGCCCTGAATGTAGCGGTAGCCCACCCCGGCCGACAGCTTGCAGCCCGGAATGTCGAGCACCTGCAAGCCGTAGGCAATGTTGTACTCGCTCGTCCAGGCCAGCTGAATGGTGGTGCCGTCGAGGAAAGCCGAAATCGGCGGCGCGGGCAGGCCCGGCCCGGTGGGGTAGCCCGTGGCGGGGTCGGTGGGGTAATACTGCTGGATGCTGGCCGCGTTCTGGCCGTTCACGATGACGTCGGCGGCGTTGTGGTTCAGGGCCAGGTGGGCGCCCGCCCGCTGGCGGTTGCTGAAGGCCACGCTGCCCAGGCCCTCGGGCAAGGTAATGGCCAGGGCCAGCGTGGTGGCATCGATATTGACATTCAGCGCGTTGTCGCCTTCGAACCCTTTCAGCAGCTCGGCTTTTTCGGCGGGGCCAACGGCCTGGCTGCCATCGAAAAGAATGTGTTTGAACAAGGTTTTGCTGAGCGTGCGCGAGGCCAGCCCCGCCCCCACTTCGCCCACGCTGAAGGCCACCGCCGCCTCGCCGGGCCGGCCCAGGTTGGCGGGGTTGATGCCGATGGCCTGGTAGTCCTGCGCAAACGTGTTGATGACCCCGCCGCGCCCGGTGGCGGTAAAATTGCTGAGCTCGTTTTGGGCGCGCACCGCGTCGGGCAGGGCCAGCACGGCGGCCAGCGGCAACAAGCGAAGGGAAGCTTTCATACAGGAAACAAGTAGCGGGTTTAGCTTGCGGGCGGATGAAGTAGGCGCAAATAAGAACGTGTAGCAAGAACGAGCCATGAGAACGGACAACAAGAACGTCATGCCGAGCGCAGCCGAGGCATCTCGCGTGCAGCAGTAATCCAATCGTTAGCTACGCTGACCTTCGGTTCAACGAAGCGAGCGAGATGCCTCGGCTGCGCTCGGCATGACGTTCTTGTTGCACGTTCGTGTTGCTCGTTCTTGCTACACGTTCTCAGGACTCGTTCTTATTTGCGCCCACCGCATCCGCCCGCAAGCTAAACCCTACGCCCCTATTTTGCCTCCCAAACGCCTTTCCGCCGCCGCGTACGCCACCGGCATCCTGGCCGGCTCCCGCACGGTGCTGGGCCGCGCCATCACGCTGGTCGAAAGCACCCTGCCCGCCGACCAGGCCCTGGCCCAGGAGGTGTTGCAGGGGGTGCTGCCGCACACCGGGCGCAGCCTGCGGGTAGGCATCACGGGGGTGCCGGGCGTGGGCAAAAGCACGTTTATCGAAGCCCTGGGCCGGTATTTGGTCGAAACCAAGGGCCTGAAGCTGGCCGTGCTGGCCGTGGACCCCAGCAGCCAGCGCGGCGGGGGCAGCATTTTGGGCGACAAAACCCGGATGCCCTGGCTCGCGGCGCACCCGGCGGCGTTCATCCGGCCCTCGCCGGCCGGCAGCAGCCTGGGCGGCGTGGCCCGTGCCACGCGGGAGGCGTTATTATTGTGTGAAGCGGCGGGCCACGACGTCATTTTCGTCGAAACCGTGGGCGTGGGCCAGTCCGAAACCACGGTGCACGGCATGGTCGATTTTTTCCTGCTGCTGCTGCTGGCCGGCGCCGGCGACGAGCTTCAGGGCCTGAAACGCGGCATTATGGAGATGGCCGACGCGCTCTGCATCACCAAGGCCGACCACGGCAACGAGCCGGCCGCCCGCCGCGCCCGCCTCGACTACCAGAGCGCGCTGCACCTGTTTCCGCCCGCGCCCTCGGGGCAGGCCCAGCCGGTGCTGCTCACCTCGGCGGTGGACGGCACCGGCCTGGCCGAGGCGTGGGCCGTGATTGAAGCCTACGCGGCGGCCACCCGGCAAAGCGGCTATTTCGGGCTGCGGCGGCAGCAGCAGCAGCTTCAGTGGCTGCACCAAAGCATCGCGCAGGCGCTCGAAAGCCGCTTTTATGCCAACGCGGCGGTGCGCGAGCGGCTGCCGGCGGTGCGGGCCGCCGTGGCGGCCGGGCGGCTCACGCCGTTCGCGGCGGCCGAAGCGCTGCTGGGGCTGGGGTGAGGAACGGGCGGTAGCGACAGGCCTGTGGGGCGGCGCAACATCGCGAGCGGACGTCTGGTATTACCCCATGCCACCTACAAGCTGCGATGAGGTGCCTACTTTAGCCCTTTAAAATAAATTTATGATTTCTAAGAAGACTTTGAAAGCGCTTGTAGCTCAAAAATTAAAAGATGCCGATGTGCTTGCCGCTAATAGACGCTATGCGGCAGCGGTTTATATAGCCGGGTATGCGCTGGAGCTAGCATTGAAATTAAAAATCTGTAGACTCTTTAACTTTACACAAGGATTTCCAGAAGACAAGACTGAATTTATAGCTTACCAAAACAGTTTAAGTAGTCAGCAGCTGTTAGCGGTTGCGATAACGCAAGTCAGAGATATTCGAAACCATGACTTGAATAAATTATTATTTTATTCAGGGTCGGAATATAATGTTAAACTTCGGTTATTGAGTGAATGGAACTTGGTTGCTGCTTGGGACCCAGAAATTAGATATAAAGTGCAGAAAGTGCTTAAAAGAGACGCTGTAAATACAATAACCGCAATAAAAAAAATTATTCAAGCCATTTTGTAACTCAGCCTTAATGTAATCATGGTAAAGAAAAATCAACATGTCCTGCCATTGGGAAATGGCTGGGCAGTGAAAAGAGAAGGTAGTGGAAAGTTTACTCTTATTACTGAGACCCAAAAAGACGCTATTAAGGTTGCCAGAGGAATAGCTAAAAGCAATAAGTCTGAATTGGTAATTCACGGCAAGGATGGCAGAATACGAGCCAAAGACAGCTACGGAAATGACCCTAATCCACCAAAAGATAAAAAGTAGATAAGTAATATATTGCGTTTTCGCACAGGCCATTATCTTGCTGGCGCACGTCTTCGATGCGACGCGGGCGCCAGCAACCTATTACCCGCGCCGGGGCCGCAAGGCCAGGTAATCGAGGTAGTAGAGCACTTTTATCGACACCGAGTTATTGTGCGGGGTGTTGATGGTGTTGCTCAGGTTGTCGAAATACAGCGGGGTGGCGTCGTTGCCTTCGAAAAACGACGCGCCGGCGTTTTTCCATACAATGCTTAGCTGCGAGCCGGGCGCAAACCACCACGAGTACACGGCGTCGATGTTGAAGGCGTTGAAGGTGTTGTCGCGGTTGCGCGCGTAGTCGGGCTCCGGGGTTTCGACGCCGTCGGGGCGCAGGCGCGCGAAGTCGCGGTAGTGCACGTTGCTCACGTAGTGCCGCAGCCGGATGTTGAACGACATGCGGTTGGTGAAGGTGTAGGTGGCCGTGGCCGTGTTGGTGAAGGTGGTCACGTGGCGGCGGCCCAGCAGCACGTCGCCGGTGTCGCCGCCAAACTGGTAGTACGTCAGCAGGTCCAGCGGCTGGGTGGGGTCGAGGCCGCCGGCGTAGCCAATCTGGTTTTTGGCGACCGAGTAGCCGATGGAATACACAAAGCTGAGCTGGTTGCTGGCCCGGTAGCGCGGGCCCAGGGTCAGGGAATAGGAATCGCGGTGGTGGCGCGCGCCGTCGGCGGCAAAGAAACGGGCCGAGTAGTTGATATCGTAAGCGAATTTTTTGCGGTAGTCGGACGAGAAAAACCCATTCGCGCCAAAGCCGGCCGGCCGGCGCACGTAGTACTTGCCGAGGGGGGCGCGGCGCGGCTCGAAGTAGTCGCGGCTAAACGGCTCGGCGTCGAAGTTGATGCCCGTGGTGAGGAAGCTTTTGGTAAAGGTGGTGTTGCCGCCCGCGGCCACTTCCATGCTCCGGTAGCGGCGGGGCTGCTCCAGCATCGTGTAGTCAAAGAAGGCGTAGGTTATCAGCTTATTAACCTTCCAGAACGGCTTGTAGATGTTGTAGCTGGCGTTGACCGACTGCTCGATGCTGTTGTTGCCGAAGAGCAGGCCCAGGTCGTTGGGGTTGTAGCTGTGCGACTCGATGCCGTGGTCGACGTTCCAGGTGAAGTTGCCCGAGATTTTGCTGAAGTTCAGGTAGTACTTGTAGCCGTTGCGGTCGTCGATTTCGGTGGTGTCGTTGAAGGCCTTGCCGCGGCGGCTGGAGTACACCACGCGGCCGTCGAGGGCGTAGGAATTCTTTTTATTGGCGAACCGAAAAAGGCCCCCGGTCACGTTGGCGTCGTAGGTGCGGCCGGCCCGCGTCACGTTGGTGTTGATGAGGCTGACGTAGGAGTTATTTTTCAGGCTCTGGTCGAGCACCACGATGTTGTAGTTGCTCAGCGGCTGGGTCAGCACGTCGCGCCGGGCGCCGGTGGTGCTGTCCTGCACGGTGGCGTACACGTCGTTGCTCACCGCGTTGAAAATGCCCACGCCCAGACCGTTGCTGGTGCGGCCCGACACTTTGGTGGCGTTCAGCAGGCGCGTGGTGCCGGGGTTTTGGACCACAAATTCGCCCCCGTGCCGGTGCCCCTCGGCATCGCGGGTGCCGGCGTGGAGCTGGTCGCCCACGCCGTCGAAGCCCAGCGGCTGCGCCCCCACCCGGCGCGAATAAAACAGCCCGCCTTTGTTGAACAGCTCGGTGCCTTCGGTGAAAAACTGGCGGTTTTCGTTGTACTGCACCTCAAAGGGCGAGAGGTTGAGCACCTGGTTGTCGCTCTGCACCTGCCCGAAATCGGGCACCAGCGTGGCATCCAGGGTAAAGCTTTCGTTGATGCCCCACTTCACGTCGGCCCCGCCGTTGAAGCTCGTGGTGGTGTTTTTCTTGCTCTGGTCGTGGTAGGGGTAGTGGTTGACGTAGCCCGACACGTAGGGCGTGAGCGAGAGGCGTAGCGGCGGCTGGAGGTCGTGCAGGCCGGTGAGCTCGCCCCACTGGTTCACGAAGCCGTCGACCTGGGGCTTTACTTCGTTCCAGAAAAACTTCTGGCGCGAGCTGCGCCGCTGCCGCCCAAAGTTCAGCCCCCACACCTGCTCCTTGGCTTTGCTGAAGCGGATGGCCGAGTACGGGATGCGGATTTCGGCCACCCAGTCGGTGCCGCGCAGGGCGGTGCGCGAGTCCCACACGGCGTTCCAGTTGTTGTCTTCGCCGTTGGCCGGCGACTGGCGCGCGTCGAACTGCACGCCGCCCGACGTCAGGATGAACTCGTAGCCGTTGAGGTGGTCGTCGTAGGTATCGAGGAAAACCCCGAACCAGTCGGAGTTGCCGATGTTGTCCCGGGCGCTCAGCTCGCGCAAAATGGAGTCCTGCGCCACGTCGTGCATGATGGCGCCCACGTAAATCGCGGCGTCGTCGTAGAGCACGCGCACTTCGGTGGGGTGTTTTTCGATGGGGCCCGGCGTGGGCTCCAGCTCATAGAATCGGGAGGCGATGGGGGCCGTCTGCCACACGGCTTCGTCGAGCAGGCCGTCGAGCTTGGGCGGGGTGCTGATGCGCACGGCCTGAAGCTGGCGCTTGGGCGCGGGCTTGGCCGCGTCGGCGGCGGCCGACGGGGCCTGGCCGTGGGCCACGCCCGCAAAAACTCCCAACCACCAAACCAGTAACAAACGGCGCATAGCATTCGGCCGGAAAATAAGAGCCTTCCGGGTAGGCCAACAGATGCGGGCCAGCACCCGGTAGTTGCGTGCGCGGACGTGTTTTTCCATATTAATAACTGCTGTTACACAGTTGCGGCGGAAGCCGGCGCTTTGGTTGCTGGTTGCTCGTTTCTGGTTGCTCGTTTCTGGTTGCTCGTTTTTGGTTGCTGGTTTCTGGTTGCTCGTTTCTGGTTGCTCGTTTTTGGTTGCTCGTTTCTGGTTGCTCGTTTCTGGTTGCTCGTTTCTGGTTGCTCGTTTTCCGCTGGTAATTAACCACAAACAAGCAACCAGAAACGAGCAACAAGCAACTAAAAAACAGGACCCCAAAAAGGCCGGTTTTTCCGAGGGAAACCGGCCTTTTGCGCTGGTCGTTTCGCTTGGTTACTCCTGGCTCGAAATCGTCACGTTGAAGGTTTTGCCGTCGTCGTGGCCCATCAGCTTGCGGTACTTGGCGGCCAGCGCGGCGGGCTGGCGCTGGCCGTTCACCGTCAGCCCCGCGCCGTTGAGCTGCAACTGGAAGCTGCGGTCGTTCGCGCCAATCAGGCCGTCTTTGCGCAGCTCGTTGCGCAGGGTTTCCGTGTCGGGGCGGGGCGGGGCCGGCGGCGCCGGCAGGGCCATCGGCGACACGGGGGGCAGCGGCGGCGCGGCCATTGGGGCTAGTGGGGCGCGGGGTGCCCGCGGGGTGCGGGGCGGCCGGGGCGGCGTCGGCCCGTCGTCGTTGTTGTCGATGATGGTGCTGCTGTCGCTGTTGCGGGTGAGCACCATGGCGGTGGTGGCGCTCATTTTGCGGCCGGTGCTTTCGTACAGCTTCAGGTACTTCTGCAACACCTGCGGCGGCTGCTCCTTGCCGTCGACCACCAGGCTGCGGGCCGTGAGCTTCACCTGAAAGTGGTTGCGGTCTTTCACCAGCCCGTCTTTCACGAGCTCGGCCATCAGGGCGTCGTTGTCGTCGCGGCGGTGGTCGGCGCGGTCACGGGCGCGGTCGGCGCGGGCTTCGTCCAGGTCGCGCAGCTCCTGCTGCGACTCCTGGATGCGCTCCTGCAACTCCTGGCGGCGGTCCTGCAACTCCTGCTGGCGGTCCTGCGCTTCTTGCTGGCGGTCACGGGCCTCCTGGGCGCGGTCGGGATTTTGGCGCGGAGGCCGGCTTTGTTCGCGGCGCAATTCGGCCAGGGCTTGCCGGGTGGCCCGCCGGGCGTCGGCGCTGGTGCTGGGGTCGCGCAGGGTTTGTTCGAGGCTGCGGCGGGCTTCGTCGATGCCTTCGCTGGCGGCTTGCAGGCCGATATTGAGCCCCACGTTGCCCAGCTTCAGCGCGTTGTTCACCAGTTCATTGATGGCCTGCTCGTCGATGTCGATGTTGATGTTGCTGCTGTTGCGGCCGGCGCGGTGGCTTTCGTGGTAGGTGTAGGAACCACTTTTCCGGCCGCTTTTTTGGGCATCCTTATCCATCTCGCGGCCCATCTTGTCCAGCTTGCGGCCAGCTTTGTCGAGTTCCCGGCCGGCCCGGTCCAGGTCGCGGCCGTGGCTGTCGAGCTCCCGGCCAGCTTGGTCGGTCTGTCGCCCGGCCCGGTCCAGTTCCCGCGTACTGTATTCGAAAGGGCTGTTCCGGCGGTCTGGCGCGGCCGGCGGCACGGGCACCACCGTCACCTGCTGGCCGGCGCGGCGCTCGGCTTTCGAGCGCTTGCTGGCGGGCAGGGCCACGGGCTGCCCGTTCACCACCAGGCTGGTCAGGCGGCCTTTTTTATCCCTCGTGACCACCACCGTGCCGGGGTCGCCGTCCTGGTCGGGCTGCGGGGCGGGCAGCGGGGCGGCTTCGCTGGCGCTGCCGGGCTGGTTTTCGGGCGGCGCCTGGGCCCGCACCGGCTCCGCACCAGCTTCCGAAGGGGAAGGCGTGGGCACGGCTGCTGATTTCGGCTTCGGCTTCGTGGTATCCTGCTCGGCACCAGCCCCAAAGCCCGCGTGCACCAAACGGTTCGCAACCGGCAGCGTGGCCTTGGCCAATGGCCCGGCCAACGCCACGCTGCCGCCCAGCAGCCCCAGCCCGCCCAACACCAGCGCGCCGGCCATGAGGCCTTCGGCCAGCGTGGGGGCGGCGGGGCGGCGCTGCACCAGGCGGCGCACCCGGCTCAGCAGCGCCCCGCGCCCGCCGATGGCGGCCAGGGCCAGCCGGGG
>CAXTCS010000014.1:0-31126 GCA_964242365.1 uncultured Hymenobacter sp. | reverse complement strand
GGTGCACCGTAATGCCCTCGGCCCCGAAGCGCTCGATGTCGCGGGCGGCTTGCAGAATGTCGGGCCGGTTGTGGCCCCTGGCGTTGCGCAAGGTGGCCAGTTTGTTGATGTTGACGCTGAGCTTGGTCACGGAGAAAATCGGAAATAAAGTAATACGTTCGGCCGCGCACAACGGCGCACCGGCGCCTCCTTCGGGCCGGCTCGTCGGGGCTCAGGCAAGCCTTGCGGGCCGGCTGCCGTAGCTTCGGGGCGAAATTACGCCGGCCGCCGCCCCTGTTCCGGGAGGAGCCGGGCGCCCGCCCCATTCTCTCACGCGCTAACCCGCCAATTTCCCCCATCATGCTCAAAGACACCATCGACGCCGCCATCAAGCAAGCCATGCTGGCCAAAGACAAAGTGCGCCTCACCACCCTGCGCAGCATCAAATCGCAGATTATGCTGGCCGAAACCGCCGAGGGCGCCCACGGCGCGGCCCTCGCCCCCGAAGCCGAATTGAAGCTGCTCAACAAAGCCGCCAAGCAGCGCCGCGACGCCGCCGCCATCTACAAAGAGCAGTTCCGCTCCGAGCTCGAACAAAACGAGCTGGCCGAGCTCGCCATCATCGAAGAATACCTGCCCCAGCAGCTCTCAGAAGCCGATTTGGTCGAGCGCCTCGTCCACATCATCCAGCGCGTGGGCGCCACCGGCCCCTCCGATTTGGGCAAAGTAATGGGCGTGGCCGCCCGCGAGCTCTCCGGCCAAGCCGACGGCAAGCGCATCTCCGACGTGCTGGGCCACCTGCTCAACAACACCAACCTGTAGAGCAATTGAGTTTTAAGGAACGTCATGCAGAGCGCAGCGAAGCATCTTGCCCGCTTCGTTGCCTCCATTGAGTTACTGCCCCAAGCAAGATGCTTCGCTGCGCTCTGCATGACGTTCCGCTAATTTTACCTCCCGCATGACCGCCCTCGACATCCTGCTTCTGCTGCCGCTCGGCATTGGCGCCGTGAAGGGCTACCGCCGCGGGCTGGTGCTGGAAGCGGTGTCGCTGCTGGCCTTCGTGCTGGCCGTGGTGGGCGGGCTCGGCTTGCTCTCGGCCGCCGTGCCGCTGGTGCGGCACTACGTGGGCAGTGCCTTCGGTATGCTGCCGCTGGTGTCGTTCGCGCTGGTGTTCGTGGCCATTATGTGGGGCGTGCACCTGCTCGGCGGCCTGCTCAAAACCGCCGTACACCTCACCCCGCTGGGCGTGCTCGATAATTTGCTGGGTGGTGCCGCCGGTGCCATCAAGTGGCTGTTGGGGCTGAGCCTGCTGCTCCACGGCACGGGGCTGGCGGGCGTGCACCTGCTGTCGCCCAGCCTCGTGGCGGGTTCGCAGGTGCTGCCCATCGTGCGGCAGGCCACGCCGCTGGCCTTGCAGCTCACCAGCTACGCCCTGCCCTTCGCCCAGGATTTGCTGGTGCGCATGCGGGCATCCTTCGTGAAAAGCTGACGCTGCGCTTAATGAAGAATGAGGAATGAGGATAGGACTTACGCAGTTGAAAAAATCAAAACGCCTTCCCGATGCGTCAAGGCCTGTTTCTTAGTAACTGAAGCTGCTTTTGATACCCAGGTAACTACTTGATTATCAAGAATAATTTTTCAACTGCGCAAGTCCTAGAGGAATGAGGAATGAAGAATTGTCATTGCGAGGAGGCACGACATTCCGCGCATCAAGCGGCGTCAATCTGTCCTGTAAAAGCAGCCAGCCTTCTAATGTGAAAAAGCCCCGGCCCTGCCTAGAAAGGAGGCTTTTTCCGGTCCCAGAAAAGGACGTGTCACAACTCAGGGTGAGTTGCTGAGAACAGGACGGATTAGCTACGCTGACCTTCGGGTGCCACGGCCTCCGGCCTCGCAATGACAATTGCTCATTCTTCATTGCTCATTCCTCATTGTAAAAAACCATGCGCCTGTTGCTGCTCGATAACTTCGACTCCTTCACCTTCACGCTGGCCGACTACCTGCGCCAGCTGGGGGCCGAAGTACTCGTGCGCCGCAACGACGTGCCCCTGGCCGAGCTCGAAGCGCTGGATTTCGACGGCCTCGTGCTTTCACCCGGCCCCGGCGCGCCCGCCCAGGCGGGCGTGATGCCGGCCGTCATTCAGGCCTTTCACCGGCGCACGCCCATGCTCGGGGTGTGCCTGGGGCACCAGGCGTTGGGCGAATTTTTTGGGGCCCGCGTCGTCCGGGCGGCGCGGCCCATGCATGGCAAAGTGTCCGAAATGCGCTGCGATACCGCCGAGCCGCTTTTTGCCGGCCTGCCCGCCACGCAGCAGGTCACGCGCTACCACTCGCTCATTCTCAGCGCGCCCCTGCCGCCGGCGCTGGTGCCCCTGGCCTACACCACCGGCCCGCAGCCCGAGCTCATGGCCCTGCGCCACCGCCGGCTGCCGCTCTACGGCGTCCAGTTTCACCCCGAAGCCCTGCTTACTTCGCACGGCCTGGCAGTTTTGGCCAATTGGCTGCGGTGTTGTATCATTGCCTAAACCGCCGGCAACTGACGACAGACGAGATGGAATTGCGCCACCAGCACCACCAAGGGTACGAATACGTCGACGAAGGCCGGGGCCCGGTGCTGCTGCTGCTGCACGGCCTTTTTGGGGCCCTCAGCAACTGGCAGGACGTGGTGCTGGAATTTGCGCCCGATTATCGGGTCATCATCCCCCTGCTGCCCATCTACGACATGCCCCTGACCCAGGCCGGCGTGCCGGGCCTGGTGGGCTACGTCGAAGGCTTCGTGCAAGCCCTGGGCCTGCCGCCCACCTTCACGGTGCTGGGCAATTCGCTGGGCGGCCACATCGCCCTGGTTTATACCTTGAACAACGCCCGCCGCGTCAGCCGCCTGGTGCTCACCGGCAGCAGCGGCTTGTTTGAAGACAGCATGGGCGGCTCCTTCCCCAAGCGCGGCAACTACGCCTACGTGCAGGAACGGGTCGGCTACACGTTCTACGACCCCAGCGTTGCCACCCAGGAGCTGGTCGACGAGGTGTTCAACGTCACCAATTCCAACGCCAAGTGCCTGCGCATCATCTCCATTGCCCGCTCGGCGCAGCGGCACAACCTGAGCAAGGAGCTGACCGGAATTGCCGTGCCCGTGTTGCTGGTCTGGGGGCTGAACGATACCATCACGCCGCCGCTCGTCGCCCACGAATTTGCCCGCCTGCTGCCCCAGGCCGAGCTGCGCTTCCTCGACCACTGCGGCCACGCCCCCATGATGGAGCGCCCCGCCGGTTTCAATGCCTGCCTGCGCCGGTTTCTTCGTACGACCGAAGTAGCCCCGGCCGTGGCCGCCTAAACGGCCGATATCATTTGGCCGGCTCGATTGTTGTTCGCCGTCACTCCGCTGATTCCTAGTGACCCTTTATGTCTTTTTTACTATTTTTTCATCAACCTATCATCTATCCATCCGACATTACTAACTAAAAAGAATATGCCTGCCCTACTCGCCGAAGATTTACTCAACGAAATGATTCCGTCCCTGAAGGGCACCGATTCGGCGGGCAAAGCGGCGCGCTGGCTCGACGAGTTTCACGTGGCCCAGCTGCCCGTGCTCGACGACCGGCACTACCGGGGCCTCGTCACCGAAGCCGACCTGGCCGACTTCGACGACCCCGAAACCCTGCTTTCCGAACTGCCCTTGGGCTACGCCGAGGCCTACGTGCGCCCCAACCAGCACTTTTACCGAGTGATGGAGCTGGCCATTGAAAACAAAATTCAGCTGGTGCCCGTCGTCGACGAGCGGCACGAGTACGCCGGCGTCGTCACCATCGCCGACGCGCTGGCCGCGTTTGGGCAGCAGCCGGCCGGCGGCCAGGGCGGCATCATCGTCCTCTCGATGGAAGAGCGGGACTATTCCCTCAGCCAAATCAGCCGCTACGTCGAGGAGAACAACGCCAAAATCATCAGCGCCCTGGTCGCGCAGGACGAAATCGACCCCTACCGCATCCGCCTCACCCTCAAGCTGAACACCGACAACCTGGCCCGCATCACGGCCACGCTCGAACGGTTTGGCTACGTCGTCACGGCGCAGTTCAGCGGCACCGCCGTGGCCAGCGAAGACGAGCAGGAGCGCTACGACGCCCTTTTGCGGTACCTGAGCGTCTAAAGTCGGGTGTTGGGAATTCTGTTGTTGTTGCGGGTGCTGCTGGCCAGCGTTAGCCTTGGCCCGGCCCCACCCGATACGCTGCCCCACGCGCTGCGGCCCGTGGTTGCCCCGGCCGATACGCTGGTGCGCATCGTGCCGTGTCCCGGCATCGCGCGCGCTTCGGTGGGCACCATTCTTTTCGCGGGCAACGCCGTGACCAAAGAGCGCATCCTGCGCGCCGAGCTGGATTTTCACGAAGGCGACACCCTCGCCCTGGCCGACTTGCCGGCCCGCCTCGAAGCCAACCGCCGCCGGTTGTTCAACCTCCAGCTCTTTCACGCGGTGGTGGTGCAGGCCAGCTGCGCCGGCAACCGGCTCATCGTTGTTTTCGGCGTGCAGGAGCGATGGTACACTTTTCCGGTGCCCATTCTCTCGCTGGCCGACCGCAACCTGCGCTCCTGGCTCGACCGCTCCGACCGCTGGCGCCGCGTCGACTACGGCGTGCACGTGTTGCGCAGCAACTTCCGGGGCCGAAATGAGCAGGTTATCGCCAACCTTCAGCTGGGCTTCAACCGGAAATACGAGCTGTTTTACGAAGCGCCGGGCCTGGGCCGCTCCCGCCGCCTGGGCCTGGGCCTGGGCGCTTCCTTCTACCAAAGCCACTCGCTCGACTACCTCACCCGCGCCGACCGCCTCGTGCCGCTGCGGGCCGACGCGAGCTTCCCCATCCAACGGTTTTACGCCACGGCCGGGCTCCGGCTCCGCCACACCGTCCAGTTCCTCACGGCCTTCGACGTCTCCTATCACCGCGAGCAAATCGGTGATTCCGTCAGGTATTACAACCCCGACTACTACCAGGGCCGCACCCAGCGCGAATACCTCGACCTGACCCTGACCAGCACCCGCAACCAGCGCAACACGTTTGCTTATCCCCTCACCGGCCAGTACGCCCAGGCCACGCTCACGCACCGCGTTTTTCTGGCCCGTGCCACGCCCGGCCTAACCACCCTGCACCTGAACTACGCCCGCTACCTGGCGCTCGGCCACGACTTTTACTACAGCGTGGGCGTCAGCGCGCAGGCCCGCCTCACCCGGCATTTGGCCTACGCCGACGCCCGGGCCTTGGGCTACACCGACCTCGTGCGGGGCTACGATGAGTACGTAATCGACGGCCGCCACTACGGCCTGGTGCAGCAAGGGCTGTCCTACCAGTTGCTTCATCCCCGGCCCATCCGCCTGCAAGCCGTCGGCAACCCCAAAATCAATACCATCCCGCTCGCCCTCTACCTCAATATCTTTACCGATGCCGGCTACGTGGCCGCGCCCAGCCCCTTGCCCCAAAACCGCCTTCCCAACCACCTGCTGAGCGCCGTGGGCCTCGGCCTGCACCTCGTCACGTACTACGACCGGGTTTTTACAGTTGAATACACCCTGAATGGCCTGGGCCAAACCGGCTATTTCTTTCGCACCGAGTTTCCGATTTAGCGGGCTTGCCGCGCTCACTCGGTTACTTATTTGTTACGTAGCCTCCTTTCCGTTACGTAACCCGCTTTTTTTTTCCGCATGAAAATCGCCATCCTCGGCAAGCCTTTCGACGACGAAGCCGCCCCGGCCATTCAAGCCCTGCTCGACGACCTGGCCGCGCGCCGGGCCGAAGTGCGCATCGGCGAAGCTTTCCGCACCTTCCTCGACAACCGCCTGCGCCTGCCGGCTGGCACCACCGGGTTCCGCCGCGGCGATTCCCTGCGCGGCGTCCAGTTCGTGCTCAGCATCGGCGGCGACGGCACCCTGCTCGACACCGTTACCTACGTCGGCAGCCTCCAGATTCCGATTCTGGGCATTCACACCGGCCGGCTCGGCTTCCTGGCCACTATCACGCCCGACCGCATTGCCCAGGCCGTCGATGCCTTGTACAAAGGCCATTTCAACATCGAAGAGCGCAGCCTGATTCGCGTCGATACCGACCCCGACGTCTTCGGCAGCCTCAATTTTGGCCTCAACGAATTCAGCGTCCTCAAGCGCGACACCTCGTCCATGATTGTCGTGCACACCTACATCGACGGCGAATACCTGAACTCGTACTGGGCCGATGGCCTGGTCGTGGCCACCCCCACCGGCTCCACCGGCTATTCGCTCAGCTGCGGCGGCCCCGTGATGCTGCCCCAAACCAACAATTTTATCATTGCCCCCGTATGCCCCCACAATCTGAACGTACGCCCCCTCGTGGTGTCGGACCAGAGCGTGATTTCCTTTGAAATCGAAGGCCGCAGCACCAGCTACATGCTGGCCCTCGATTCCCGCTCCCTGCCCGTCGAAGCCTCCGTTCAGATTGCCGTGCGCCGCGAAACCTTCAATGCCCGCTTAGTAAAACTCAACCACGTTAACTTCCTCAGTACCTTGCGCAGTAAGCTCAACTGGGGCCTGGACCGCCGCAATCCGGCCGGAACCCAAGTGTAGCGACCGGTTTTTTTGTTTAAAAGACTGTCGAAGTTTTTTTAAGTTCCGAATAACGACTACTTTTGTCCTCGTCTGAAACTGCGTATTCACTGCTCGCACATCAATCCTAGAATTCCGCATCCTCATTTCCGTTGCCTTATGAAAAATATTTTCACTTATTCAGCGGCCTTTGTGCTCGGCTTAGCCTTGGTGGCCACGCCAGAAGCAGATGCCCAGCAGTTCAGCAAGCGAAAGCAATACAACTCGGTGGGTTTCAGCCTGAACGCTGTAAACTACTTTGGTGATATCACGCCGGTTACCAACTTCTCGAGCTTGCGCCTGGGTGCTACTCGCGTAGGGGCGGGCATCTCCGTCACCCGTCGTTTTTATCCCCGGCTTTCCGGCCGTTTTGGTCTTTCCTACGGCCGCATTACCGGCAGCGACGAAAAAGCCACCGACGGCGTGAGCGACCCGGATGCTCGTTTCCGCCGCAACCGTAACTTCACTTTCCGCAACGATATGCTCGAAGCTTCCGCGGTGGCCATCGTTGACCTGATTGAAAACCGGAACAACTATCTCAAGCGTCCCGACTTCGTGCCGTACGTTTTTGCCGGTATCGCCGGGTTTTATAACAACCCCCAAGGGCTGGTAGGACCGAATAATCTTGGCTTGAGCGAAGGCTCTTATGTAGACTTGCAGCCCCTGAAAACGGAGGCCCAAGCCTCGACTTACAGCAAATATCAGCTCTCCATTCCCTTTGGTGGTGGTATTCGCTACCGCATCAACCGGAACTTTGATGCTAGCCTGGAAATCGGGTGGCGTAAGACCTTTACCGACTACATCGACGACGTGGGCGGTACATATGCAACTGAGTACGCACCAACAACTAAAGGCTCTGCTACAGCTGAGCAGAGATATTTCGGTAACGAAATCACGAAAAGCCAGACGGGGGAATTTACTAATTTCACTAGCAAAGGCAGCCAGCGCGGCGACAAAGGCAAAAAAACCGACTGGTACATCGTAACAGGTGTAACGTTGAACTACATCCTGACGCCGCGCATCAAGAACCCCAAATTCCGCTAGCCAACGGTCGCTGGCTGAGCTTCTTTTCTTCCAGTCAGCAATTCTAGATGACGAATTCAGGTTTTCAAAGCGCACTCCTCGTCTGCCTCGTGCAGGCGGGGAGTGCGCTTTTTTGCTCCGCTGCCAACGCGCAGAATACCAGCGAGGTTGGCATTGGCATCGGTGCCACCAACTACAGGGGCGAAGTGTCGCCGAAGTACCAGCTTCAGAACAACCGGCCGGCCTTCACCGCTTTCTACCGCCGGGACGTGTCCGTGCCCATTACCTTGCGGGGTGGGGTCACGGCAGGCTTTTTGCGGGCCGACGACGGCAATGTGCGCGGCCTGAATGGCGGCGTGCCGCCTCTACAGAATTATCGGCAGGCAAATACCAAAGGCAGCCTGTTGGAAGCATCGGCCGTGATAGAGTACAATTTCCTGGACTACCACTACCGAACCGATAAGGTCCATTTCACTCCTTACCTGTTTGTGGGAGTAGCCGGCTATTATGCCAACACGAGGACGATAAGCAACAATCCGGCGCTTGTCGGAGCTTTCAACCAACGCGGGTCGATGCTGGGTTTTGCCATTCCTGCTGGCGTGGGGCTCAAATATGCCCTTTCGGAGCACCTCAACCTGGGCCTGGAAGCAGGCGTTCGCAAGGCCTTTACCGACCAACTCGACCATTTATCCAACCAGGACCCGCTTCTGGTAAACTCCCACGACCAGGACTGGTATTATTATAGCGGGATAAGCCTGTCGTATACGTTCTATAAAATCCGGTGCCCCGACCAATACAAGAAGAATAAAACGCTGCTGAAGTAGTGGTTAGGATAAAATTGCCCGGTCAACGGAGCGCCAACCGCCGTGGGAGTGTAATGAGAGGCAATTTGTTGAGCCCAGCCGCTAAATGCAACCATTTCCGTAACTTGCGGCCTCTTTTAGCGAAACCGCAAGGATGACCGGCAAGGCCGAAATAGATACTCATAATATTCCCGCCCACGTGGCTGTTATCATGGACGGTAACGGGCGCTGGGCCAAGCAGCGGGGAGGGCTACGCGTGTTTGGGCACCAAAGTGCCATCACGGCTGTGCGCGAAACCGTTGAGGAAGCGGCCGAGCTGGGCGTGCGCTACCTCACGCTGTACGCTTTTTCGACCGAAAACTGGAATCGTCCGGCGCTCGAAGTAATGGCGCTCATGCAGCTGCTGGTGCACACCATTCGCCAGGAAACGGCTACGCTGCTTAAAAACAGCATCCGCCTCGAAGCAATTGGCGATATCAGCACGCTGCCGGCCAGCTGCCAGCGGGAGCTGGCCGAAGCCATGGAGCTTACCAAGGCCGGCACCCGCATGACGCTGGTACTGGCTTTGAGCTACAGCGGGCGCTGGGACCTGACCCAGGCCGCCAGGCGCATGGCCGCCGACGTGGCCAGCGGCCAGCTGCTGCCCGCCAACGTGACCGAGGCCACCGTGGCGAGCTACCTGGCTACGGCGAGTATGCCGGACCCGGAGCTGCTCATCCGCACCAGCGGGGAACAGCGCATCAGCAACTTTTTGCTTTGGCAGCTGGCGTACACAGAATTGTATATCACCGATTTGCTGTGGCCGGACTTTCGGAAGCAGCATTTTCAAGAGGCCATTCGGGCCTACCAGCGTCGGGAGCGGCGATTTGGCAAAACCAGCGAGCAAGTTGCTGTATCATAAATTTCTGTAATGATAATTGTGCGTAATTTATTTGTAAGATGTGTGCTGACCCTGGCGGTGCTGGGGGGCTTAATCGGCCGCTCGGCGCAGGCGCAGCAGACTGCCCCGGTCGGTGCCGATGAGCCCAAAAAATACGAGCTGGGTGGCATCACGGTAAGTGGCGCCCGCTACCTCGACCCCAACACCCTCATCGGCCTGACGGGCTTGCGGGTGGGCGACGCCATTAGCGTGCCGGGCGAGGAAATTGGCAAGTCCATCCGCAAGCTGTGGGCTCAGGGCATTTTGGGCGATGTCAGCGTGACCATTGCCCGCATCGAAGGCACCAAGATTTTTCTGGATTATAACCTGAAAGAGCGCCCGCGCTTGTCAAAATTCACGTTCACGGGCATTCGCAAAGGCCAGACCGAGGACCTTACCAAAAAAATCACCCTGATTCGCGGCAAGGTGGTGACCGATGCGCTGTTGAACAACACGCGGACCCAGGTGCGCAAGTTCTTCGTGAACAAGGGGTATTTGGATGCCAAAGTCAACGTCGTGCAGGTCGCCGACTCGGCCTTGTCCAATAGCGTGGCCCTGCGCATTGATGTCGACAAGGGCTCGAAAGTCCGCATTCACGACATTGCTTTTGAGGGCAACAAGGCGTTTACGGACCGCAAGCTGAAAGGCAAGCTGAAAAAGACCAAGGAACGGAAGCCATACAAGTTTCTGACCTCGGGCAAGTTCCAGCGGAGCGACTACGAAGAAGATAAAAAGAAGCTGGTCGAGTTTTACAACGCGGAAGGCTACCGCGACGCCACCATCGTGAGCGATACGCTGTTGCGCGACGACAAAGGGCTGGCGTTGCGCATCAAGGTCGACGAAGGGCCGAAATACTACTTCCGGCACATTACCTGGAGCGGCAATTACCTCTACGATGACAAAACGCTGGCCAACGTGCTGTGCATCAAGCCCGGCAGCCCCTACAGCAAGGAAATCCTGGACAAGCGCCTGAACTACAACCCCACCGGCCAAGACATTTCTTCGCTTTACCTGAACGACGGCTACCTGTTTTTTACCATCGACCCGGTAGAAACCAAGGTCGAAGGGGATTCGATAGATATTGAGATGCGCCTGAGTGAAGGCGTGCAGGCCCACATCAAGGACATCAACATCGCGGGCAATACCAAGACCAGCGACCACGTGCTGCGCCGCACGCTGCGCACGCTGCCGGGCGACAAATTCAACCGGGAGCTGCTTATTCGCTCGCAGCGCGAGATAGCCACCCTGGGCTATTTTGACCCCGAAAAAATCGGAATCAACCCGGTTCCGAACCCTGCCGATGGCACGGTGGACATCAATTATACCGTGGTTGAAAAGCCTTCGGACCAGGTTACGCTGTCGGGCGGCTGGGGCGGCTACGCGGGCTTTATCGGTACTGTCGGCTTGGTGTTCAACAACTTCTCGCTGCGCAAGGCTGGCAGTTTGCACAACTGGACGCCGGTGCCTGCCGGCGACGGCCAGCGCCTGGCCCTCAACGTGCAGGCCAACGGCGTGCAGTACCAGGCCTATTCGCTCTCGTTCACGGAGCCGTGGCTGGGCGGGCGGCGGCCCAACTCCTTCTCGTTCAGCCTGAACCACAGCGTTCAGCGGACAGGCGCGGCTTTGGATGCCTCTTCCGACCAGTTTATCAAAGTAAACAGCGTCACGGTTGGCCTGGGCCGGCAGCTACGCGTGCCCGACGACTATTTCACGCTCAGCAACTCGCTGTCTTACAGCCAGTATCAAACGCAGAATTATCCCTTGTTGCCGGGCTTTGCCACGGGCTACGCCAACAACATCACGTTCAATACCACGCTGGCCCGCAATAGCATCGACAACCCCACGTACACCCGCCGGGGCTCGTCGTTGAGCCTGAGCGTGAACCTGACCCCGCCGTACTCGCTGCTGAACCCCAACCACCCCAATACCAGCCAGTGGATTGAATTCCACAAATGGATTTTCGACGCGTCGTGGTTTACGCCCATCGTGGGCAAGCTGGTGCTGAATACCAGGGCGCATTTTGGCTACTTGGGCAGCTACAACTCCAACCGCGCGATTGGGCCGTTCGAACGGTTTAAGATGGGCGGCGCGGGCCTGGGCTACAACGGCGGCGGCAACTTCCTGGTGGGCACCGACTACGTGGGCCTGCGGGGCTACGACGACCCGAACAGCAACTTTGCCATTCCGACAGCCCAGGCCAACCAGGCCGGCGGCATCGCCTTCAACAAATACGTGATGGAGCTGCGCTACCCGGTGAGCCTCAACCCGGCGGCGACCGTGTACGTGCTGGCTTTCGCGGAAGCGGGCAATGCCTACGATTCTTACCTGAACTACAACCCGTATAAGCTGTACCGCTCGGCCGGGGTGGGCGCCCGCATATTCATGTCGGCATTTGGCTTGCTCGGGTTTGACTTTGGGCACGGCTTCGACCAGGTGATTCCCTCGGCTACCAACCCTGGCAAGCAAGACCCCAATCACTTCCACTTCATCATTGGCCAACAAATTCGCTAGCAAGGCACTTGCGGGCAGCATTTCACGTTTCCTCGGTTATGAAGAATTCTGGTGGCCTGCTGCTGGCCTTATTGTTGTTAATTGCTGCACCGAAAGCCCACGCCCAAAAATTTGGCTGGGTCGATTCGGAATTTATCATGGCGAAGATGCCGGACTACGCCAAGGCCCAAATCGAGTTAAACGCGCTGTCGGACACCTGGCAAAAAGAAATCGAAGCCCAGAAAAAGGACTTGGACAAACTATACCACAACTACCAGGCGGAAGAAGTGGTGCTGACCGAGCCCATGAAAAAAAAGCGTCAGGATGAAATCCTGAAGAAGGAGCAGGACATCAAGGCCTACCAGAATAAGCAGTTTGGCTACGAAGGCCAGCTGTTCAAAAAGCGCCAGGAGCTTACCAAGCCCGTGCAGGACAAGGTATTTGAGGCAGTAGAAAAAGTGGCCAAAAAGAAGTCATTGGCCGTTTTGTTCGATAAATCGGGTGATTTGACCATGCTTTACACCAACCCTGCCCACGACTATACCGAGTTCGTGCTGGAGGAATTGGGCTTGGGTGCCGAAGACCGCAACCAGCCCGGCCCCAAAGGCACCGTGAAAACCGTAGCCACGCCGAAAACGCCGGTTGACCCCAATTTTGAATCCGATTCGGGCACGCCCGACCCAGCTTCGGGCACCAAGCCGACGGTCAAGCCCACGCGCTCGACCAAGAAGAGCCCGAAGTAATTACCTTTGCCTCAACATTTTTCTGACCCTTTTCCTTTTTGATGAATCTCGTGAAAATTTTTCGTCTGACGCTCGCCGCCGCTCTGTTGACCGCCGGAACCCTGGCCGCCACTTCTGCGCAGGCCCAGGCCCCCCTGAAAATTGGCTACACCGACGTCCAGTACGTGTTGGCCCAGATGCCCGAAAGCAAGCAAATTGAATCGGACCTGAAGGCTTACAACACCCAACTGGAAAGCCAGCTGAAAAGCAAGTCGTCCGAGCTGGAAACCAAATACAAGGCGTACCAGGCCGGCGAGGCCACGATGACCGACATCGTGAAGGCCGACAAGCAGAAAGAGATGCAAGGCATGCAGCAGTCCATCCAGGAGTTTCAGCGCAGCGCCGAGCAGTCGTTGCAGCAAAAGCAGCAAGCCCTGCTGAAGCCCGCTTTGGATAAGCTGCAAAAAAATATTGACTTGGTAGCTGACGAAAACGGCTACACCTACGTCTTCAACTCCGACGGCGGGGGCAGCCCGCTGCTGCTGCACGCCCCCAAGGACGGCGATATTTCTGACCTGGTGCTCAAGAAAATGGGCATTACGCCCGGTGCCGCCGCTCCCATTAAGTCTGGCCCGGCCGCTTCTGCCGCTCCGGCACCCGCTCCGGTTAGCCCCGGGGTAAACAAGACCAAGACCAAATCCAAAAAATAAGCGGCACCCGCCGCTGACTTGTGGAAAAGCCGGGGCATTTGCTCCGGCTTTTTTATGTATTAAGCTACTGAATATGATGAGTGACCCGTTGGATAATGATGACTTAGAAGGCGAAGACCCGGATGAGACGGAAGGCAGTGACGAGCTGTACGAACACCACCGCATCGTGGTAGACCGTGGCCAGGAGCTGCTGCGCATCGATAAATTTCTGCTGGGCCGCTTGCGCAATACCTCGCGCAACAAGGTGCAGGAAGCCATTCGGGCGCTGGCCGTGGAAGTGAACGGCGCGCCGGTGAAGCCCAACTATCGGGTAAAGCCGCAGGACACCATCACCATCACGCTGCCCGAGCCGCCGCGCGAGGGCCGGGTAGTGCCCGAAGAGATGGCCCTGGACATTCGGTACGAAGACCCGGAATTGCTCATCGTAAACAAGCCTGCCGGCCTGGTGGTGCACCCCGCCTACGGCCACTGGCAGGGCACGCTGGTGAATGGCCTGGCCCACCACCTGGCCAACCTGCCGACCGGCCGCAACGGCGAAATCCGGCCCGGCCTGGTGCATCGGATTGACAAGGACACCTCGGGCCTGCTGGTAATTGGTAAAACAGAGTTTGCCATGACGCATCTTTCGCTGCAATTTTTTCACCACACCATCAAGCGGAGCTACCTGGCGCTGGTGTGGGGCACGCCGCCCGGCCCAACGGGCACGATAAGCGGCCATATCGGCCGCAGCCTGCGCGACCGCAAGGTGCAGACGGTGTACCCCGGCGGCGAACACGGCAAGCCCGCCGTGACGCACTATGAGGTGCTGGAGAGCTTCGGCCCCGTCACGCTGGTGCGGTGCGTACTCGAAACCGGCCGCACCCACCAGATTCGGGCCCACATGCAGCACCTCGGCCATCCCCTGTTTTCGGATGCTACCTACGGCGGCGACCGGATTCGGGTCGGCCAAAACACGGGCACTTACCGGGCCTTCGTAGAAAATGCGTTTCAGCTCATGCCCCGGCAGGCATTGCACGCCCGCTCCCTGGGTTTTACGCATCCCACCTCGGGCGAGCAGCTGCTGTTCGAAGCCGAGCTACCAGAGGATTTTGCTGCTGTGTTGGAGAAGTGGCGAGCCTGGGCCGCATAGAAAATTCAGCAACGAATGCACAAAAAAAGGCCCCAACGCAGCTGTGTTGGGGCCTTTTTGCTTTCCGGTTAAGGGGTTACTTTTTCTTGACCGGAGCTTTAGTGGCAGTCCTGCCCGGAGCAGCAGCACGGGGCTTGGCCTTGAGGATGCTGATGTTGTTCTGGGCGCCTTTATTTTCGGGGTCCATCGCCAGCACCTGCTCGAAGTAACCGAGTGCGGCGGCTTTGTCGCCTTTCTGGAAGTTGTAGACGCCGAGGTAACCATTAGCTTCTACTACACCTTCCTTGAACTTGGTCGGGTCAGCGCCTTCGGCTTTCGAAAGCTCAATGTACTTCTCGTAGTAGGGCTTCGAAAGGCCTTGTTTGGCTTCGGGGTCGATGTATGCATTTACTTTCGCCCGCGCCAGGTAGCCGGGAGCATACGTGGGCTTAGCAGTTAGGATGATGTTGTAAACACTGTCGGCGCGCGTGTACTGCTTGTCGCCGGTGAGGGCCGTGGCCAGGCGGAACTGGTCGGTAAGGTCGCCTTTGCAGTTGGTTAGCTTGTAGCTATACACCCGGGCCGCGCCTTTGTAGTCCTTCTGGTTGGCATAGATAGTAGCCAGGTCGTTTTGGAAATCGCAGGCTTTGGTCGGGTCTTTCTTGATGATGTCGCTGATGCCAGCAATGGCTTCAGTGCCGTGGCCCGTTTTGCTCATGATTTTGTACTTGTAGGCCAAGTCCTCCGGGATAACCTTGTCGGCGGGGGCTACCTTCAAATACGTTTCCATTGCGGTGCCCGAAGCGGCATAATCGCCGGTTTCGTACAGCAAATAAGCCTTCAGGCGGTTCATGGTGAGGTTGTTGGGGTCGGTTTGCAACACCTTGTTCACCTCCGTCAGGGCTTCGGGGTACTTTTTGGTCAAGTACAGGAACGAAGCGTACTGCGCATCGGTAGCCGGCGACTTCTCAGCCAGGCCGATGTACTTCTGAAAGGTGCTCAGCGCGAGGTCGTATTGGCCGGCGTAGTAGTACATATCGGCCAGCTCGCGGTAAGCGGGCGCGTAGCTGGGGTCCAGCTCAACGGCCTTATTTAGGCTCTCGCGGGCCGCGTTGAAGTTGCGCGAACGCACACTCAGCGCACCTTTTTTGTAGTAAGCCTGGGCGTAGCTGGGGTTTGCCGCGATGGCCTGGTCGTAGCTGTTCATGGCTTCGCCACCGCCTTGGTCCGAGTGCAGGAAAATATCGCCACGGGCTACCATCAAAGCCGGGTCGACTTTCGTCTTGTTGACAGTCTGGGCGGCGGTTAGATAAGTTTGGGCTTTGCCGGTGTCTTTCGAATCGGCTTCGCCGTAGGCTTGGGCAATCATGGTCAACACCTTGACATCCTTGCTTTTCGAGGCTTTGGCAGCTGCGTCAAACTGGGCTTCGGCCGGGGCCACCTGGCCTTTCGCCAACAGCGCACGGCCGGCCGCTACCTGGCCGAAAGGGGTGGAGCCAGAGGCTCTGTTAAAATAAAAAGCAGCCGAATCCGGCATGTCGCGCATTTGGTACAGGCGACCCAGTTCGAAAGCCGTTTCGGGCGAGGAGCCAGGGCGCAGAATGGCGCGGGCTTCGTTGTAGCGACCCAATTCGATGGCGCGTTGGGCGCTTTGTACGTTTTGGGCGGTGGCCGCCGTAGTGCCGGCTGCCATTGCGAGGGCAGCGAGCAGCGGCTGTTTCCAGGGCTTGAAACTCATATGATGGAAAAAAGAATGAAAAGAGCAAAAGTGAGATACAATACGCACGAAAGGCGTTTACAGTTTAGGCGTAACCATGATGCGGGCCTGCATCTGGGCAGGAATCAGGCCCGATTTCTGAAATATCAGCTGCCCGGCTTTGCCTGCTACGAAAGACGCAAACCCCGTGCCCAAGCCGTAGCGGGCTTCGCGGCTGATGACGTAAAGGTTGCGCCGCAACGGGTAATTCTGCAATTCGGGCTGCGCGGCCAGCTGGGCGGGCGTCTTCTCGGCCAGGTACACCTGGTAGGGCTGAATGTAATCGCCGGGCTTGGGGTTGGGCCGCGCCGTGATGCCGGCCACGCGCACCTTGTTGGCAAATTTCATGGCGGCCGGGTCGTCACGGTCCGAAATCCAGTTCACGCCCACGATGCCAATGGCGCTCGGGTGGGTAGCCACGTAGTCGAGCAGCGCGGGGTTGGAAGTAGCCGCGAATACCCGCGTAGTCAGGGGCGCGCCGTGCGTCACCGAATCGCGCACGAAACGAGCCGTGCTGCTCCGGTTTGCATCAAACACCACGTTGATGGCGGCCAAGTCCTTCTTGCCGCTTACCTGGCTCCAATTGCCGGTTTTTCCGGTGAAGATATCGGCCAGCTGGGCCACGGTCAGCAACGAGTCCGGATTGGCGCGGTTCACGACAATGGCCAGCCCATCGATGCCAATGCGCGTGGTTTGGGGCACGATGGTCTGTTTGGCGAACTCGGCTTTCTCTTCCGCGGTCAACTCACGCGATACCACGGCAAGCGTTGCCTTGTCGTTGATGAGGTCCAGCATTACCTTTTCTTCGGGCTGAAAAAGCATCTTGACGTGCGCGCTGGGATACAGCTTCGAAAACGTGTCTACCTGCGCCTGAAGAATAGGAGCAAACGTTTCGTCCACGCTCACGGCCACCGTGCCGCTGGTGGGCGTGTCCTGAGCGCCCAGCTTGCCCGGCCGGTTGCACGATACTACGGCAATGGCCGCGAGCACCGCAACGGCACCAGTAGTCAGAAGAGGGGCGCGCTTACTCATTGTCGTCGAAAGAAGGTTTTTTGCGAAAGTTCTGGTAGCCCCGGCCAAAACGCACCAGCCCGTAAAGAATGAATACCGTGCCCAGCACGCGGCGAACGGTGGGCCCCAGCGTAACCAGGCCGCCCGCCAGCGGCAAGTCGGCCGACCACCACAGCCAGACGCCCATTCCCATGTACACCACGGCCATCAGCAGCACAAAGTAACGCAGCAGGCGCTGGGGCGATTTACCAAGCCGTTCTTCGGTTGTGGGACGGTTGAGCATAAATGGGTAAATGCAGGAATGGAGATGTAATAAACCGTTCAATGGCCGCGAAAGGTTCGGCCGGATTAATGGCCCACAACTGAACCAGCCTACAAAAGAGCCGAAAATTAGCCGCTTTTCATAGCAGCAGCCAACTTTCGGCTCTGTGGGCGTTCTTAATAGTCGTGTAGCTAAAGGCGGTACGTCGCTATTCAAATTGGAAAGTAATGGGCAGCGTGAACCGTACCGGCACCGAATGGTGGTTTTGCATACCCGGCGTCCAGGCCGGCATTTCGCGCACCACGCGCGCCGCCGCTTCCTCGGTGCCGTAGCCCAGGCCTTTCAGCACCGTCACCTCGCCAATGCTGCCATCGGCCTGCACCACGAAGCTCACGTACACGCGCCCCGAAGCTTGGGCGGCAATGGCTGCGGCCGGAAAGCGCAGGTGTTTTTGCAGGTAGCGCTGCAAAGCCGAGCGGCCGCCGATAAAGTCCGGCATCACGTCGGCGGTTAGCAGTGCTTCAGGGCTTGCGGCCACCGCCGGCTTGGCCGAATCCGAGTTGGGTGCCGTCGCGGTACCTGCGCTGGCGCCGGTGGAGTTTGCCTCGCCGGTAGTGGCTGGGCCAGCCTTGCCCACGTCGGGCAGCAGGGGAGATTCCACCGTTGGTTTCACTTCTGCGTCGGGTACCACATGGGTTTTGAATTCACTGTGCGGCGTCGCCTTCGCCGTCAGCGGCGTGGCTGTGGGGAGCACCGGCCGGCTTTTGGGTAAGACGTAATTATGCGGCTGAAGCGGCCGGTCAATCGGGATAGCAGCCGGGGCAGCTGCTGCCACCGGTCCGAAATACCAGAAAACAAAAGGCAGCAGCAACAAAAGGGCGCAGGCGACGACAGTGATGAGCAGCGCGGAGCTCAAATGGCGCTGGTACGACCGGCGTAGCTGAAACGCGCCGTAAGCCTGATTGCGGCCCTCGAAGACAACGTCATCGAGCGAGCCAGTGAGGGTGAGGGTGATGAGGATGGACATGGCAAGCAATGGGTTGAAGTGAATAAATCGAACCCAAGCCACGCGGGTGGGGGCCCTCCGCCACTGGCTTGCTCACACCCAACGTCTTATTACTTGATAATAGTATGCAAGCATACAAAATTACCGCAGCTCAACGCCCACGCTTGCAGCAACGAAAAACCCCGGACCAGGCCGCAAGGCCCAATCCGGGGTTTCAGATAGCTCCGGCCTAAGCCAGAACGATGCTTTATTGAATCTTGAAGGTAATCGGCACCGTGAACGATACGCTAACGGCGCGGCCGTTTTGCTTGCCAGGGATAAATTTGGGCAAGGTTTTCACCGCCCGAATCGTCTCCTCGTCGAGGCCGGAGCCCAGACCCTTCACCACTTTCACATCCGACACGTCGCCCTGGGCATTCACCGTGAAGCTGACGAAGATGCGGCCTTCCACCTGATTGCGCAGGGCCAGCGGTGGGTAGCGGGTCGCTTTCTGGATGGCGCTTACAATGGCGCCATTGCCGCCGCCGCCCGGCAGCTGAGGCATTTGCTCGACGTAGGTGTAGACTTTGTTCTCTACAACCTCCTCAACCACTTTGTCGCCCGTGCCCGAAAGCTCCGAAAGGTCCGGAGCATCCGTGTTGCCTTTTACGCTCACGGTAGCCACGGTTTTATCTTTCAGTTCTTCCTGGTCCGGCACCTCTTCCTTTTTCACTTCCTCATCTTTTTTTACTACCGGAGGAGTAAACTTGATGGTTGTGAGCTTGGGGGGCGGGGGTGGCGGCGCCTCGGGGGGCGGGGGCGGGGGTGGCGGCTTGGTGTTATCCAGGGGAGGCGCGTCCATCAGCGCGTTGTCCTGCGGGTTTTTCTTGGGCTCTTTCGGCATCTTATCCTTAAGATACTGCGCGATGAGCGGGAAAAACACCAGCAGCGCAAGCACTGCCGTTGCAATAATTAGTGCTCGCGTAACGTGCCGCTGATACAAGCGCCGCAGCACATAGGCTCCGTATGCCTTATTACGGCCTTCAAAAACGATGTCGTTCAGGCTGGCCCTGGCAATTTGCGCGTTATCCATCATAGGGCTGATTCTTTAATAAGGTCCAAGTCTTCTTTGGGCACCTTCACCAACGCGTATTTCTTCTGCTGCGTGATGTTCATCTCGTCCAGAATGTCTACCATGTTTTTATACTTGGCATCTGCGGTGGGCTTGATGAGGATGATGGGCTCAGGCTTCACGCGCTGCCGGTCCAGCAAAACCTGCCGAATGCCTGCCGCCGAGAAATTCGTTACTTTCAATTCGGGCTTGGCTACCGTTTTATCGTTCGGCGTGTTGAGGCCGAAGTAGTAGTATGCCTTATTGTCTTTGCCGAGGACAATGGTCATGGCCTGCGAGGCCTTGATTTTGGTGTCCTCCACGTCATCGGTCTTCTTCACCGGCATCGTGAGCTGCATCACGTTGGGCTTGGCGAAGGTGGTGGTAAGCATAAAGAAGGTGAGCAGCAGAAAGGCCAAGTCCACCATTGGCGTCATGTCGATTTTGGTCGACATCTTCTTGGCCCTCTTTTTTCCTCCCTTACCACCGGAATCGGCTTTTCCTTGTATCTCTGCCATGGGGTTTAGTTAAGTGAGTGAATGGGAATACGCGCCGGCGTAGCAGCCGGTGCCCGAATTAGCGGGTAGCTACGGGCTTGTTTTCCAAATCAGTGATGAGGTTGAAGCGGTTGATGTCCTTCTCTTGCAGGATTTTGATTACCTGCTGGACCGTAGGAACATCGGCGTCGCCATCGCCTTTGATGGCAATATAGGTTGGCTTGTGGAAAACGGCCTGGTTGGCGCGGCGTGACTCCAGCACCCAGTCAATCAGCTGGTTGTTGAGCGAATCAATCGGCACGCCGGGCGAGGTCTTGTTTATTGCCTTGCGGTCTTCTTTGCTCAGCGAGAGGTAAGAGCCGAGTTGGTTGATGGGCACCCCAAAGTTGGGCAGGTCGCCAAATGCCTTAGCTTGAGCAGCGGTGAAGTTGATACCGTATTTGGCACCAACCCGCTGCAACGCCTGAATCTTGGTTTGGGGAGCATCGACGCCAAAAAAGACGCGCTTATTTTTGTCGATGGTGAGCGTAATAACGTTGTTCTCGGGGAGTTTGATGTCGGAAATGGACGAAGGGGTGTCCACCACCACCGACTCCTCGGGGGCGAACTTGGTGGTGAGCATGAAAAAGGTCACCAGCAAGAAGGCCAGGTCCACCATCGGCGTCATATCGAGCGACGGCGAGGTACGGTGCGGTTTTACTTTAGGCATTGCGGGGCGGGGTTAAAATGGGGCGACTCGTTCGAAAGAACGAACCGCCCCGCGTTTTAGTGCATCAGCAAAGAGACCCGACAAACGGAATTAAACCGTTTGTGCAACGCCCGTGTTACCGTGCTGACCAGCAAACGTTTGGATGATGCTGAAACCAGCTTCATCGATGCTGTAGGTCAATTCGTCAATCTTGCTGGTGAAGTAGTTGTAAGCCACGATGGCCAGGGCCGAGGTACCGATACCAAAAGCCGTGTTAATCAGAGCTTCCGAGATACCGCTAGCCAGTTTCACGGCGTCGGGAGTGCCAGCCTGGGCCAGGGCCGAGAAGGCGCTAATCATACCGAATACCGTACCGAGCAGACCGGTCAGGGTAGCAATGGAGGCGATGGTGGAGATAATTACCAGGTTTTTTTCCAGCATGGGCAATTCGAGGGCGGTGGTTTCCTCGATTTCCTTCTGGATGGCCAGTACTTTCTGGTCGGTCGACATGCCCCGCTCGCGGGTCATCTCGTTGTATTTCATCAGGCCGGCCTTCACCACGTTGGCTACCGAGCCTTTCTGCTGGTCGCACACGGCGAGGGCACCGTTGATGTCGTTGGCATTCAGCTTCTGACGCACGTTGCGCACGAAACCTTCGATGCTTTTCGACCCTTTGGCCTTGGAGATGGTGAGCATGCGCTCAATGGAGAAAGTGATGACGCAGAGGAACATCGTAATCAGGATAGGCACGATGTTGCCGCCGCTGTATACGGTGCCGAGCAAGTCGCCGGGGATGGGTGCGTTGGTGTTAACGCCGCCCTGGAAGTGGCTGCCGTCTCCTAGTATGAATTTGAAAATAACGTAAGCAACGACAAAGGCTAAGATGATGACGATGACGGAGAACAGCGAGGCACCACCGCTGCTTTGGGCTTCGGCTTTGGCGGCTGTTGCAGCGGGCCGTGGGCTCGTATTTGTGGCATTTTTCTGTTCCATTATTCTGGAGTGTTTGGGGGTTGTTGAGGGAAATAGTTGAATTGAGTGGGTAAAGAAAAAGCAAAAAGTTGGTTAGAAGCGCCAAGCTCGGTAAAAGTGCGGCGGATACTTTCGAGGTGAAAGAACCAAAATGGCACTTACCGAAGTCCGGATTGCTCGTCGAGCCGTCTTAGCTTGGCAAACCTAACCAAAAAGCACGGCCCGACCAAAGAAAAATTGGGCGGGGCCAATGATACGCAAGAAAAAGGTAGGAATAATCAAGAAAAGTGAAGGAATAATGATGCCAACGCTAATTTGTGCCCTTGGGTTGGCCTGGGTGACGTTTGGCTTGTTCCCAGTACACATCCATCTGCGCCAAAGTGAGGTCGGCGAGGCGTTGGCCGTTGGCGGCAGCGGCCGTTTCGAGGTACTGGAAGCGGCTGATAAACTTGCGGTTGGTGCGCTCTAGTGCTTCTTCGGGGTTGATGCCGGCGAAGCGCGCAAAGTTGACCAGGGAAAAAAGTAAATCGCCAAACTCATCGGCGGCCCGCTCGGCGTTCATCTTCTCCGGGTTGCCGTGGCTGTACTCGTCGCCAAACTCTGCCAGCTCTTCCCGTACTTTTTCCCAGACTTGCGCGGGCTCCTCCCAATCGAAGCCGGCCCCCCGGGCTTTCTCCTGGATGCGCATGGCTTTCACCAGCGCGGGCAGCGATGTGGGGACGCCGCCCAGCACGCCGGTGGTGTTGCCGTTCTCCTTGAGCTTCAGCTGTTCCCAGTTGCGCTTGACGGCCTCTTCGTCGTCGGCTTGCGCATCGCCGTAGATGTGGGGGTGGCGGTAGATGAGCTTTTCGCACTGCGCGTTGAGTACGTCGGCAATGTCGAAGGCGCCTTTTTCGGCGGCGATGCGGGCGTAGAAAAGCAGGTGCAGCATGACGTCGCCCAACTCTTTTTTGAGGTCGGGCAGGTCATCGCGCAAAATAGCGTCGCTGATTTCGTACGTTTCCTCGATGGTGAGGTGGCGCAGCGTTTGCAGCGTTTGTTTTTTATCCCAGGGGCATTCGGTGCGGAGGCGGTCGAGCACATCGAGCAGCCGACCAAAGGCTTCGAGCTGCGCGGGGCGGCGGGCGCTGGCGAGCAGCGGGCTGGCAGTAGCGGCGGGGTTTTCCATTGTCCCAAAGATAAATGCTGGCGTCGGCCAGCGTCGCCAACCGGCGGTTAATGCCTAATTTTGGTCTTTCAAAAACACTACTACGTGACTCTCATAAAATCTATTTCCGGCATTCGCGGCACCATTGGCGGGCCGGTTGGGCAGGGCCTGACGCCGCTCGACGTGGTGAAGTACGCTGCCGCTTACGGCACTTGGGTAAAAACCCAAGCCACAGACAGTAAGCTTATTATAATTGGGCGCGACGCCCGTATTTCGGGCGAGATGGTGAGCCGCCTCGTGGCCGCCACGCTTCAGGGCCTGGGGCTCGACGTGTGCGACCTCGGCCTGAGCACCACGCCGACCGTGGAGCTGGCCGTGCCCGCCAAAAAAGCCGCGGGCGGCATCATCCTCACCGCCTCGCACAACCCGAAGCAGTGGAACGCGCTGAAATTGCTGAACGCGCACGGCGAATTTATTTCCGAAGCCGACGGGCAGCAGGTGCTGGCCTCGGCCGAAAGCGAGGATTTTGAGTTCGCGGCCGTGGCGAAGCTGGGGCAGTACACCACCGATGCGACCTTTCTTAAAAAGCACATCAAGGCCATTTTGGCCCTGCCGCTGGTCGATGTAGAAGCTATTCGGGCCCGTAATTTCCGGGTGGTGGTGGATGCCGTGAACTCCTCGGGCGGCATCGCGGTGCCGCAGCTGCTGGACGCGCTGGGCGTGACCACCGTTGAGAAGCTGCACTGCGAGCCCACCGGCGACTTTGCCCACAACCCCGAGCCGCTGCCCGAGCACCTGCGCGACATTGCCAAAGTGCTGGAAAAAGGCGGCTTCGACCTCGGCATCGTGGTCGACCCCGACGTGGACCGCCTGGCGCTGGTGAGCGAAAACGGGGAGATGTTCGGCGAAGAATACACGCTGGTGGCCGTGGCCGACTACGTGCTAAAAACCCTGGGCGGTGGCAACACCGTGAGCAACCTGAGCAGCACCCGCGCCTTGCGCGACGTGACCGAAAAAGCCGGGGGCCAGTACGCCGCCGCCGCCGTGGGCGAGGTGAACGTGGTGACCAAAATGAAGGAAACCAACGCCGTGATTGGCGGCGAGGGCAACGGCGGCATCATTTATCCCGAGCTGCATTACGGCCGCGATGCTCTGGTGGGCATCGCTTTGTTTTTGACGCATTTGGCTAAGTCGGGGCTGACGGTGAGCCGGTTGCGGAACTCGTATCCCGGTTATTTTATCTCCAAGAATAAAATTGAGCTGACCGCCGACATTAACACGGACGACGTGCTGGCCAAGATGGAAAAGCGCTACGCCAAGCAGCCGGTGAATACGATTGACGGGGTGAAAATTGAGTTTGGCAAGGAATGGGTGCATTTGCGCAAGTCCAACACCGAGCCGATTATCCGCATCTACGCCGAGTCGGATTCTAACGCGACGGCCGATTACCTGGCCCAGAAAATCATCGGCGACATTAAAGAAATTATTGCCGTGAAGGCCTGATTTTAGGTGTCAGTTGCTCGTTGTCAGTTGTCAGGCCGTTGAACGGAAAGGGTTGGCCTGACAACTGACAACGAGCAACTGACACCTAAATGACACCGAGCAACTGACAACTAACAAATGCACGTTTATTTCGACAACGCGGCCACCACGCCCCTCGACCCCGAGGTGCTGGAGGCGATGCTGCCTTTTCTGAGCCAGCACTACGGCAACCCGAGCAGCCTGCACGGGCCGGGCCGGCAAGTGCGGGCGGCCATCGAAAACGCCCGCAAGACGGTGGCGCACTTGATAAACGCCGCGCCGGCCGAAATTTCCTTTACCAGCGGCGGCACGGAGGCCGATAATTACGCGGCGTTTGGCAGCATTCGCACGCTGGGGCTGAAGCACGCCGTTACCTCGCCGCTGGAGCACCACGCGGTGCTGCACCCGCTGCAGGCGCTGGCGAAAAGCGACGAAATCGAGTTGCATTACCTGAAGCACGACGACCGGGGCGTGCTCGATTTGGCGCACCTGGAGGAATTGCTGGCCGCCCGGCCGCGCACCTTCGTGAGCCTGATGCACGCCAACAACGAAATCGGGAATCTGAACGACATCGGGGCCATTGGCGAGATTTGTGCCCGGCACGATGCCGTGTTTCATACCGATACGGTGCAGACGATGGGCCACTACCGGCACGACGTGCAGCAGCTGAAAAACCATTTTCTGGTGGGTTCCGCCCACAAGTTTCATGGGCCGAAGGGCGTGGGGTTTCTCTACACCCGGAGCGGCTTGCGGGTGAGTCCGCTCATTCACGGCGGGGCGCAGGAGCGCAACGTGCGCTCGGGCACCGAGAACGTGTACGGCATCGTGGGGCTGGCCAAGGCGCTGGAAATCGCCGTGCGCGACCTGGCGGCGCACCGGGCGCACGTGCAGGAGCTGAAGGACCGGTTCATTGCCAAGCTGCGCAGCGAAATCGACGGAGTGCAGTTCAACGGCTGCTCGGCGGTGGCCGACCAGAGCTTGTATACAGTGCTGAGCGTGAGCTTGCCGCCCTCGGCCATCAGCGAAATGCTGCTGTTCAACCTTGATATCAATAAGGTGGCGGCTTCGGGCGGCTCGGCTTGCACCAGCGGGGCGCAAGCCGGCTCGCACGTGCTCGAAGCCCTTGGCTGTGACCCCGACCGGGCCACGGTGCGCTTCTCGATGAGCAAGATGAACACGGCCGCCGAGGTAGACTACGCCGTGGCGCAGCTCGCCCGGCTGTACCGGCCGGTGGCGGCTTAGGTACTGGTGAATAGGGATTTGGATGGACCGGAAATAGGCCCTGAATTCAGGGGGTAAGCACTCAGAATTGGCCGGTGGCGCCGCCGCCACCCGATTGCCCGCCCCCGAACGCGAACCCGCCGACGGGCGCGCCGGGGGCGTGGGCCGTTTGGGCCTGAATCAGGTTTTCGAGGTTGAAGTGGCGGGGCTCGTCGTCGGGCAGGGAGGTAAGGCCGAAGCGCGCCGGGCGCAGCGCCCGGAGCAACGCCCCGGCGACTGCCGTGAGGAGCGCGCCGGCCACGACGGCCGCTATTTCGGGCGGCAGAAGCGAGCGGTAGTGCCGCAGGGTGAACAGCGAAAACGCCAGCGCCAGCAGGCCCACCAGCAGCGTGGGGCGGTCGGGGCGGCGCAGCCCGAGCACGATGTACAGCAGCGGCAGGCCCGCCGTGAAGGCGTAGAAAACCGGCGCGAACGGTACTTGCTGGGAGCTGTCGAGGCCGTGGAGCGCGGCGTTGCCTTCGCGCACCACCAGGTAGTTGCCGCCGAGGTAGAGGATTACTAAGCCCAACACCTTCGCCGTTAGCAGGCACGAGGCGTAATAATCAGCTAAATGGGTGCCGAAAAGGCGACGGCGCAGGCCGCGTTGCAGAAACAAGATACTGCCCGCCGCGGCCATGAGTAGAAAGGGCAGGAGAGCGGTGCCCAACGGGGTTTGCAGGCCGAGGAGGGCCACCAGCAACAGCGCGACGAAAATGGCTGTTGCGGTCACCAAAGTATCGGCGTAGCGCTGGGCGGCGGCGAGCAGCAGGGCCAGCACCAGCAGCAGCGGAAGGCCGAGGTGGCGGATATCAAACTGAAAGCCAGCGTATTGTTGTCCGGCCCAAACGTACTCAGAAAACACGTAGGCTACCAGGCCAGCGGCGGCACCAAGGCCGGAGTAGAGCAGGGCATTGTCGGCCCCGGCGTGGTAGAAGCGCCGTTCCCGAATCAGCAGCTCCAGCACGCCGAAGCAGGCCGCGCAGTACAGCACGCCGGCCGCGAGCGGCGAGTTGCCGGTAATGAGGAACGAGAAGCCGCCGGCCATGCCCAGCCCCAGCCAGGCAAAAATGAACAGCCCCACGCGCAGAGGCCAGGCCGGTTGGTAATAATCGAGCGGGTAGGCGGCTTCGATGTCGGCGAGCTGCGCGGGACTGAGCAGCTGCTGCCGCTGCCAGCGCGCCGCCCGCTGCCGCAGGGCAGTGCGGAACGCCCATTCGGGGTTGTAGGCTTGCGGCTTCATGCTCAGTTAGTTGGAGAAGATGGGGTGGACGCCGCAGACGGGGCGGCTGGGCCGTGCATAATCTTTTTGAGGTTGACAAAAAAGAGCACCACCAGCAAGGCAGAGAGCGGGAAAAGTACCGTTGCCGCCATTGTAATAAGGAAATCGGGCAACGCCATCACCAGCTGCACCAACAGGTAGCAGGTGGCAAAGTAGGCGTAGCCCGCCGCCAACACCAAAAACCAGTAAGACAGCGTACGCCGGGCGTACCAAAACAGCCCCGCGCACAAGGCCAGCATCAGCAGCGCGATGCCGAAGCTGGCGATGAGCTGCTCGCTGAACGCAGAACGCAGCAGCGAGGTGGCCAGCGCGGCCAGGGCTAAGTTGCTGCCCAGCAGCAGGTAGGTGAACGCAAAGTGCGCCTTGCGCCCGCTGTGCTCCGAATAAAAGCCGGCGGCCATCAGCGCCAGGCCCAGGCCGATGGCGGCGCCACGGATGTTGCCGTTCCAAAAATCGTTGTCGGTGAGCACCGACAGCGGCGCCACCGTGAGGCCCACCCAGGAAGCCAGGGCCGTGAGGCCCATCGCCAGCACGCCCCGGTGGTCGAAGGCGTAGGCCAGCGGCAGAAAAACCAGCACCGGCACGGCGGTGGCCAGCCCGTAGCGGTTGCCAAATACGTGGTATTGGTACTGCACGTAGCCTTCGAGCACCACAAACAGCAGGCAGCCGAGCAACAGCAAATAATCGGCCCCGACCGATGTTTTGGGCGCCACGCCCCAGGTGAACGGCGCCCGGTGCCGCGCCGCGTAGCCGAAGCAGGCAGCCATGAGCCCGGCAATGGCCGCGATGATGACCTGGTGCCCAATGCTGTCGATGTGCTGGTAGATGAGCACGCCCAAGCCCCCGGCCAGCAGCGTGATGCCCAGGTAGAGCAGCGCCCGCAGCTCGTAGTGCAGCGAAAAGGGCTGCGCCTGGTCGGCCGCCGCGATGGTGGCGGCCTGGGCGGGCGGCACCAGGCCGCGGTCTTGCAGGGCGGCGAGGTAAGGGTCGGATGGGGGCGGCGACATGGGCGCTGGGGTGATGGGGGGCTTATCGGCCCGGCCGCAAGTACGGCATTTGGCGGGGCAATGCTACCCACGGTGAAAATGGGGGAGGCAATGACAAAATCTGGGAGAAACAAATTTTCAAAATACTTTGCATTTCAAAGTAAAAGCATTTTCTTCGACCCGAAATAGCTTCAAAACACAAGAGCCATGCGCGTCAAACTCATCCTGCCGGCCCTCACCGAGGCCACCAATCCGTATTGGCGGCCCATTAAGTATTCGCTGTTTCCGCCGCTGGGGCTGGCCACGCTGGCCGGCTACCTGCCCGCCGACTGGGAAGCCGATTTGCAGGACGAGCACGTGGAGCCGCTGCGGCTCGACGACGCGCCCCACCTCGTCATCATCCAGGTGTACATCACCAACGCCTACCGTGCCTATGCTTTGGCCGACCACTACCGGGCGCGCGGCAGCTACGTGTGCCTGGGCGGCTTGCACGTGACCAGCCTGCCCGACGAAGCCGCGCCCCACGCCGACAGCATTTTTCTGGGGCCGGGCGAGGAGACGTTTCCACAGTTTCTGGCGGATTGGCGGGCCGGGCGGGCGCGGGCGCGCTACGTCTCGGCCAGCGGGCGCACGCTGGTGGGCGTGCCGCCCATCCGCCGCGACCTGATTAAGCGCGAGCGGTATTTGGTGCCCAACTCCATCGTGGTGACGCGGGGCTGCCCGCACCACTGCGACTTCTGCTACAAAGACGCCTTTTTTGAAGGCGGGAAGTCTTTTTATACCCAGCCGGTTGATGAGGCGCTGGCGGAGATTGACCGGCTGCCGGGGCGGCACCTGTATTTTCTGGACGACCATTTGCTGGGCCACACGCGGTTTGCCGCCGGCTTGTTTGACGGGATGCGCGGGATGGGCCGGCTCTTTCAGGGCGCGGCCACCGTTGACAGCGTGCTGCGCGACAACGGGCTGCTGGCAAAGGCCGCCGCCGCGGGCCTGCGCAGCTTGTTTGTCGGCTTCGAAACCCTGAGCCCGGTCAACTTAAAGTCGAGCAACAAGCCCCAGAACCTGGGCCGCGACTACGGCCAGGCCATTCGGCGGCTGCACGATTTGGGCATCATGATAAACGGCAGCTTCGTGTTTGGGCTCGACGACGACCGGCCCGACGTATTTGCCCGCACCGTGGACTGGGCCGTGCGGCAGGGCATCACCACGGCCACGTTTCACATTGCCACGCCGTATCCGGGCACGGCGCTATTCAAGCGCATGGAAGCCGAAAACCGCTTGCTGCACCGCCGCTGGAACGAGTACGACACCCGCACGGTGGTGTGCCGCCCCGGCCCGCACCTCACGGCCGGGCAGTTGAAAGCCGGGTACGACCGGGCGTATCAGGAATTTTATTCCTGGGCCAACATCGCCAAAGCCAGCCGGGCGCACGAGTCGTTGAAACACCAGCTCAAGCACTTCGCCTACGCCGGCGGCTGGAAAAAATTCGAGCCGTTGTGGAATTTTATCATCAAGTCGCGGAATCTGCATTCGATGCGGCCGTTGCTGGAAGCCATTCTGAGCCGGGTTTCGGGCCAAAAGACGGCCAGTCCGGGAGCAACAACGGCGCCGGAGCCCCTGGTCTTGCCGGCCCCGGCCGACTTCATTCCGCTGCCCGTGCTGCCGTAGCCGGCCCGCCCGACGGCCGTTATCTGCCGGCAGTGACTACTTTTCGCCCTCTTTCGTAACAGAAGGCGATAATTCATTTCTGCATGGCCGACATCAATATTCAACGCAAAAAATCGGCGCCCAGCCCGTGGATTCTGGTGCTTCTGGCGGCCCTCGCGCTGGCGGTGGCCGCTTACTTCTTCCTGCGCTCGGACCCGGCCGACGAGCCCACGACCGCAAATACCGCCTTGGAAACGACCCCGGCCGATACCCTGGCCCCCGGTACGCCCGCTGAGCAGGCCCGCGCCACCCCGCCCCCTGCCGATGCCGCTGCCGGCGTGGCCGACTCGGTGGCGCCCGCCGAAGCCACCGACGACTACAGCCCCGCAACGTTGGCTGCCCAGGCTGCCACCAACCCCGCCGCCCCGGACTACGCCCTGCACGGGCTGCAAAAGCTGACCGGCCTGCTCGTGGCGCTCACCGACCGCGACGACCTGCGCGACCCCACCACCACCGAGCAGCGCGACAACCTGACCAGCGCCACCGCCCGCCTCGGCGAAGCCAATGCCAGCCTGCGGCCGGGTTTCGTGGCGGCGGCCGGCCTCATCCGGGCCATGCAGCAAAAGGCTTACCCAGCGCTGGAAGGCCCGGCCAACGACCTGGTGCGCCTGGCCGACCAGCTCTCGGGCCGCAGCGCCACGGCGGCCGACCAGCGTCAAAACAAGCAATTTCTGATTCAGGCCGCCGCCGCCGTGCGCGTGCTGAGCGAGCCGGCACATTAAGGTTTTTAGTTGTCGGTTGTCAGTTGTCCGTCGCGTGGTAAATTATTGCCTGACAACTGACAACTGACAACTGACAACGAAAAACTCACCCATAGTCCCGTAAATATGGAAACTCCGGCCCTGCGCCGCCTGCGCGACCTGACCGATTTTGAAGTGGCTGACGGCAACCCCGACGTGCGCGGCTGGACCGTGCGCGGCAGCGACGGCCAGGCCCTGGGCACGGTATTCGAACTGATTGTGGAGCCCGAAGCCATGAAAGTGCGCTACCTCGACGTGGAGCTGGATGCCCGTTTCCACATCAACGAGCACGAAAACCACATCCTGCTGCCCATCGGGGTGGCCTCGCTCGATGCCGAGGATGACAACGTGTTCGTGCCCGCGCTCAACGCCGAATCGGTGCTGCACTACCCGCCCTACGTCGAAATCCAGATTACCCGCGCCTACGAAACCGCCATGATGCGGGCGCTGGGCTTAGAGCCCGTACCCGACGGCGATTTCTACGGCAGTCCGGCCCACGACGCAGGCGAGTTTTACCAGAGCCGCCGCTAGGCTCCTTTTTTGAAGCCTTTTTAGGGTCCAAAAAGTATACTCCCATGAAGCCGTCTGGAATCCTGCTGCCTGTCGCCCTGCTGCTGGCCGGGTGCGCCCCCACGCTGGTGCCACACACGGCGTACCTGCCGCTTATTCGGGACCGTGGCCAGGCCGAGGCCCGCGTGTCTACCGGGCTCAACGGCAGCGAGTTGCAATTGGGCTACCAGGTTACGGACAAGCTGGTGCTGCACTCGGCGTTGCTCAATTACAGGTACGGGCGCGCAAGCACGGCCGAAGGCTTTCGCTCGGCCGACCTGGGCCTGGGCTATTATTATAATTTGC
>CAXTCS010000013.1:0-32327 GCA_964242365.1 uncultured Hymenobacter sp. | reverse complement strand
TGATGCAGAAAAACCTGAGCTGCCGCAGCCTCGGCGAGGCCCAGAAAAACCTGTTTTGGTTCACGCCCGTCATCGTCAGCGTCAACATTCTGTTCCTCACCCTGGGCGTGCTGCTTTATAAATACGCCGCTGCCCGCGGCCTGCACCTCGAGCAATTGCCGCAGCTCCTGAAGCTAAACGGCACCCTCGACACCGACAAGGTTTTTCCGTACCTGGCCATTTCGCAATTCTCGCTTTCGGCGGGCATCATCTTCATTCTGGGCATCATCGCCGTCACCTACGCTTCGGCCGATTCGGCCCTGACGGCCCTCACCACGTCGTTTTGCGTCGATTTTCTCGACATCAAACAATACCCCGAGGCGCGGCAGGCGCGGCTGCGGCAGCTCACGCACCTGGGCTGGTCGGTGGTGCTCATCGTCATCATCCTGATTTTCCGCGTCCTCAACGAGCAGAGCCTGATTGATGCCGTGTACAAAGCCGCCGGCTTCACCTACGGGCCGCTGCTGGGGCTTTTCGCCTTTGGCATTCTCACCAAGCGCCGGCTGCAGGAAAAGCTGGTGCTGCCCACCTGCGTGGCCGCCGTGGGCCTCACCCTGCTCATCGTGACGCACTCGGTGCAGTGGCTGAACGGCTACAAGTTCGGGTTTGAAATCCTGCTGCTCAACGGCGCCCTGGTCTACCTGGGCCTGCTGGCCATTTCGCGGCCCGCCGAGCCCGGCCAAATGAACCTCGCCGCGTAGCCGGTGTTTGAAGTATTGTCGCGCCGGGCGCGTTTCTGTATTCATCCCATTCCTTGTTGCCGGGGCGCGAGCCTGAGGCCAGCCATTCTATGAAAAACCTCCTCCTGGCGTTGGCCTTTTTGGGCCCCGCCGCGGTGTGGGCGCAGCAGCCTGCCGCACCGGCGCAGCAGCCCATCGTACTCCAGCGCGACCACATGCAGGTGCAGGCCCACTCGGCCGCCAACCGGCCCGACCGCGCGCCCGTGTACCCCGGCGGCGAGCAGGCGCTGGGCTTGTTTTTCCTGCAAAACATCAATTACCCCGAAGCTGCCCGCGCCAAGCACCTGAGCGGCAAGGTGCTGGTGACCGCCACCGTGAACGCCGACGGCACGGTGAGCAACCCCGTGGTGGCGCAGTCGCTTTCGCCCGAGTGCGACGCCGAGGCCCTGCGGGTGGTGCCCTTGCTCACGGGCTGGCAGCCGGCCATGCGGCGCAGCCGGCCGCTGCCGGTGCTCATTCAGCTGCCCGTGCCCTTTGGCGGGGCCGGCGAGATGACCGTGGAGCAGTCGCGCCGCCAACCGCTGAACAAGTAGAAGCGCTGATTTCGGCGAGTGCGCCGCCGCGCCGGCCGGCTTCATCCTTGCCTCACGCCTGAGCGGCAAACTTGCCGCGTTATCATTAGCAATTAGCAGATTACTATCCAACCGATGGCCCGAAGTGGAATGAATACCAGCGGCGCCGACCTTGCGGCCGACGCCCCGAAACCGAAACTTACCAAAGAAGCCTTCCAGCGCGGGATGCGGATTTTCCGCTACGTGCTGCCGTACCGGGCCAAATTCATTGTCGGCATGGTGCTGCTCACCCTCAGCAGCGCCACGTTTATGGCGTTTCCGTGGGTGGCGGGCAAGCTCGTGGACGCGGCCAACGGCAAGGTGTTCGCCCTGCCCGGCGGGCTGGAGCTGACCATCACCCGGATTGCGCTGCTGCTGTTTTGCGTGATTCTGTTTCAGGGGTTTTTCTCGTTCGGGCGCATCTGGTTTTTCACGCAGGTGAGCGAGTTCACGGTGCGCGACATCCGGCAGGCGCTCTACGCTAAGTTTGTGAGCCTGCCGATTCCGTTTTTCGAGAAAAACCGGGTGGGCGCCATCACCTCGCGCATTACTTCGGACGTGAGCATGATTCAGGACACGTTTTCGCTCACGCTGGCCGAGCTGTTTCGGCAAGTGGTGACGCTGGTGGTCAGCACGGTGCTCATCATGGTGACGTCGGTGAAGCTGTCGCTGTTCATGCTCGCCACGTTCCCGGTGCTGGTGCTGGCGGCGTTCGTGTTCGGCAAGAAGATTCGCAAGCAGTCGAAAATCACGCAGGAAGAGCTGGCCAAAACCAACGTCATCGTGGAGGAAACCTTGCAAGCCATCAACACGGTGAAGGCCTTTACCAACGAGCTGTTTGAAATCGGGCGCTACAACTTCTCGCTGGGCAAGGCCGTGCGCGCCGCCCTGAAAAGTAATTTGTACCGCGGCGCGTTCGTGTCGTTTGTAATTATCGGCTTGTTTGGCGGCATCATTCTGGTGCTGTGGCGCGGGGCCACGCTGGTGCACACGCCCGTCACCGACCCCGACCACCTGGAGATTGGGCAGCTGGTGTCGTTCATCATCTACACCACGTTTGTGGGCGCGTCGGTGGGCGGGCTGGGCGAGATGTACGGCAAGGTGCAAAGCACGCTGGGCGCTTCGGAGCGCATTCTGGAAATTCTGGACGAGGGCAGCGAGCCCACGCACCGGGCGCGGCCGGCCGGCCAGCCGGCGCTGGCCATTCAGGGCAACATCGAGTACCGCAACGTGGCGTTCCGCTACCCCACGCGGCCCGATTTGCCGGTGTTGCAGGACATTTCTTTTGACATCGCGGCGGGCGAGAAAATCGCGCTGGTGGGCCCCAGCGGCGCGGGCAAAAGCACGATTGTGAGCTTGCTGATGCAGTTTTACGAGCTGAGCGGTGGCGAAATCCTCATCGACGGCCGCCCCATCGGCAGCTTCGACCTCACCGAGCTGCGGCGCCACGTGGGCATCGTGCCGCAGGAGACGCTGCTCTTCGGCGGCAGCATCCGCGAGAACATCGCCTACGGCAAAACCGACGCCACCGACGACGAAATCATCGCCGCCGCCCGCAAGGCCAACGCCTGGCAGTTCATCGCCTCCTTCCCCGAAGGCCTCGACACGGTGGTGGGCGAGCGCGGCATCAAGCTTTCGGGCGGGCAGCGCCAGCGCGTGGCCATTGCCCGCGCCATCCTGAAAAACCCGCGCATTCTGCTGCTCGACGAGGCCACCTCGGCGCTCGACAGCGAAAGCGAAAAGCTGGTGCAGGGGGCAATGGACGAGCTGATGAAAAACCGCACGTCCATCATCATCGCCCACCGCCTGAGCACGATTCGCAAAGTCGATAAAATCCTGGTAATTGACGGCGGCCGGATTGTGGAGCAAGGCTCGCACGAGGAGCTGGCCGACAACGACAACGGGCTGTACGCGAATCTGCTGAAGCTGCAGTTTGAGCTGAGCTGAGTAAATTTGATTTGTACCTTCCACATTTCGTCATGACAGTTACCGCAATTATAGAGCAAGGAGAAAACGGCTGGTTAGTCGGCCAGCTCAAGGAATTTCCCGCCGTTATTGACCAAGGAAAAACCGTGGAAGAATTAAAGCAAAACTTGTTATCGGGGCTGAAGTTTTACCTGGAAGTTCAGGCTGAATTAACCGCGCAGGAATACGAAGGCCGAACGTACACGCAAGAATTACTAGTTGCTTAAATGAAGCGACTGGAACTCGTGAAGCACCTTTTAGGCACGGATGCGTCATTCTACGCGAAGGCGGCAATCATACGGCTTTGTTCAACCCTGCCAATCAAAAGCAAACTATTTTGGGTCGACACCGGGAAATCGACAACATCATGGCCCGCACCATTTGTAAGCAGTTGGGCATTCCACCGATGTTGTGAGAGCAATAAAGCAACTAAGAGCAAAATGAGTGTAAAGCCGAATTTTAGGGTGTTTTTATTCTTAATAGATACCGTATTCATTGCTTTCTGTCTGTTCTTTTCTGGAAATACCAGTTCTTTTGTTTACAAAAGCTTTAATGGGTTTTTTATGGATTTAGTTTACATGATATTAATTATATGCTTATTCCCAACACTGTGTGCTTTATCATTGGGCGGATTTGGCAACAATGCTTTAAGAGCAATATCAAGTGCTTCGAATAAAATCATTAACTATTTACTAATCATACTGATTTTACTAACCAACACTTATTTTATAATCAAATTTCTATCGTATGATGTAGCCGTATTCGGACTTGAAGTTGATATAAAATATGTTCACCTTTTCTTAGTAACTATTTCGCTCGTATTAATATATAGTCGTCATATTTTTGGCAATAAGCAGCAGAATGCTTTTCAAGAGCAATAAAATGGCTAAAGCTGAACGAATTCACAATGCCTCGAAACCCGTGCTCCTAGCGTGAGTTTTGAGACAGTTTTAGTCAGTCCGACGCTTTTTCACTTGCGCTTAATGTCGGCTCTGCCTCATTGATTCAATTTCCAGTAACAATGGACCTCCACGCTCTCATCGCCTTCGACCCCGATATTCTGGGTGGTCAGCCTGTTTTTGCCGGCACTCGGGTGCCCATCGAAACGCTGTTTGACCATTTGGAGGCTGGGGTACCGCTGGACGAGTTTCTGGATGATTTTCCGACCGTCTCCAAAGCGCAGGCCATCGCGTTGCTCGAAACGGCGACCAAGCTGCTGACTTCAACCAATGTGGCCCAACTCTATGCGGCTGCTGCTTGACGAGAACCTGCCGAAACGCCTGAAACAGGATTTCCCCGCGCACGAAATTTTTACCGTGCGCGACAAGCAATGGAATGGCATCACGAACGGAGAATTGTTGAATTGATGTTGGCCGAGGGCTTTCACGCCCTGCTGACGTTTGATAAGAACCTGCAACACCAACAAAATTTCACCAAATACACGCTGACGGTTTTTGTGCTGAACGCCCCGGTAAATACCTACGCCGCGCTGACGAAATTGTCTGGCCAAATCAATGCGATTTTGGCGGTTGGCGACTTGCCGCTTGGGCCGGTTATTATCGAGGCCGGGTAATTATTTGCTCTGTTTTTGATATCAAAACCCCACTCACACACGATTACGGCCCTTGTTTCGTTATCATTAGCGAAGCGAGGGCCGTATCTATTTGCACTTATGAATTCTACGCAGGCAAGACTAGATTCAGGCAGAAGTCGCAAGGACAGAATTTCCTTGCCCGTTATGCATATATATGCCGCGTGTCTAATGCTATTGGTTCTGTTTTTTTTATACCGCTACAGTTCTCAAATAGCTGAAATGGGCCTTGTGCCCAATAATCGTTTGCCAATTACACAGGTCATTGAGTGTGGGCCAGAACCTATTTACGCAGTGATTAGCATGGGCCAAAATGACAATCTTTCTTTTGGGTTACCAAGCAATGAGATACAAGCAGCTAGTATTCAGAATGTGGCAGCACAGCATAGTATTCATTTCAGTCCTTCACAATTAACCGAATTAAAGTCTCTTCCGTTTTTGTCTACTGCTATCGAACAATTGCCACAACTCCTGTCATTGCCTCACAATCGTCGCAGTCAATTAATTGAATTAGCCAAATTTAAACCACTTAGTGACACACAATTAATTGACTGCATTATAGCATCCAGAGATTACGCACAATGCTCCTATCAGAAATCGATTGTTATTTCCTTTCGATGTGATGTTGAAATGAAAACTGGTAGAATGATGCGCTTAATCGACGAGCTTCAAGCCAATGGATTCAGTCGTTTTGAATACCAAAATCAGATTTGGTAAGGCTCTGCTTCGATTGAACCGAGTATTACTGCTCCCTGAAACCCGCGCCCCCAGCGCGGGTTTTGTATTTTTGGCCCCACAATCACACCACCAACTTCTTCCTTTACTGATGAGCAAGCATTTGCTAAGTTTCTCCGCTACCCTGGCTACGGCCGTTACGCTGCTGGCCGGGCCGGCGGCGCAGGCCCAAATCGCCACCCCGCAGGCCAGCCCCAAAAGCACCGTGACGCAGCGCGTGGGCCTGACCGATGTGACCATCGTGTACTCGCGGCCGGGCATGAAGGGCCGCACCATCTTCGGGGGCGACAAAACGCTGGTGCCGAACGGCAAGCGCTGGCGCACGGGCGCCAATGCCACCACCAGCATCAAGTTTTCGGACGATGTGGTGATTGAGGGCAAGAAGATTCCGGCCGGGGAATACGGCATTTATACCGTGCCGCGCCCGACGGAATGGACCGTGGTGCTGAACAAAAGCCTCAAGCAAGGCGCCGACGTGGACGGCTTCAAGGACGACCAGGACGTGGCCCGCTTCACCATCAAGCCCTACAAGCTGCCCGGCAAGGTGGAAACCTTCACCATCGACTTTGCCGACCTGACGCCGGCCACGGCCAATGTGATGATGGAATGGGAGCAGACCGGGGCCAAATTCAAAATCACCGCCGACGTGGAGAGCAAGGTGATGGCCCAGATTGACGAGAAAATTACCAAAAACGCCGCCCCCGCCCCTGCCGACCTGGCCTCGGCCGCCGTGTACTACCTCGACAATAACAAGGACCTCAAGCAAGCCCTCGCCTGGATGGAAAAGGCCAACGCCGCCGAGCCCACCAAGTACTGGAACCTGAACACAGAGGCCAAAATACGCCTCAAAATGAAGGACTACGCCGGGGCCGCCAAGGCCGCCGAAGCCTCGAAGAAAGCCGCCCTGGCCGCCACGCCGGTGGATGGCGACTACGTGAAACGCAACGAAGAGCTGCTGGCGGAAGCGAAGAAGATGGGCAAGTAGGGCGCGGCTGGCGGAACCTCACGGGACCCCTCCGGGGCGGCCCCTCTCCCGCGGAGAGGGGAGCCACGACGGCGCGGCTGACTGCTCATTAAAACATGCAAAACGCCCGATTCTGTTCAGAATCGGGCGTTTTCGTTGGTTAACGTCCAGCTTCCCTCTCCGCAGGAGAGGGGCCGCCCCGGAGGGGCCCCGTGAGGTTTCCCTGCCTGCGCCGTTACGGCAGCACTTTCACCGCTAGCTGCGAAGCGTGCGCCGGGCTGTGGTAGAGGCGGTGGGTGGCGGACTGGAAATCGGCTTCATTGGCTTCGTAGATGTTGTCGACGTATTTCTGCGGGTTGCGGTCGACGAGCGGAAACCAGGTGCTTTGCACTTGCACCATGAGGCGGTGGCCGGGCTGGAAGGTGTGCATCAGGTCTTGTACGGTGAAGGGCACGGGCGTGACCTGGCCGGGCACGAACGGCTCGGGCTGACTAAAGCTGTTGCGGAAGCGGCCGCGCATGACCTCGGAGCGCACCAGCTGCTGGTAGCCGCCGAGGTGCACGTTGGGCGCGGTGCGCGGGTTGTCGGGGGTATTGTCGGGGTACACGTCGATGATTTTCACGACCCAGTCGGCGTCGGAGCCGGTGGTGGCCACTTGCAGCAGCGCCTGGATGGGGCCGGCCAGGGTGAGCGGCGCGGTGAGGGCATCGGTCTGGTAGGTGAGCACGTCGGGGCGGCGGCTGGCGAAGCGCTGGTCGTCGGTCATGTACTCGCGGGTCATGCTGGGGGCGGTGGCTTCGGTGTAGGGCACGGGGTGGGCCGGGTCGCTGAGGAACTGGTCGAATTCGGCGCCGGCGGCGGGTTTATCAAACGATATTTTACCGCCCGGCTGGAAATACAGCATCCGGTCCTGGGCCTGCTTGGGTGGCCAGGCGTCGAAGGTGCGCCAGCGGTTGGTGCCGCTTTCAAACACGGTGGCTTCGGGCAGCTGAGCGGCGACCGTGGGCTTATCGTCTTTCAGGTAAGACTTAAAGAAGGGCGCCTCTACGTTTTCCTGAAACCACAGCGAGGGCGAAGGGCCGTAGGCCACGTTGCCCACCATCTCGCCGGTGCTGCCGGCCCAGCCGCCGTGCACCCAGGGGCCCATCACGAGGCGGTTGGGCAGGCCGGGGTTTTGCTGCTCGATGGCCCGGTAGGTATTCAGGGCGCCGAACAAATCCTCGGCGTCGTTGAAGCCGCCCACCGTGAGCACCGCCGTTTTCAGGTCGTGCAGGTGCGGGCGCGGGTTGCGGGCCTGCCAGAAAGCGTCGTAGTTGGGGTGCTGGGTCAGGTCGGTCCAGTGCTTGTATTGCCCGTGGAAGTAGTTCGCGTCGATGTTCTTGAGGGAGCCCAGCCGCTGGTAGAAGGCGTAGCCGTCGGAGGTGCCCATTTGCGGGCCGTCGGGGTAGTGGGCGAGCGGCTGCGGGCGGGGCATCCCAAAGTTGTTCCAGAAGCCCATCGTACCGGTCAGGAAGTACGCGCCGTTGTGGTGGTCGTCGTCCCAGAACCAATCCGTGACTGGCGCCTGCGGGCTCGACGCCTTCAGGGCCGGGTGGCGGCTCAGCAGGCCCACGGTGGTGTAGAAGCCGGGGTACGAGATGCCCCACTGCCCCACGCGGCCGTTGTTTTTGAGCCCCTTCTTGGTCAGGTACTCAATCGTGTCGAAGGTATCGGTGCCCTCGTCCACATCCTTTTTGGTGGGGTGCTTTTCGGTTGCGGGCCGCACGTCCTCAAACGTGCCTTCGGAGAGGTAGCGCCCGCGCACGTCCTGGATGACAAAAATGTAGCCCTCGCGCAGCATCGCGCCGTTTTGGGCAATGCGCCGCCGGTACTGGCCCGGCCCGTAGGGCCCCGCCGAGTAGGGCGTGCGGTTGAGCATGATGGGGTAGCGCACGCGGTCGGCATCGTTGGGCGCGTACACCACGGTGTAGAGCTTGGCCCCGTCGCGCATCGGTATTCGGAACTCCGTCTTGACGTAATGCTCGCGGGCGTAGAGCGTGTCAGCAAAAAACCGGGCCTTAAACGCGGCATCGCTCACGCGCTGCGTGTCGGGCGGCAGCGTCAGTGTTTGGGCACGGGCCGGAGCGATGGCCAGCCCCAGCAGGGCAAGGAGCAGGAAGTGTTTTTTCATGCAGAAAGCGTTAAGGGGAACCTCTTTAAGCCGGCCGGCCGGCCAACGGGCCACAAGTTAGCCACCTTCTGGTATCGGCGCGCATTGGCTATTCAGCTCGCTGTAAAGGGGCCTATTTCCGTTTCGGCCCGCCGGGGCCGGGCCAGCAGCCCAAACAGGAACGTGAACCCGGCCACCAGCCACACCGAAAACCAGACATCGGACAAGTAGTGCGCGCCCAGCACCAGCCGCCCAAGGCCAATGAGCCCCGGCAGCACCAGCAGCGGCACGCGGTAGCGCGGAAATGCCACCGCCAAAGGCATAAACAGACTGAAATAAATGGCGGTGTGCGTCGAGGGAAACGAGTCGTTGTTGGGGCCGGTGGCCCAGAGGCCGAGGCCCAAATACCCCTTGCTAAAGAGCACCTCCGGCCGCAGGCGCTGGACAGCTGTTTTCAGCACATTAGCCGCTACCTCGCTGAACACGTGGGTGAGCAAAACGATGAGAAACACCGTGGCCCCCCGCCGCTTCAGCAGGTAGCGGCCCACGGCAAAGGCCAGCACCAGCGCGACGAATAAAAGGGGAAAGCCCAGCACGTTCGTCATAAGCGCCCCGTAGCCGGCATCAGCGGCGGCGGTGACGGTGCCGAAGAACGGCGCAGCCCAGGCGAAATGACGGTGGAGGAACAACGCCAACGGCTGGTCGAGAAACAAAATGAGCAGGCCGCAAGCCGGCAGACTAACGGCCGTGAACGCGAGGAACCAACGAAGCGTCATAGGGCTGGAAATAGGGGCTTGGGCGGTTACCCCAGCGCTTTATTGAGCGCCACGATGGCCGTCTGGTAGTCGTCGCGGCCCACGATAAATTGAATGTTCACCTTGCGCAGCGCGAAGCCGGCGCTGCGGATGTTGATGCCGGCCTCGGCCAGGGCGCCGGCGGCGCGGGCCAGCAGGCCGGGCTCGTCGATGTTGGAGCCGATGAGGCAGACCAGGGCGGCTTCCTCGATGGTGATGGTGTCGTACCTGGCTTCGAGCGCGGCCAGCAGCGGCGGCTTGAGGTCTTTGGCCCAGATGAGCAGCGAGATGCTGTTGGCGCTGGTCGCCTTGAAAATATAGCTCACGCCCAGGTTGAAAAATACCTGCATGAGGTGCAAGTCGAAGCCGGCCGCGCCCACCATCAGCGGGTCGTGGATGTCGATTATCACCACCTTGTCGGTGCCGGTGATGACTTCGACGTGCTTGTCGGGCGACACGAAATCGCGGGTGATGAGCGTGCCGGGGTGCTCGGGCTCGAAGGTGTTTTTGATGCGCAGGTCGATGGCGTTCATCTCCAGCGGCTTCGACGCTTTGGGGTGAATGGCCTCCATGCCCACGTCGGCCAGCTGGTCGGCCACGTCGTAGTTGGTGAAGCCCACCGGGCGGCAGTTGCCGAGGCCCACCAGCACGGGGTCGGCCGAGCAGAGGTGGTATTCTTTGTGAATAATGGCCTCCTGGGGTCGCACGGCCACGGCAATCTTGCTAAACGTCACCTCCGAATAGCCCCGGTCGAACTCCCGCATGATGCCCTCGGTGCCCTTGGTGTAGCCGGTGGCCACGCAGATGGTGCGGGCAAAATCAATCCCGGCGAATGCCTGCCGGATGCGCTCGTCAATAGTCAGGGCCCGCGCGTCGTCGAAGCCGCTGAGGTCGATGAGGGTGGCGTGCACGCCCCGGCCGCGCAGGATATTCACCGAGTTGAAGGCCGAATGAGCCTCGCCGATGGACGCCAGGATTTCGCGGGCCGCTTGCAGGATGTTGGCGCTGTTCACGTAGCCCGAGGCCAGCACGTTGGTCAGGCTTTCGAGGTAGATTTGGGCCTGGTCGATGCGCTCCTGAATAAAGGCATCAGCCACGGCCAGGTCGAGGCCCAGGGGCTCGTAGGCTTTGTTCAGCGCTTGCAGCTGGGCGGCCACCTCGTGCAGCGCCGCCCGAAACTCCTGCTGCCGGGCGATGCGGTGGTAGACGCCGGGCGCGCCGGTTTTCTTGTTTTCGAGCAGCCAGTTGGTGACGTTGGCGTAGGCCGAAACGACGAAAACGCGGTTGTATAAGTCGGCGTCTTTCCGGTTGTGGAAGATGATGTTGTCGAGGACGTCGGCGAAGGCGGTCATCGAGGTGCCGCCGATTTTTTCTACTGTGAGCATGACTTCTGCGGGGTCGCCCTCCGCGCCAACCTCACCCCCCGGCCCCCTCTCCAAAAGAGAGGGGGAGCCACGGCGGCATAGGCTATTATGTGAATGGGTAATGGAAATCGTCGGGCTCCCCCTCTCTTTTGGAGAGGGGGCCGGGGGGTGAGGTGACGTTACTGCGCCTACTCCTTCCCGTAGGAAATCATGTTGGTAATGAGCCGGTACGCGCCCGGCACGCCCGCCGGCAGCTCCCGAAACAGCGAGAGCCCGGTGTAAATAAAATGCCCCTTGCCGTAGTCTGCCACCAGGATGGCGCTTTGCTTGGCCTCCTCGCCGGGGTCGTGGCTGCTGATGACGGCCTGGTATTTCGGGTCCCACGCCGAGGGATAGTACAGGCCCTGCTCCTGCACCCAGCCGGCAAAATCCTGGGCCGTGATTTTGTTGGGCGTGGTCAGCAGCGGGTGCTGGGGCTTGAGGAAGGTGATTTCGGCCCCTTCCACCGTCACGCGGTCGGTGCTGAGGGTCATCGGATAAGGGCCGATTTGGGGCAGCACGGTGCCGCGGTTCACCACGTACTGCACCACCACGTTGCCGCCGGCTTCGATGTATTTGAGAATTTCGGGCTGCTGGGTTTTGAGCCGGTCCACAGTGTTGTAGGCGCGGATGCCGACCACCAGGGCATCAAATTTCTTGAGGTTGACGGCCGTAAGGTCCTGGGGTTCGAGCAGGGTCACGGTGTAGCCGACTTGGCGCAGGGCGTCGGGCACTTCGTCGCCGGCGCCCATGAGGTAGGCCACGTTCTGGCCACGCCGCCGCAGCTCCAGCTTCACCAGCGGGGCCACGGCTTCGGGGAAGAGGAACTGCGTGGGGATGTGCGGGTACTCAATCTTCTGGAGGCCGCGGGTAAAAACCTCACCCCCCCGGCCCCCCTCTCCTTGGGGAGAGGGGGGAGCCAACGTCGCAATGGCGCGCAGCTCGGCGCGGCCGGGCGCGGCCCCGGCCAGGGGCTGCACCTGGAAGCTCACGGTCAGCTCCTCGTCTTTGGCGGCGAGGGCGAAGGGCACGGTGGCGGGCTCGCACTTCCAGCCGGCGGGCAGGGCCAGGGCCAGGCTGCCGCTCACCCCGGCGCGCCCGGCCCGCAGCGTGACGGGCACGGTCTTGGGCTGGGCATCAGCGAAGACGTAGGAACGGGCGGGCGGCAGGTTCACCAGCACGGGCGGCACCACGGCCAGCGGCTGGTATAATTCGCCCAGCACGGGGTCGGTGTGCTTGTATTGGACGGGAATATCATAGCTAATGCTAGGACCTGATTTCTCTCCATTTCCGGTAATCACAAAATGGGCCTTAACCGAAAGAGCGGCTGGGTTTTCGGGCCGACCAATCAGATTTCTTTTGCTGACCGTTTTTGCATACATAAACTCTTGGCCCGGATGAACATCGCCTTGCTTCGGAGCAATACTTAGCAGTGGCAGCGAGTCACTAATTGTATACATTCCGATTGTCCCTTTTTGGCGCAACCAGTAAGGCTGTGAGTTTAAAACCTTAGCACCCGTCTTAATTTCTCTTACAAGTGCTGATAAGTTCTCGCCAGGCTTGGTGTCAAACCGGGTATCCGACACTTCGTTGACTTCCCATGAAAACAACGTACTATTCTTCCCTTTTGACCGATTCAAAACCTCAGTGGTGATAGATAAACTTTCGCCAGCAGAAACGGTAGCTTCTTTAACAGTTGCTTCCATATGAAGCCCAATACAAGCAGCCAAGATTTCATCGATTTCTTCCACTTTGGCAAGCGTCCAGAATCTTACACCTGGCGCGTTCAAGTTTTTTCCGCTATCAAGTCCAATCGTTAACTCCCGCACCTTCAGCAGCCCCGCCACACTGGCACTCGGGTTGCTCGCGTCATACTTCTGAATCACCCCCTCAATCATCTTCCCCACGGCCGCGCCGCCGGGCACCCGGTTCCAGGTCTGGTCCACGCCGTCGAATAAATCCTTGGTCGCCGGAGCACCTTTTACCAGCTGGAAATACTCCAGCGCCTCGCCCCGCTGGGCGGCCGAGCCGAAGCCCTGGCTGCGGTGGTTGCTGCGGCTGCGGGCCGCAATTTCGCCGTACGACTGCCCAAGCAGGGGGTTGTAGCCGCCGGCATCGAGCTTGAGGTAACCGTCCATGTTTTCGCCGGGCTTCACGAAGAAGCTGCCGGTGTTCCAGACAAGCCGCTTGGGCTGCCAGGCTTGCACGTATTGCAGCTGCTCGGGGAAGCGCTTGGGGTCGCCGGCGGCGTCGAAGGCTTCGGCGGCGAGGATGGCGCTGGCCTGGTGGTGGCCGTGGCCGGCGCGGGCATCGGGCGGGAAGCGGGCGATGAGCACGTCGGGCCGCCGCTGGCGAATCACCCACACCATGTCGGCCAGCACCTGTTCCTTGTCCCAGATTTTGAAAGTCTCGTCCGAGGTTTTCGAGAAGCCGAAGTCGTTGGCGCGGGTGAAAAACTGCCGGCCGCCGTCGAGGCGCCGGGCCGCCAGCAGCTCCTGCGTGCGAATCACGCCGAGGCCTTCGCGCAGCTCGGGGCCGATGAGGTTCTGGCCGCCATCGCCGCGGGTGAGGCTCAGGTAGCCGGTTTCGAGCAGGCGCTCGTTGGCCAGGTAAGCGATGAGGCGGGTGTTTTCGTCGTCGGGGTGGGCGGCGATGTAGAGCACCGAGCCCAGCACGTTGAGCTTCTTCAGCCCCAATAATATTTCCGAAGAAGTGTAGGTTTTGGGCGTTTGGGCATTTGCTGCAATGAACAATGAACAATGAGCAATGAGCAACAGGGCCGCAAAGAGCGGGCGAAGGGAACGAATCATGCGCGGGAAACCGGAATTGAAGCCGTGAAGTTACCAGCGCCGGCCGATGGCGCGGGGGTGCGCGCCAGGCAGGCTATTTCCGGTCGTCCCGCTGGCGCTCCTCCGCTGGCGCGCATCCTTATTGCTGGCGCGATTGCTGGCGCGCGTCTGCGACGCGCTGCCGCCTGGGTTCGAGTCTGAGACTCGCTCGTTGAACAAAGCCCACGCCAGTCGTTCGAACAACGAGTCACAGACTCGAACCCAGGCGGCAGCGCGTCGCAGACGCGCGCCAGCGGGAGGCGCCAGTGGGGGCGAGGATGCCAGCCGGAGCAGCCGTTTTTTGCCCGGCGCTTCAGCGCCGGGAGCAGTGGCCCGACACCTTTTTTGGGGCTTTAGCCCTTGCCGGCGCCCCCCAACGGCCAGGGCTAAAGCCCCCAAATCAAGCCAACCGCCCCGCATCCCGGCACTAAAGCGCCGGGCAAAGCCCTGGCTGAGTGCTGGCGAGGCAACCCTCCTAGCGCACCACCACATTTGCCAGGTGCTTCCTGATATTAGCCAGTAAGTTCAGTTGTTTAGCCAGTAAGTTCGGCTTTTAAACCATATAAGTGAGCTATTTATTCAGTTAACTGAGCTATTTAGCCAGTAACTTATGCTTTTTTATCAGTTGATTATGCTATTTTGCCAGTTTGTTAACCTAATCAACCAGTAGGTTGCCCTAATTTATCAGTTGACCGAGCTATTCTACCAGTAAACCAAATACATTTGCCAGCAAAACTCCGTTTACTGCCCACCCGGCCCCCTGCCCCGCCATGCCCCTCGCCTCCGCCGCCGACCTCGCCGCTCAATTTGCCCGCCGCGTGGCCGAGCGCGACAACCCGCCCCCGCCCGAGCCTCTGAGCCAGGAGCCCGCCGCCGTGCAGGCCCGCCTCGAAGGCTGGCTCCAAACCAATTACGGCGTGCGCGACCCGCGCGGCCGCCTGCGCCTGGGCCGCATGCTGCTCGCCCTGATGCAGCACCCCGAGCGCACCACCGGCGAGCTGGGCGAAGCCGCCGGCCTGCCCGCCCGCGCCGCCGCCCGCACCGCCGTGCGCCTCGGCACGCTGGGCATCGCGGCCTCAGAATACCGCAGCTACTACCGCTACTGGCGCCTCACCCGCCCCGCCGAAGACGCCCTGCTGGCGGTGGTGGCCGGCCCGTCGGCGGCCGAAAAACCTGTTTGAAATAGCCAGCACGGGGTAGCGACGCATCCTTGCGTCTCGTCGATGAACGACCGGCACCAAGCCATTCGCGCCGTCATCGTTCAACGACAAAACGCAAGGATGCGTCGCTACCCCGTGCCAACAACCTCCGCCCGAATGCAACAATGCCCGCGCCGGGCACGTCTTTACCGCACTTTCACGTTAGGGGAACCGAACCGAATTTGGTTGCTTCCCCGCCGCGCATTTGCGGCTTTTTCCTGCTTTATGACGCCAATCCACTCGCGCGTTGCGCTGCCGCTGCTGCTGGCCGCCACGCTGTTTTCCTCTTGCGCCCGCCGGCCCCAGGCCAGCGCGCCCACCGCGGCAGCCACGGCCGTGAGCGTGCCCACGGCCCCCGCCCCGGCCCCCGAAACCGCGCCGGCCCCGGCCCCAAAACCCGCCCCCGTGGGCGACCAAAGCGCCGCCCAGTGGTACCTGAAAGACCCGCAGCTCGACAAAGTGCCCGGCGTGGGCGCCACCCGCGCCTATACCGAGCTGCTGAAAAACCTGGTGCCCAGCCGCGTGGTGGTGGCCGTCATCGACTCGGGCATCGACACGGCGCACGTCGATTTGAAGCCGGTGCTCTGGACCAACGCCAAGGAAATTCCCGGCAACGGCATCGACGACGACCACAACGGCTACGTCGACGACGTGCACGGCTGGAACTTCCTCGGCGGGGCCGACGGCCGCAACGTGAACGCCGAAACCCTGGAGATGACGCGCATCGTGGCCGCCGGCCGCAAGCGCTTCAAGGGCCAGACCGCCGCCACCGCGAAGCCCGCCGACAAGGCCGATTTTGCCTTGTATCAGAAAGCCGAGAAAGCCTACAAGGCCCGCCTGAGCGAAGAAACCGAGCGCAACCAGCAGGTCGAGAGCATGACCGGCCCGCTCACCCTGATGGTGAGCAGCATGAAGCAGGCGCTGGGCACCGAAAAGCTGGACACCACGGCCCTGAAAAACGCCAACCTCGACGACCCCAACATGAAGCGCGCCGTGGCCGGCATGCTCGACATGATGCGCCAGACCGGCGCCGCCGACGCCGACGCCCTGCTCAAGGAACTGAACGAAGGAGCCAAGCAGGAACGCAGCCTGCTCGACAATTCCCTCAACCTAAGCTTCAATCCGCGCGCCGACATCATCAAGGACAACCCCAACGACGTGACCCAGCGCAACTACGGCAACAACGACCTGCACGGCCCCGACCCGCTGCACGGCACCCACGTGTCGGGCATCATCGCGGCCGTGCGGAACAACAACCTCGGCATCCAAGGCCTGGCGCCCGACCCGGTGCGCATCATGATGGTGCGGGCCGTGCCCGACGGCGACGAGCGCGACAAGGACATCGCCAACGCCATCCGCTACGCCGTGGACAACGGCGCCCAGATTATCAACATGAGCTTCGGCAAGGAATTCTCGCCCCAGCGCCCCGCCGTGGAAGCCGCCTACAAGTACGCCGCCGCCAAAAACGTGCTGCTGGTGCACGCCGCCGGCAACGAAAACCACAACCTCGACGTGGCCGACAACTACCCGGCGTCCTTCTACATCAACCACGCGCCCATCCCCAACCTGCTCACCGTAGGCGCGTCCGGCCCGCAAGACAACGCCGCCCTGCCCGCCGACTTCTCCAACTACAGCCACACGGGCGTCGACGTATTCGCGCCCGGCGTGGGCATTTTCAGCACCCTGCCCGGCAGCACCTACGGCAACGAAAGCGGCACGAGCATGGCCTCGCCCGTCACGGCCGGCGTGGCCGCCGTGCTCAAGGCCTACTTCCCCAAGCTCACGGCCACCGATTTGAAGCGCATCATCATGCAGTCGGCCCAGGTGCACCACACCAAAGTAAAAGTGCCGGGCACCGAAAAAGAGGCCGATTTCTCGACCCTGTCCGTCACCGGCGGCGTGGTCGATTTGTACGAAGCCGTGAAGCTGGCGCAGAAAGCGTCGCTGTAAGCGCGGCGTTAATTCGCACAAAGCCGCATATAGTAGAACGTCATGTCGAGCGTAGCCGAGACATCTCGCGTGGGGTAGTAACTCAATCGAGTGGATTACTACTGCACGCGAGATGTCTCGGCTACGCTCGACATGACGTTCTTTTTCAGCTTGACGTTCTTTATTATTGCTCAACTGCGAACGGCTGCCCTACAGCCCGCCCTTTTCCTCTTTCCGAAAGTGGTCCAGCACCAGCTTGTCGGTCAGGCCCGGCAGCCACTTGTTGAGAAACACCGTGAGCTTGCCCTGCCCCGTGAGCACGAGCGTGCGTCGCCGCTGCCGCACCGCTTGCAGGATTTCATCGGCCACGGCCTCGCTGCTCATCATCGCGCCCTCGTCGCGCGGCGACTCGCCCTGCGAAGTGCCATCGGCCGCCAGCGCCACCTGCCGGATGTTGGACGCCGTGAAGCCGGGCGCGGCCGTGAGCACGTGCACGCCCTGGTCGAGCAGCTCCGTGCGCAGGGCTTCGAGAAAGCCGTTCATGGCAAACTTGGAAGCCGAGTATCCCGTGCGCCCCGGCAGGCCCCGGTAGCCCGCGATGCTGCTGATGCCCACGATGCTGCCCCGGCTGGCCAGCAGGTGCGGCAGGGCAAACTTGGTGCTGAACACGGTGCCGAAAAAGTTGGTCTGCATCAGCCGCTTGATAACCGCCAGGTCGGCGTCCTGAAAGCGGGCGCGCATAGAAATCCCGGCATTATTAATCAGCACGTTGAGGCCGCCGAAGCGGGCCACGGTTTCGCGCACGGCGCGCTCGGCATCGGCCTCGTCGCCCACATCCGCCCGAATGGCCAGGTGAGCCACGCCCGCTTCAGCCAAGGCCTGGGCCGTGGCCGCCAGTTTGGCTTCGTCGCGGCCGGAAAAGGCCACCTGGTAGCCGGCCCGGCCAAACGCCAGGGCACACGCCCGGCCAATGCCCGAAGTGCCGCCCGTGATAAGAACTGTGGAAGTTGGCATAGCCTGAAATAAGTGGTGGTGCAAGCGGTGGTGCATAAGTAAGCGCACCAGAAAGAACGTCATGTCGAGCGTAGCCGAGACATCTCGCGTGCAGCAGTAACTCAATCGATTGGATTACTACCACACGCGAGATGTCTCGGCTACGCTCGACATGACAATACGACTACGACTACTTATGCGCGAGTACTTAACGGCCCCGCCCGGCCGCTGAAAAAAGATGAGCGAAGGCGAAGGGCAAAACTACGGCCGGGCAGGGCGATTTTGGCGCGCCATCGGGCACCTTGGCCCCGCGTTCGGGGCGGGCGAGGGCCGCTGCTGGCCGCGCCATCCCTGTTTTTTGCTTACATTTATCCTTCTAATTCTATTGTTTTCCCATTGAATTCCGCATGAATCTACCCTTACGTTTTTGGTCCCGCCTGACGCCGGGTTTTGTGGCCCTGGTGCTGGCGGTGGGGGCGGTTTCGGCGGCCCGGGCTCAGGCCGTTACCTGCCCGGTAGCGGCGGCCTGCACGCCCGGCCCGGCCAGCAACGCCCTGGCCTCTTTTTTCGGCATGGGCATCCTCAAGGTGACGGTGGGCGACAACCTCATCAACAACACCTCGCCGGGCTACACCGAGGGCTACCAGGACTACAGCTGCGCTCAGAACGCGGCGCTGGCCGTCGGCCAGAGCTACGCCATCAGCATCAGCACCAACGCCGCCACCCCGGAAAACGTCCGGGTCTGGATTGACTACAACAACGACGGCGCCTTCACCGGCAATAACGAGCTGGTGTTCAGCTCCAACAGCAAAACCCTGCACACGGGCAGCTTCACGCCCCCGGTCACGGCCGCCCTGGGCACCCGCCTGCGCCTGCGCGTGGCCGCCGACTACGCCAACGGCACCGTGCCCACGCCCTGCTCCACGCCCGAGTACTCGCAGGACGAAGACTACAGCGTGACGCTGGCGGCCAACGTGAGCCCGCCCGTGGCGGCATTCACCGTCGACGCGACCACTACCTGCACCGGCTGCGTGCAGTTCACCGACGCCAGCCAGAACCTGCCCACCGCCTGGCTCTGGACTTTTGGCGACGGCACCACCAGCACCGCCCAAAGCCCGCGCCACTGCTACGCCACGGCCGGCACCTACGCCGCGACCCTGAAGGCCACCAACGCGGCCGGCACCACCACCAGCGCCGCTACCAGCATCGTGTACAACGGCGCGGTGCCGGTGGCGGCCAGCTGCTCGCCCGCCACGCTCAACTACTTCGGCAACTACGGCATCGTCCGCTTCCGGCTGAACACGATTGACAACGCCTCGGCCGACGGCAGCGCCGGCTACCAGGATTTCACCTGCCCCCAGCGCACCGAGCTGCTCACCAACGCAAGTTACCCGATGATTATCACCACGGGCGGGGTGAACGCGCACGACATCCGGGTGTACCTCGATGCCAACAACGACGGGGTGCTGACCACCGCCGAGCAGGTATTTCAGGGCCTGAATACGGCCACGCCCGGCGCCACCGCCGCCTTGACGTTGCCCGCCGGCACCGTGCTCAACCAGCCGCTGCGGCTGCGCGTGGTGGCCGACGCCGTGGGCAACAACCCCGGCCCCTGCACCAGCCCGGTGAGCGGCCAGGTAGAAGACTATACCGTAATAGCGCGCGTCAACAACCTGCCGCCCAGCGTCAATTTCAGCTCGAACTACGTGCCCGGCAGCTGCGTGAACCCGGTGCAGTTCACCGACCTCACCACCAACCTGCCCACGGCCTGGCACTGGGATTTTGGCGACGGCACCACCAGCAGCCTCCAAAACCCCGCCCACCAGTACGCGGCCACCGGCTCGTACAGCGTCAGCCTCTCGGCCACCAACACCAACGGCACGGCCAGCATCACGCGCCTCAACGCCGTCTTCGTGTCGGTGCCGTGCCTGGCCTATTGCGCGGCAAACGGCACGGGCGGCCCCGGCCCCAACGGCGGCCAGCAGCGCAGCCCCTTCTACATCACCTCCGTGAGCGTGCCCAACGCCCAGCCCGCTTTCAGCAACGCCACTGGCAACGAGGTTGGCGGCTACGCCAGCTACACGGCCCAGCCCATCATCGTCAATACCGGCAGCCCGCTCACCATCTCCGTGGTGGCCAACCTGGGCTTTCCCCACCGCACGCTGGTGTGGGCCGACTGGAACACCGACGGCACGTTCGACGCCGCCGAGCTGGTGGTTGATGGCGTGACGGCGAGCGGGCCCGCGGCTACCACGCTCACCACCAGCTTTGCCGTGCCGGCCGGCCTCGGGGTGCTCAACACCCGCCTGCGCGTGCTGGTCGTGGCCAACAACACCCCGGTCACGCCCTGCTCGGCCAACATCCTGAACGCCGAAGTGGAGGACTACCAGCTTCAGCTGCAGGTGCAGCCCCTGGCCACCCGCGCCGCCCTGGCCCTGCCCGCCCTCAGCCTCTACCCCAACCCCACCGCCGACGGCCACCTGCGCCTGCGCCTGCCCGACGCCAGCGCGGCGGGCCGCTACGCCGCCGAAATGCAGAACCTGCTTGGCGCCACCGTGCTGCGCGCCGCCCTGCGCCTCGGCCCAGCCGCCGACGCCGAGCTGGACCTGAGCAGCCTGACGCCGGGCGTGTACCTGTTGCAGCTGCGCGATGCCGCCGGCCAGACGGCCCGGCGCCGCGTGGTCCGCGAATAGTCCCCTTTTTCCGGTCTTAGGTGTACCCAAATAGGGGGTTGAAATTGGCAGAACGTCAGCAGCGAAGCATCTTGTAGACCGTCATGCAGAGCGCAGCGAAGCATCTTGCCCGCTTCGTTGCTTCGATTGAATTACTACCCCGAGCAAGATGCTTCGCTCCGCTCTGCATGACCGCCAGCCCGCTCCGCATGACCGCCAAATAAAACATTTACCACCCCGCCGCCGGCCCGCTGGGCACGCTTCTCCTACCTCCCTACCCTTGCTTTTTTTGTATGCCAATAACCTTACTCCGGCGTTTTTTAAATCCGCTTCTGCTGCTGGCGCTGCTCGTGCTGGGGGTTCGCCCGGCGCAGGCCTCGCACCTGTTGGGCGGCGAAATGAGCTACCGCTACCTCGACGCCAACGGGCCTATTTCGGCCCCATTCCGCTACGAAGTCACGGTGAGCCTGTACAGCAACGGCTTGTTCGCGCAAAACCCGCAGACCATCGCCGCGCCCCCCGCCAGCGTGCGCATCAGCTTGTATAACCGAACCGACAGCACGCGCATCACCATCATTACGGCCCCACGCATCGGCCCCCTCGGCCAGCCCGTGGAGCCGCCCGTGCCGCCGGGCTGCACCGTGATAGGCCCCAAACAGCCGTTCTACCTCCTGCGCTACACCCAGACGGTCAACCTGCCGGTGTCGATTCTGGGCTATTACGCGGTGTTCTCGCTGAGCGCCCGCAACACCACGCTCACCAACGTCAACAACCCCGACGACGGCAACGGCGGCACCGTACCCCTGACGCTGTACGTGAGCATGACCGCGCCGCTGGACGTGAACCGCTCGCCGGTATTCTCCGACACGGCCGTGGCCATTATTTGCCAGAACGACACCACCATCACCCTCAACAACGCGGTGGACCCGGACGGCGACCGGCTGGTGTATTCGTTCGGCACGCCCTACGGCATTCAGACCAACCCCAACCGATTTCCGCCCCTGCCCCAAAGCGTGCCGTATTTTCCGGGCTTCAATGCCGCTAATCCCTTCGGACCTGGGGCCGGCAACTTTGCCACCATCAACGCCAACACCGGCATTGCCCGGTACGGCGCCACAACCAGCGGCCTCTACGCCGTGGCGGTCGATGTGCTGGAGTACCGCACCATCAACGGCCGGGAGGTGCTCATCGGCACCACGCGGCGCGATTTGCAGCTGGTGGTGTCGAGCTGTCCGGCCACGCCGCCGCCGGTGCTGTCCCCGGTTATCACCACGCCCCGCAACTACACCATCGAAGAAGGCCAGTCGCTGAGCATCCCGCTCTCGGCCACGCAGGCCAGCGGCGACCACCCGCTGGTGCTCACGGTGAATAGCGTGCTGCTCGACGGCAGCGGGCCGTTCAACACCACTTTCAATGGCAGCCCGGGCACGGTGCAGCCCGGCAACCTCACCGGCACGGGCACCGCCACCGGCGTGGCCTCGGTGGCGGGCACGTTCGTGTTCAACTCGGCCTGCGGCAATGCCCGCACCGTGCCCTACGACCTGGCCGTGACGGTGAAAGACCTGGGCTGCGGCGGCAAGCTGGCGTCGGACATCTTCCGCGTGACCGTGACCCGCGCCGCCGGCCCCACCGCCATCAACGGCCCCACCCAGGTGTGCGACCCGGCCACGGTGCGCACCTACACGGCCACCGGCCCGGTGCCGGCTTCTTACAGCTGGCGCGTGGTGGGCGGCACCATCGCCAGCGGCCAGGGCACCAACACCGTGAAGGTGACGTGGGCCAGCGCCAACACCACCGGCAAGCTGGTGCTGAAAGGCATTTCCGCGCACGGCTGCCCCACCGATTCGGTGGTGAAAACCGTGGACATTCGCCCCCTCGCCGCCCTCACGGTGACGAACAACGCGCCCAATATCTGCCCCGGCGGCTCGGCCACCCTCACCGTCAGCGGCCTGGCCGGCCTCACCTACACCTGGACCGGCGGCGGGCAAACCGCCACCGGCAACACCATAACGGTATCGCCGACCACCACCACGACCTACACCGTGGTGGGCACCGACGGCACCTGCACCACCTCGGCCAGCGCCACCGTGACCGTGACATCCCCGCCCGCGGCCAACGCCGGCCCCGACCGCAGCGTGTGCCCCGGCGTGGCCTCGGCGCCGCTGGGCGCCCCGGCCATTGCCGGCGCCACGTACAGCTGGAGCCCGGCCACCGGCCTCAGCAACCCGACCGTAGCCCAACCCACCGTGACGCTGCCCAACCCCACCGGCGCGCCCATCGTGCTCACTTACACCCTCACGGTGGCGGTGGGCACCAAATGCACGAGCGTGGGCACGGTGCGCGTGACGGTGAACCCGGCCCCGGTAGCCGATGCCGGCCCGGCCCGGTCGGTGTGCCCCGGCGTGGCCTCGGCGCCGCTGGGCAGCCCGGCGCTGCCCGGCTATACCTATAGTTGGAGCCCGGCCACCGGCCTCAGCAACCCCACCACGGCCCAACCCACCGTGACCCTGCCCAACACGACCGGCGCGGCCATCACTACTACTTACACCGTAACGGCCACCAGCGCGGCGGGCTGCGCGGCCACTTCGCAAGTGGTGGTAACCGTGAGCCCGGCCGCCGTGGCGGTGGCCGGCCCGGGCATCAGCTTTTGCTCGGGCACGGTTTCGGCGCCGCTGGGCGGCCCGGCCGTGCCGGGCACTACGTATAGCTGGAGCCCCAAAACGGGCCTGAGCGACCCGACCATTGCCAACCCGACGGTGACCGGCACCAACACCACCGGCGCGCCCATCACCGTAACTTACACCCTGACGGCCACCACGGCCAGCGGCTGCGCGGCCACGGCCACCGTCAACGTCACCATCAACCCCGCCGCCGTGGCCAACGCGGGCCCGGCCCGGCAAACCTGCTCGAACGTGGGCGTGGCCCTTGGCGGCCCGCCTGTTGCGGGCACCACCTACGCCTGGACGCCGGCCACCGGCCTCAGCAACGCCTCGGTTGCCAACCCAACCGTGACCCTGACCAACCTGACCGGCGCGCCCATCACCGTAACCTACACCCTCACGGCCACCACCGCCAACGGCTGCGGAGCCACGGCCACCGCGACCGTAACCATCAACCCCGCCGCCGTGGCCCAGGCCGGGCCCGACAAGCAAACCTGCTCGAACGTAGCGGTAGCCATCGGCGCGGGCGCGCCCGTAGCCGGCACCACCTACGCCTGGACGCCGGCCACCGGCCTGAGCAACGCCACCGCGCCGAACCCAACCGCGACCTTGCCCAACCTGACCGGCGCGGCCATCACGCAGCACTATATTTTGCTGGCGACCACGGCCAATGGCTGTTTTCAGCGCGATACCGTGGCCGTGACCGTGGCCCCGGCCGCCGTAGTCGTGCCGGGGGCCAGCCGGGCCGTGTGCTCGGGCTCGACCATCACCCTGGGCGCGCCCCCGGTGGCCGGCTACTTGTATAGCTGGAGCCCGGCGACCGGCCTGAGCAGCGCCACGGTGGCCAACCCTACCTTCACGCTGCCCAACCTGACCGCCACGCCCATCGCCATCGTCTTCACCCTGACGGCCACTACCGCCAACGGCTGCGCGAGCACCGGCACCGTGACCGTGACCGTGAACCCCGCCGCCGTGGCCGATGCCGGCCCCGACGGCGCCGTGTGCGACCTCAAAAAGCTGACCCTGGGCACCCCCGCCCGCCCCGGCTACACCTACCGCTGGAGCCCGGCCACGGGCCTGAGCAGCGCCACGGCCGCCCAACCAATTCTCACGGCCGCGAACGCGACCACCAACCCGCTCACCCTCACCTACACCCTCACGGCCACCACCGCCAACGGCTGCGTGGGCACCGATGCCGTGACCGTCACCGTGAACCCGCGCCCCGCGCCGGCGGCCATCGTGGGGCCGGCCTCGGTGTGCCCCACGGTCACGGGCATCGCGTATTCGGTGCCCAACCCGGCGGCCACGGCCTACACCTGGCTGATTAGCGGCGGCACCATCGCCAGCGGCCAGGGCACGCCGGCCATCACCGTCGACTGGGGCACGGCCCGCGCCGGCGCCTTCCTGAAAGTGTTTCGCCTCAATGACCAGGGCTGCTCTTCGGACACGGCCACGCTGCCCGTCATCATCAACCAGCGCCTGCAAACGGTGCGGCCAACCGGCCCCGGCGACGTCGTGGCCGTGGCGCCCCTGCCCCGCGCCGTGTGCCAGGCCGATGGGCCCTACACGTACCGCAGCGGCTCGTTCGCCAACGGGTCGAGCTATTCCTGGCAGATAACCGGCGGCACGCAGGTTAGCACGGCCCAAAACACGGTGACCGTGAATTGGCTGCCCGTGACGGTGCCCACCATCGGCAAAATCGTGGTGACCGAAACCAGCAACCCCACCGGCGGTATCTGCCGCGGCCAGTCCGACACCCTGAAAGTTCTCATTAACCCCTCGCCTCGCGCCAACCTGGCTATTTCCGGTCCGATGCAGGTTTGCCAGGGCAGCGGCCCGGTGTCGGTGAGCCTGCCGGGCGGCTTTGCCAATTCAACTTATATATTCCAGCTAAATGGCGTCACGCTACCCGGCACCGGCAACAGCCGCACCCTGGCCACGCTGCCCGCCCCCGGCACCTACACCCTCACGGCCCAGGAAACCACGGCCGGCCCGGTGGGCTGCGTGGGGCCGCTTTACTCGGTGCCTTTCACGGTGAATGCCCTGCCGGCCGCGCCCACTATTTCGGGTCCGGCTTTCGTGTGCGATGTTGCGGTTCCGCAGCAATACGCCATCGCCAACGTGCCCGCCGGCTCTACTTCAACCTACCGCTGGACCGTGGTGGGCGGCACCATCACGGCGGGCGGCACCGGCAGCCAGGTCACGGTTTTGTTTAACGCCACCGGCCCGTACGCCGTGAGCGCGGCCGAAACCGGCGGCGGCCCGGCGGCCTGCACCGGCCCGGCGGCCTCACGCACCATCCTGTTCGACGCCCCCGGCGTGGCCCTCACGCTGGCCTCGGTCGATTTTGCCAGCAACAACCGCATCACCCTCGGCCTGAGCGTGCCCAACAGCGCCAACACCCCCAACCCCGTGCAAATCATGCGCCGCGTGGCGGGCATCGGCGCCTTCGCTTCGGTGGGCCAGACCACGGCAACGGCCCCCACGTTCTCCGACGCCAACAGCCTGGACGCGGCGGCCAGCTCCTACGAATACCGCCTCGACCTGACCAACGGCTGCGGCGCCCTGCTTTCGAGCAACGTGGTCCAGACCATCCGCCTCGTGGCCACGGCCACGCCCGGCGCCGGCGGCCGCAGCCAGGGCAGCTCGTCGCTCACCTGGAACGCCTACGTGGGCTTTCCCGTGGCCGAATACCGCATCTACCGCCGTTCCGACACCGGCGCGCCGGTGCTGGTTAGCACGGTTTCGGGCAGCACCCTCGAAGCCACCGTGCCCAACAGCGACCCCACCGCCCCCACCGCCGGCAGCGGCTTCGAGCAGTACTTCCGGGTGGTAGCCGCCAGCAGCAGCGGCACGCCCACCCTGCTTTCCAATTCCAACGAAACCAAGGTGCAATTCGCCAACGCGCTCAGAACTTACAACATCATCACCCCCAACCGCGACGGCCAAAACGACGTGCTGGTGATTGACAACATCCAGCTTTACCCCGGCAACACGTTCACCGTTTTCAACCGCTGGGGCCGCGAGGTGTACAAAACCACCAACTACCAGAACAACTGGGGCGGCGACGACAACACCGCCCCCGGCAACTACTTCTACCTCTTGACGTTGCCCAACGGCACCAGCATCAAAAACTGGTTCGAAGTAGTCAAGTAAATCACTGATTTCACGGATTTCGCACGGATTTCACGGATTTTGTAGTCGGCGCTACCCCGCACCTGCTCCCATAAGAGCCGATTTCGGCCCCATGTGCCAGCCGCCCCGCCGTGGCTCCCCTCTCTTTTGGAGAGGGGCCGGGGGTGAGGTTCCGCCAGTCGCGCCCAAAAAAGGCCCGCCCACGCGGGCCTTTTTCCGTTCCTGCCAATCGTCCACAAAATCCGTGAAATCCGCTTAAATCCGAAAAATCCGTGATTCGGGGAGTAGTTTTGCACTCTTATGAGCCGAGCCAAAAACATCCCCGCCGAGTTACTCCGCAACGTTAAAATTCAGGACATGGTGGCCGAAGGCAAGTGCCTCGTCCGCGTCGAAAACCTCGTCATCTTCGTCTCGCAAGTTGCCCCCGGCGACGTCGTCGATTTGAAAGTCACCAAAGCCAAAAAGAGCTTTCTGGAAGCCGTTCCCGTCAGGTTTCACGAATATTCCGAGCTGCGCACCACCCCGTTTTGCCAGCACTTTGGCACCTGCGGCGGCTGCAAGTGGCAGCACCTCACCTACGATGCCCAGCTGCGCTACAAGCAGCAGCAGGTCGAAGACCAGCTCACCCGCATCGGCAAAGTGGCCCTGCCCGAAATCCGCCAAATCCTGCCCTCGCCCCAGCGCACCTACTACCGCAACAAGCTCGAATACACCTTCAGCGACAACGGCTGGCTCACCACCGAGCAGATAACCGACGACACCCGCCAGTACAACCGCGAAGTCCTGGGCTTCCACACCCCCGCCCGCTTCGACAAGATTATCGACGTCGAGCACTGCTGGCTTCAGCCCGAGCCGAGCAACGAAATCCGCCTCTTCCTCCGCGACTACGCCCACCAGCACGGCCTGGCCTTCAACAACCTCGTGCGCCAGACCGGCCTGCTGCGCAACCTCATCATCCGCACCGCCCAAAGCACCGGCGAGCTCATGGTGATTCTGCAATGCTACCACGCCGACCCGGCCATCGCGCCCCTGCTCGACGCCCTGCTGGCCAAATTCCCCGGCATCACCTCCCTCAACTACGTCCTCAACAACAAAGGCAACGAAACCTTCCACGACCTCGACGTCGTCACCTACCACGGCAAGCCCTACATCGAGGAAGAAATGGAAGGCCTGCGCTTCCGCATTGGCCCCAAGTCCTTCTACCAAACCAACTCCGAAGGCGCCCACCAGCTCTACAAAATCGCCCGCGATTTCGCCCAGCTCACCGGCACCGAGCTCGTCTACGACCTCTACACCGGCGCCGGCACCATCGCCAGTTTCGTGGCCCACCAGGCCCGCAAAGTCATCGGCGTCGAATACGTCGAGCAAGCCGTGGCCGATGCCCTCGTCAACGCCGAAATCAACCACCTCACCAACACCGAGTTCTACGCCGGCGACATGAAGGACATCCTCACCGCCGAGTTCACCGCCCGCCACGGCCGCCCCGACGTCCTCATCACCGACCCGCCCCGCGCCGGCATGCACCCCGACGTAGTAGCCCGCCTCTTGGAGCTCCGCGCCCCCCGCATCGTTTACATCAGCTGCAACCCCGCCACCCAAGCCCGAGATTTGGAGCTGCTCGACGCCGCGTATAAAGTCACCCGCGTGCAGCCGGTGGATATGTTCCCGCATACACACCATGTGGAGAATGTGGTCCTGCTGGAATTGAAGTAAATTTTATTTGATGTTATGAAGGATTACAAAATAAAAGCGGAGGATTTTGTAGAACTGGTTCCACCAATGGGTGGCTGCATAGCAACTGATAAAATCACTGTAGATGGCTTTCCTGTTCGTTTTATGTATCGTGACGAACCTAGTAACGATATTGATAGTGGATGGCAATTTTTCTCTGGAACAGAAACTCAAGAATACATTGACGATTCCAGCAATTCCGCCATTTATAATGTCAATACAATTGCGAATTATGACCCAGCAATTATTGCTTATCTACATTACCCAATAGGAACTGACCTCGTTCGGGTAGAGGGTACGAACAGGTTTACCGATTCAAGAAATTAATTATAATGGACTACTTCAACGACCCCGAACTCAACGGCAAGTACCTCGGCACCACCACCAAGGATTTTGTCGTCGCATGAAATCCATTACGTCTCAGTCATTTCAGGAACGCATCGACAAGCTCACCCGCTCCATCGAGAATGCGCAAACGGGTGAGTCGTTTCCCACGCAGGTGCTCCCCCTAACGGTGGCCGAGTCCCGAAAGCTGAAAGGCTGGACGTTTGATTGGGCGCGGGAAGTGGCTACGCCAGGCCGGCAGGTATTTCAACTCAATACCATTGATAACCCGCACATTATTCACGGTCTGCTTGGCCTCGAAGCCAAGCCCGACCACGTATTCATGCACTTGGTAGAAAGTGCCCGTTTCAATAAAGGCTCCAATAAAGCGTATCTTGGGGTGCTGGGCAATTTGGTTGCTTTCGCCTGCCGCTGGTCGTTTGAGTTAGGGCACGAAGGCTTTGTAAGCTTTGAAAGCAAGTCGGCGCTCAAGGCCCATTACAAGCAAGTGCTGGGGGCGGCTGAGCTGGGCGGTTTGCGCCTGTACCTCGGAACCTCTGCCGCTACGGCACTCGTTAAGCAGTATTACCCGCACTTCTTCGCATCTTAGCACTATGGCAACCACCACCACTCCCCGGTCCCGCCGTAAGCTGGGTATTGAGCCCCAGGGCCTTGACCTGCTGCCCATTGTTTCGCGGCCCTATTCTGAAACCGAAGAACAGGAAGTCAGCGCGTTTTTTCAGCGGCAGCGAGCCGAAAATGCCAAGAATCCGGAGATAGCCGCCGTTCTTAAAAAATTGGCCCGCCGTTGAAGCAACTAATAAATGGACTACTTCAACGACCCCGAGCTCAACGGCAAATACCTCGGCACCATCACCAAGGACTTCGTCGTCGTATCCGATACCCTGCTCGAAGCCTCCGCCCAGATTCGCAAGGGCGACTTCAGCCAATACCCCATTTTCGTGTTTGCCAAGCAGGAAGTGCCCCTCGGCGGCCTCCTCGTGAATGCCGACGAGCTGAACCTGGAGTGGCACGTCTTCGCCAGCTACCTCGAATTGTTCGTGCAGCAAGGCATCGTGAGCCCCGAAGGCATCGAAAGCTTCCAGGCTACCTACAAAGACGCCGACGAATTCTGCTGCCTTTTCGTGCTCGATGAGGATTTCACGAAGTTCGTATTCGTGCCGTATCCGGAAGATTAAATCAAAAACGGGGCAACGTGCCAAACCAGAACGTCATGCTGAGCGCAGTCGAAGCATCTCGCTCGGGGTAGTAATTCTTTTCTTGCGATTGGATTACTATTGCCCGCGAGATGCTTCGACTTCGCTCAGCATGACGTTCTTTTTTTTCGCTGCTCCCTGATTAATTCCGGCGCTGCACCGGCAAATCTTCCAGCTGCGCGTAGCTCAGCTTCCAGGTATTATCGGCGGCCTTTTTCCAAAGAAAAATGTAATTGCCCTCGCCAAAGCCGGCGGGCTGGCCGGGGCCGGCCGGCAGCACATCCACCGAAAACGTGCCGGCTTCGTAGGCGGTGTTCGCGTCCACGTTGCTGCTGGCCACGCTGGTTTTGAGGTTGCTGATGGTCGGTATCGTCGCGCTCACCCATTTCTGGCCCACTTCGTCTTTGCCTTTCCAGTGCGCCGCGCCTTGCACGAAGCTCACGTCGTCGGCCAGCATGCCGGTCACCTTGCCGGAGTCGCGGCTGTTCCAGGCGCTGATGAAGTCTTGGTCCAGGGTCTGGACGTTCACGGCATCGCCGGCTTTCGAGCAAGAGGTGAGCGCCACGGCCACGAATAAACTGCAAAGAAGGGATTTCATAAATCCAAAAGGTTGGTGAAGAAAAATATAGCGGATAGCATCATCCGCCGGTGCAAAAGGCTATAACAACCAAAACCCCAGGCGCGGGCGCCCGGGGTTTCAAGTAAGCATCAGTTTCGAAATTACCAGCTCTTGCGGCGGTATTCTTCCCTTGAATAAGGCTGCGAGGCGTCGCCGTTCGAAGTGTTGGGCAAGTAAGCGGCGTTCGTCGCCGCGGGTGGGGCCACGGCGCCCTGCGCGCCGGCATTCGACGCCGTGAGGCTGTTGGCGGGCACCCCGGCCGTTTGGGTGCGGGTCGTTACCACCGTTTGGCGGCTACGGGCCAGCTCGCGGCGATACTCGGCTTCGCGGGCGGCGGTGGCCCGGTTGGCGGCCGCGATGCGGGCCCGCTCCTTGCGCTTGTTGTCGACGTGCTTGCCGATGCCGTAGCCGGCCGCGCCGCCTACCACCCCGCCCACCACGCCGCCCACGGCCCGGTTGCGCTTGTTAATTACGGCGCCCAGAATGGCACCCGAGCCGCCGCCGATGACGGCGCCTTTGGCCTGCGGGCTCCACTGGGCCTGGGCGGAAGTGCTGCCGAACGCGGTGCTCAGCAATATAATCAGACTAAAAAAATACGGGAGCTTATTCATGACTGGGAATTAAATTTAAACGGGAATGTCGCGGTTGTAAGGGACGGAGACAATTAGCGTGCCACCCCGCCGCGCAGCCTCTTTGCCTGCTAACGGTGGAGGTTAAATAAAGTTAGAAACTCGTCCAGCCCTGCGCCTGGAGGGGTACGGGCTGGCCGGCTTTGGTGATGAGATTGGCACCTTCATCCTGGGCCGTGAGGTGCCCGATGACGGTGATATCCGGGTGGTTCTTGATTTTTTCGTGGTCCGTTACGGGCACGGTGAACAGCAGCTCGTAGTCTTCGCCGCCGTTCAGGGCGCAGGTGATGGGGTCGAGGTTGAACTCGGCTGCGACTTCCAGCGTGGGGTTGGCCAGGGGCAGGAATTCGGTAAAAATCCGGGCGCCCGTGCCACTGGCCGCGCACAAGTGCAGCACTTCGGAGGCCAGACCGTCGGAAATATCAATCATGCTGCTGGGCCGGATGCCCAGCTCGCGCAGCTCGTGCACGATGTCGAGCCGGGCCTCGGGGCGCAGCTGGCGCTGCACCACGTACTCGTAGTTTTCCAGCTCGGGCTGCGTTTCGGGGTCGGCCAGAAAGGCCTGCTTTTCCCGTTCCAGCACTTGCAGGCCCAAAAACGCCCCGCCCAGGTCGCCGCTCACGCACAGCAAATCGGTGGGCTTGCCGCCGCTGCGGCGCACGGCCTCGCCGGCGGGCGCCTCGCCCAGCACCGTCACGGCCAGGGTGAGGCCGCCGCGGCTGGCGGTGGTGTCGCCGCCCACCAGGTCCACGTTGTAGGCCTCGCAGGCCAGCCGGATGCCGGCGTACAGCTCCTCGATGGCCTCGACGGTGAAGCGCGGGCCGGCCGACACGCCGACGACCAGCTGCGTAGGCAAGGCATTCATGGCGGCCACGTCCGACACGTTTACGGCCACGGCCTTGTAGCCGAGGTGGCGCAACGGACAGAATGCCAGGTCGAAATGGATGCCTTCGACCAGCAGGTCGGTGGTCATCACCAGCTCGGCGCCGGGCGTGGGGGCAATGATGGCGGCGTCGTCGCCGATGCCCAGCACCGTGCCCGGCCGGCGCATGCTGATGCCCGCTTGCAGGCGGCGAATGAGGGCGAATTCGCCAATGGCGGTGAGGGGCGTGAGGTCGGACATAAGCACGGGGCGAAGCTCCAGCTTCGGCAAATTCGGGGTCGTAGCAAAGAAGCGAGCGGCTGGAGCCGCGCCATGACGCAAAAGTACGCCCACAAGAAGAGGCGGAAATTGCTGCCCTCTTTTCATTTAGAGCGGGTTTAGAATTTGTGAATGTGGTAGAGACGCAACATTTTGCGTCTCGTCGTTGAACGATAACGTTGAACGACCAGCCCCGCGCCGTTACTGCGCAGTTATAACAACATCAGCAGCGACGAGACGCAAAATGTTGCGTCTCTACCCTGTTCAAGCCCCCGGACCCGAAATCGGCTCTAAAATGGCAGGGCGCTGAACTCGCTGG
>CAXTCS010000012.1:0-32401 GCA_964242365.1 uncultured Hymenobacter sp. | reverse complement strand
CCGTGACATGCCCCAAAGTTACATAGCGCTTTTATTTCCCTACACCCTCTAAGTGAGGTGGGATTGCTTGACGGCAATTGGCGTCGTGGGTTGAAAGAAATCTGGAGCACAAATTCCATGGAGAGCTGAGTTATGCTTGGCAGAACTAACCACGTCTTGACGTATATTCACGTCGAACCAATTCTGCTCGGTTATGCCCGCCGTTAAACAACCCCTAGACCCGGCTCTGGAAGAAGAACTTGTGCGCGTGGCCCGGGCCTTGGCCCACCCGGTGCGCCTGGCAATTGTGCGCCTGCTCTCGGACCGAAAGCGCCGGCTCTCGGGCGAAATCACCGCGGCCCTGCCCCTGCCGCGGACCACCACCTCTCAGCACTTGGTTGCCCTGCGCAAGAGCGGGCTGCTGGACGTGGAAGTGCAGGGCCTGACGGTTAGTTACTGGCTTAACCCCAAAGTGGCACCGACTGCGCTGCGGCACTTGACGTATTTCTGCGTGGGCCTTATTCCCTGCCCCGTCTGCGAGCAAGGTGCCGCCTGCGATTGCTTTGTGGACGGTATTCAGCGCCGCCATAAAGTGTAGTCCGAGGCAGCAATCTCCTTCCTTTTGGTATTAAGACCTCCCCATTAGTAGTTAAGGCGGTGCGGACCGACAAATCCTGTGATAATACTGACAAGACCTTGGTTGTCCGCATCCTCTATACTGACCGTAACAAGATTGAGCCGTCCCTAAACCTCCTCAAGCAGCAGTACCGCTTGGCCACGCGTCACGAAATAAACGGTTCTTTCTCGCTTTGGCTTATTACGCTGCTACTTTCGTCTAGCTACTCTAATTGTCCACACGCTCATGTTGACTAGCTGGGAGGTTCACTTCTTTTCCTGATCGCATTTTTATGGCGCAGATTACCCAGGCTCCCGGCGTATACGTCGTGGAGAAAAACGCCTTCCCTAATTTTGTAGTGGAAGTGGGAACGGCCATTCCGGCGTTTATTGGGGTGGTCCAGTAAAAACAGACAGTGAGCTAAGGTAGGTTGGTTTTCAGGTCGTGTTCGAATTGGTGGGGCGAGCGGTAGCCCAGGGCGGAGTGGCGCCGGTTCAGATTGAAATAGGTGTCGAGGTAGTAAGCCACTTCCAGGCGGGCTTCTTCGAGGGAGGCAAAGGCGGTGCCGGGGGGCAGCAGTTCGGTTTTGAGGGTGCTCCAGCCGGCTTCGGCCTGGGCGTTATCGTACGGATTACCCGGCCGGCTGAAGCTGGGCAGGGCACCGGCCTGTTCGATGCGGGCACGGCAAGCGGCGCTGGTGTACTGGCTGCCGCGGTCGGCGTGGATAATCAGGCCCGGCGCGGGCTGGCGCAGCGTCAGGGCTTGTTCCAACGCATGGAGCACGAGTTCGGTGGGCATCTGTGCGGCCAGGTGCCAGCCCACCACGCGCCGGGAGCAGGCATCGCGCCAGGTGGCCAGGTAGCACCAACGCCCGCCCACCAGGGGCAAGTACGTGATGTCGCCCGCCCACACCCGGTTCGGGAGCGTGGGCGCGGGCTGGCCCAGCAAGCGGTTTTCAGCCACGATGGCCGCCGGGTCGGCCACGGTGGTACGGGGCCGGTGCGGGCGGGTGCTCAAGGCCTGTAGGTTATGCCGGTGCAGCCACGAGCGCAGCGCGTAGCGGCCCACGGGGTGGCCTTCGGCGCGCAATTCGGCCCGCAGCCGGCGGGTGCCGTAGCGCCGGGCGTGGCGCGTAAAGGCCGCTTGCCCCGCCGGGTATTACCGGTGCCGGCGCGGCGGCCGGCCGTTGCCGCCACCGGTAATACCCGGCGGGGCTTACGGCCAGCACCCGGCACAGCAGTTGTACGGGCCACGGCTCGGTGCAGGCCGCGATGAAGGCGTAGCGGCTCATGACTGGGGCGGCTGGGAGAAGATGGTCACGACTTTTTTTAAAATATCGCGCTCCATTTCCACGCGCTTGAGCGCGGCCCGTAGCTGCTTGATTTCGTCGCGCTCCGCGCTGCTGGGCGCAGCGGCTTCCAGGGCCTGGCGTTGCCAGCGGCCGAGCAAGGCTGGCGAAATGCCCTGGGCACGGGCCACGTCGCTTTGCCGGGCACCGGCCGCCACTTGGCGCACGCACTCGGCTTTAAAAGCCGGCGTATATTTCTTGCGGGTGGAGGGGTTTCCTCCAAGATTCGATTTTTCAGTCATGGGCAGAGGAAGTTAAGACTTCTCGCTGTCCGTTTTAGCTAGACCACCTCACTTTGCTTAATTTTCTACTTTGCCATTACCTTGGCAAAGTAGAAACCTGCCTAGCTGCCGCTAAGTCAACTGCCCAGCACGCAGATATAGTCTTCTATCAGGCACTTGGCCAGATGCATGGGGAAAGGCAGTAGAGTATTAGCGGTCGACCAAGCAGGTGAGTTGCGCAAGTAATGGGGAATGCGGCACAAAGCCAAGATGCCTTCCTCATGCTGCAATTCCGGCTTCACAAAAAACGGCACTATTTCTACTACTTGCTGGTGCCGGAAAGTGGTGCCTGCTCCGTAGCTGCTAGTGCCGTCGTCGCCCGTTCTCGCGTCCATTTTATAAAGTCCACGTTCCGTTTTTTTACCAGTACTTTTTTGGGTGGTAGCTGCCCGACCGACCGAAAAGTAATGCCAGAGCTCGGGTGCGCTGCGATCGATGAAGCCACTGAGAGGTTTAAAATCCTGGGCCGATTGCCCACCTAATACCGCCGGCAAGTATTGTGGGGTTTCGTGGTTCATGCGCAGGCGCACGACGCCTAGCAGGTTGGTCAGGGCTTCATCAGCCCGGTCATAATGACCGTGGCCGTGTAGGTGAGTGAAGTTCAGGCAATCCCGTTGGGCAGCCAAGTGATTATTTTTTAGCTGACCCCAGGTTTTATTGTGCGCGCCATCATTACGCCACACATCGGCCTCAATGAGGACCAGCGTGGGCCTTTCATGTGATTCTGTGACCACACTAGCAGCAAAGTGACCCAGTTGGGCAGCCGACATCTCCAGCCCAATGGTATTGTTAGCAGCACCGTTTTCGCGGCGCTTATCGGCAAAGAAATTACCCAGGTGAGGACCGCTGGCCGCGTAAGGCAGCCAATTCTTTTCCTGCGGAAACAAAACCTCCACCTCCCCGGTAGCCCGTAGCCGCACTGCTAGAGCATAGTGCAGGCCAGTATCACGGTGCTGATGCCGATACAGAGCTACCACATCCAAGTCATTGGCCAGCGCCTCGGGCAGACCGGCTTTGACGTAAGCCGCACTTGGCGGGCCGGCCAGCACGCCCGGCTGGCGTATCAGCAAGTCGAGAGCCGCATTGGCTACGCGGCTTTGCACGTCCCACCCGTATTCCGATTCCGAGCCGCCTTTGTATTTAGCTGTTTGCAGCATCTGAGAGCCGATGCGCAGCCGGGCACAGACTTCGCGCACTGCCCCCCTAATGTTTCGTGGTTCATCCACGGTTGGAGTACCAATCTCAATGAAGGCGAAAGCAGTTTGGGCTGTAGGCGAGCGATGGGGCTGTAACAGCGCTTTCCAGGCTTCGCGCTTCAACTCGTGCTGCCGCCGGTAATGCGCCTTGCGCTCCAACCTCTTAACCTGCTTGCTGCATTTTTCGAGGTAGTCCAGCAGCGTGGTCTCTGGTATGAGCACCTCCGTAATAGCCAGCCACGCCGGGAATGCGTCTTCGGGCGTGAGCAGCAGGGTTCGTCGTACTTGCTGCACCATCAGGTCGCGGGTGCTTTTTTCCCGATACACCAGCAGCAGCTGCGCCTGCTGGCCAGGAATCACGCCCAGCATTGTCTCGCTGAGTTGGCTATGCAGCTGCGCCTGCATCAAAGGCTTGGCTGCCCGTCGGACCTTGGCTGTCTCAGGGCCCACGATCTGGCCCAATTGGTGCTGCCGAAGGGCCGTGCTGCGCACCGACTTAAAGGGTCGCAGGGCGGGCGGCAGAGCTATTCCAGTAGGCAAAGGCACATCGGCGGGCAGCGGGCCGTCGGGTAAAAGCACTCCATTTAGCACCATCAGCAATTGGTCCAGCACGTCGCGGCGCTCATCGAAGTGAAAGCCGGTTTTAATGGAGTGCACCTTCTTTTCGTATTTATAGCCTTCGGCGTGAACCACGTAGTATTCGTCGCCCCAGGCATCCTGTGTAGCGCCCTCAAGGCCGTAGGCACCGGGCAGCTCGCGTATCACCTCTTCAGCGGGCGCCAGCGCACGGGCTTTCGCTTCGGCCAGCAATTCGGGCAGCTCGTATAGCCACTGGTATTTTTCTTCGCCTCGACGCCGCCCGATTTGCAGGCGTACCAGCGTGCCATCGGTTTTTGCATTAGCTAACCGGGGTTGGTTGCTGCTAGTAAGCACCGAGAGGTCACGGCCAAAATTATCGCCCGACAGTGGGCGGTGCCCGTAGCGCTGGCAACTGATGCGCAAAAATATCCAGGGCCGTAATTGTTGGCTGTTTTCATAAAAACGGCCCGCCTGCGTCTCGACTTTGAAGTCAATACGGTAAGCAAAATAGCCTTCCTTCAATTGCGCCTCGCCTGTATTCCTATCTGTTTTTAGGTATTGCCCCCGGAAAGGTTTGCTCACTACATACAGCCCGGCTTGGTTACTGGCATCGCCCTGCACTTTGCGCAGACTTAGGGTTTGCTGGCCTTCGTTAATGGCCAGCTGCTGGCCGTGCAGCAGCGTCGCCAGTAGGGCCGGGATGGCAGCATAAATGATGTTGCTGGCTTCGTCCGGGTTTTGCACCAGCCGCAGCGGCGACAGACGCTGCCAGGTGGGCAAGGATACTTGCTCAAGGGCATCCAGCAACTGCATACAGGCTTGCGGCTTTTCGGTCAGGTAGGGCTGCGCCCAGTGACGAGCCCAAGCCAGTACCAGTTTATGCACTTGGCTGGGTTCAGGCGCGGCCAGCGGCACGCCTGGTGTGCCTACCGCCAACATTCGATGACCGCTGCTGCTGTACTCGAACCCGTGTGTGAGAGTAGACAGGCAGGCCAGAAGCAAATCGTTGAGGCGGCGCAACGGCGGCGTGCGCGGTTCGCCGGGGCGCACCACGGCCCGTTGAAAGGCCTGAATGGCCGTGAGGTATGGGAAGGGCAGGTAACTGGCTTCAAGTGCCGCAAATGCTTCAGGCACGGGAGTCATGCGGGCCAGCAGTACGTCAAGACCAGTCGGTTTTTTGGCGGCGGTTGCTTTCTTAGCCATGTTTTGGGGCTTTTTTAGATTTAGGTGGGTCAGATTCGCGAGAGAAATCAGTAATATGGTCCAGGACGTGGGCGAGAGGCTCGTACAGCTCGCAACTGATAAAATCCTCGGCGACGTAGTCGGTCAGCAGCTCTATCATGGCGGCTAGCAGGCTGGTCGAGGGTCTGTCCGGCACATGCCCATCGCTTTCGGCGCATTGCGGTCCCCAGGCAGCATCCACAAAGAAGGCCTGAAACGGCACCCCGCCACGGAGCAGACGTCCCACAGCCTGAATGACGTAACCAATGGTAGTAGCAGCCAAGTCCCGGCGCGGATAAGCCCGCAACTCTTCTTCGTCTTGCAAGGTGCTGTAAAACGACCGGCTTTCGGCCAGCCGCCAGTATTGTACTGCCAGTCGGCGGGCCGCCTCTGCTTTATCTTGTAGCCCGTCCTCCTGCCAGGCCGCAAAATCGGCGTCGGCCAGCCAGTCGAAGGTGCGGCGGTTCATTTCCTGCGCCACGGCCTGCACGTCATGCGGGTGCGGGTAGGGCCGCGTCAGGAAGTAAACGGCCCCGAAAGCTGCCTTCCCGGCTGCGTTCAGAATATTAAAGCCCCGGCCCACCGCATTCAGCGGGGCCACTAGAATTTGCCCTTCGGAGTAAGCAAACTGCTCGATATCGGTACGCAGCAGACCTCCGACTGACACAGGTTCATCCTTCCCCGAAACAAGATGTCGGATGGCTGGCCGCAGGGCGGGCCACTGCCGCCGCAGTTCCTCAGCTGCCCACTGGGCTTGGTCATAGGAATTGACGAAGAGCAGCAGACGCTGACGGTCGTGCCATAAGCTGGGGTTCTCTGCGCCCAATCGGCCGAGGGCAACCAGCTGTTGCCCCAACTGCCCTCGACCCTCGCGCCCCACCAAGCCGCGCACCATTGCTTCGAGGATGGCCGGCTTGTCGGGCTGCCGGGCCCCCGACAGCCGGATGGTTTGGCCCTCATGGTCGCGTTGGGGCAGAAAGCCAAACGTACTCTGCCGGATGGCAGCCACCGCTTCCGGGGCGGGCAGCAGCAGTGCTTGCGGCCGGCCCACGTGAAATGCCGTGGAGGCCTCTAGATACGATGTACCTGACATGGCCAGCACGGCCGGCCCGCGCTGCCCGGTAAGGTCGGTGAGCAGCTCGTGAAAATGCAGCACGTAATAGCGCCCCACATTGGTATAGGCAAACACGCTGAGTGACTGGTCGCCGACGCTAGTGGCGTGGTCGGCGGACGGGCTCTGGGCATAGTAGGTGCCAAACTGCCGGCCGGTGAGCGGCAGTGGCAGCAGGCTTTGCACGGCGGCGTTGGTACGGTAAGCAGGCGAGCCAGTTTGCACGGCGGCAGGCCGGTTGTCCCATTCGTAAAACACAATGCGCGTGTGGCGGTCGAGCAGCGCCACCGTGAGAGCAAACTGCAGGCGGTAAGCCAGCCGCGCAATGCTTTCGGTGGCCGGCGGCCGGGCAGCGGGACAATTGGTACGTATCCACTGCTGGCATTCGGCGTGGATGTCAGGGTCAGTGGCATTTTCGCCGGTGCTGTTGATACGCTGCAGCAGCTGCCCCAGCTGCCGCACCGCCATCGGTAGCTCGTGGTTGGGCAGCCGCAGGCCATCGCTTTCTTCCAGAAGCGCCGTAAAATGCGGCATTACCTCCTGCGTAGCAGCATTGTATTGCTGGCGTTCTTCTTCCGAGGCGCGCCGGGCAGCGGCCGAGTCGGTAGCTGGTACGCCGGCCAGCAGCCGCGCCAGACGGTAGCACAACGACAGCGGCGTAAACTGGTGGTGCTTCACCCATTCGGCCAGAAAGCCAGGGCCGCCCTTGCCGTGCAGCAGCGTCAGAACCGACGTTACCGCCTGCTGGGCGCTGCGCTCGGCTCCTACCCAGCGCAAAGTTCCGCCGGGCATCACTCGCGAGCCCACGGCGTGATGTTCGGTAGGCAAGGTAATGGTATCGAGAATGCCCACGCGCCCGCCGGTGAGGCGCAGTTCCTGCGCGTACTGGTTGTCAAACCACTGAATAATGGTGTCAGCCTCGTCGAAAATCACTAGATTGGAGCGCTCGTGCACAAACTCGCCCACCTTCAAAGGCCGGTCTTCGAACTGCACGGGCAGTGTGCTATTGGCCAGTGCTCCAGGAGTCGTGACCCAGACAGTGGCCGTGGGCATATCGCGATAAAGTTGGTATTGCGGGCACACTGGCAGGTAGGGGCAAGCATGACGGCGCCTGCTCGCGGTAGGGTCAGTTGGGACGGCTGTCCGGCGCGAGCGCGGCGCGGCCGGTTCTTTCACCTTGCGCAGGGTTTGGCAGGGCTCCTTGCCGGCTTGCAACAGGTGGCCTCCCAGCCGTTGCTTCACCTCCACTTCCGAAAGGCTGGCTTGCAGTGGGCACAGCGGGCTCAACCACCGCTCGCCCCAGTGCGGCTGCTGCCGCTGGTAGTAGCGTAGGTAGTCGGCCGATTCAAGGAAGCCGCGCCGCTGCGTGGCTCGCGTACTGCGGCCCAGCAAGGGCACAGCCACAGGCTGCTCGGTGGCCGGGTCGTGCCGAAACCAGGTATTCAACTGATTGGCTAGTTGAATGGCCGACTGTACGTCGCCCACAACCAACGTCAGGCGTCGCGCTGGCTCGTGCCGAACCAAGTAAGCCGCCAGCAGCATCGCCAGTGTGGATTTGCCCGAAGCAACCATGCCGGCAATGTGCATGAATTGGTCAAGCCGCAGCTCGTCGGTGGCGGCCAAGCCGTCTTCCTTCACCAACTGCAGGTTCATTTGGCTTAGGCGGTGTACCCAGTTTTGCGGGGTGTAACCGGGGTATTGTATAGCCAACTTAGCTTCACGCTCATCTAGGCAGGTAGCCACGATACGGAGTTGCAGCCACGACACCACCACTGGCTCTTTAGATGGCAGCTCAGCGAACCACGGCTCAGCAGTAAAGCCCGGTAGCTGGGCCAGCACTTCGGCCTCAAACTCCACCGTCAGGTCGGCGTGTAGCAACTGTCGGGTCTCATCCTGAGCGGTTGCGGCAAATTGGTAGCGCTTCCCGGCTGCTACCGGTAGGGCAGCATCGCGGCGGTGCCAGGGCAGCCGCTCGGTCAGGCAGCGGCGGCAGATATCGGCGTGTAGTTCGTTGCGTTGCGCCGGCAGCTTCCGGGCGGCATCCACGATGGTAGCCAGCGGCTCGCTGAGGGCAAACTGATAACTGCACAATTCGGGCGCTATTTGCTCGCTCAGCGCCAAGTAATCGCGCAAGGCGTCTTTCCAGACAAACCGGGGACTGTAGGGCACAATCTGGCGCACATTGGCCAAGGCTAGGCGCTGGGCAGCATCGAGGCGAAACAGGCGCGGCTCGCGCAGGGGCATGCCGCTCAATAAGGCCCACAGGGCCGTCACTGGCTCGTCCTTGAAGCCTAAAAAATCGGCCAGCGCGAATGTCAGTTCCACGTTGAGAAGTATGCGGGCCTGGTGGACCGTCATCACCTGTTGCGTGGCTAACTCCTGCACGCGTTGCTGAAAAGCCAGGGGTGGCTCAAAAAGAATGGGCTGGCTCATGTGGTACGGCGTTTCTTTTTAGCAAGGCGGGTTAGTTCGGCCTGCACTAGTTCCATAAAGCTTTGCAGTCCCAGCACGCTAATGTGCGCGGGCAGGGCGGCCTGGTCGCGCACGGTACGCAAGTAACCGGTGGCGTTGTGGCGCAGCCAACGGTCTGGAATCACATAAAAGCCACGTGTATAGGCCAGACCATTGTAGCTATTGAGCGGCAGCAGACCGGTGCCCAGCCGGGAGGGGTCGCGCTGGTCTTTCACATCCACGGCCCATACAGCACCGCTCTGAAAGACAAGGCGCAGGTCGTACTGGTCGAGATTAGGCCATAGCTCTACGCTGGCCAGCAGCTGCGGATACTGCTGACGTAAGGTTTCCAGAGTTTTGTACAGGTCCAATTCGGGTTTGCCGGGGAAACAGACGCGCCAGTGAATGCCCGGCCGTAGACGTCGTAAATCGTGCGCATCAGCTACTTGCTTCACCGTAAGTTGGTCGGGTAGATGGTCGCTGCACACGCTGGGCCGGATGCCGCGTAATTGCCCGCCCTGACTCAGCAACGGCCCGCAGTGCTGGCAGTGCCCAAGCGGCCCCCGGCACGCCTCGTACATGGCTCCTACCTGCGCCGCTCTCACGAACCATTTGCTGCCAAAGGCGGCCGTGATGGCTCCTTCCGTAGTAATAGGGTGCTCAATTAAAAAGCGCCGCAAGGTCACGTATTCCCGCTGTGCAATGGCCGCTTGCGCAGGCTCATTTGCCTTGCGGCGCAGTTCAGCCAGCAGCAGCCGAAAATCCTCATTATCCAACGCCAGCCGCAGCCCGTGGTCGGCAAGACTGATCAACTCCGCTTGATCCACCAGCACATGGTGATAGTAAGCACTAGCTTCTTCACTTAATAAGGTTCCTTCCAGCAGCCCAAATACTGGGTCGAAGCCACTGGGCATTGGCCACTGCGCCGGCCACCACGCCCGCACCGGTTGATTCAGCAATTGGCGTAGCGCCGTGGCAGTAGCCGGCAGTCGGGTAGTCAGCATAGCCGAAAGCATATTTACCACACGCTGCAAGTGTTGCGTGTACTGCCACGGCTTGGTTTTGGCGAGCTGGCTAGCTTCCTGCAAGCCAACAATTAGCCAATTGAACAATTGGGTTGGTGGTATCATAGTCAGCTTATCATTCTTTTAAGAAACAATCGTTTCACAAATGAAATGAATAAAATGTATTGTGTCAAGCGTGAAATGATTTTATTTTACGTGAAACAAGCAAATCAACTATGAAATACCACCTGGACGCCGAGACCCTCGCCACCTTGGTGCGCACAAAACGCGCCGGGCGTGGCTTGCGCGAAGTAGCCGACGAAATTGGCGACGTCAGCCCATCTACCCTCTCGCGGGTTGAGAATGAGAAGGCGCCTGACATGACTACTTTTTTGCGCATCTGCGACTGGCTGCAAGTCCCTCCTGCTCAACTCCTAAGCGACCAAGAAACGCCTGCCGTAACTGCCGCAGCAGATACATCGGAGCGTATCGCCTTGTTATTACGATCTGATAACCAGCTAGACCCTGCTACTGCTAATGCTCTGGCTGCTATCATCAAGGCTACCTATCAAACGCTACCTAAGAAGGATGACGAACGTGCCTGACCTCGTTGCTGACGAATCGATTAGCTTACCTAGGTCTTTCCGGCGCCAATGCGAGCATATTGCTACTCGCGAACGATATGCGTTAGGATTGACGGCCTTTGACGAACTGCCTGCTCATTTGCTGGCCGAGGCCTACCAGGCCACGGTTCTTACCCCCGACCAGCTACCTAACGTGGACTCGGCTACCATAGACTTGGTAGTAAAGCAACCGGGCTGGTCGGCGATGCTCATTTGCACCGCGCCGCTCACCATTTTGCATAACTCCACCCATTCGCCCGCCCGGCAGCAGGCCAATATTATGCATGAATTTGCGCACTATTTCTTGGGTCATCCGCTAGCATGGTTTAATGCCGCCACGCAGCAAGTCTGCTCCTCGCCGCTGCATGAAAAGCAGGCCAGCTACCTGGGCAGTTGCCTACAAATTCCGCAGCGTGGCTTAGCCTGGGCTAGCCAGCGCGGGTGGCACGAACAGCAGGTAGCCACGTATTTTGGAGCTAGCCTAGAGGTGGTACGCTGGCGTAGCAACATGACACAAATCGCTCTGCCGCCCACTGCCTAATAAAATTGCGCTTCCAAGGGCTTTTTTAGGAGAAGGAGGTGGTGTGAATGTTCATTTCAGTACCCCTCAGAGCAGTGTAACTCCAGCTCCTCTCCAGCCACTATCGCGTCCAGCAGCGCCCCCTCACGGCGGAAAGCGACGGGATGGGCCAGAATGGCACAAAAAAAACGCACCTGCTGGCACGCTTTCTAGGGAGGAAAAAAGTTAATCTTTGGAGCTTGCCGGCGGGGTCGGCGGGATGGTGACAGGCAGCACCCCGCATATGTATTCTCATTCGCCACCGCCATGCGTTGCAACAAGGATGAGATGCCAGCATCTGCAATGTGCACATGGCATTGCCCGCCGAGCGGTGCATTCGCCCAAGCCGTGAAGCAATTCGGGCGCATCGCCGCCGCTCCATACGTTTCGACCCACCGCGTCTCCCACCCGGAAAGACGTGCCAGCTTATAGGCGCAGATTTCCGCAAAGACTGGCCGGCCCCCAAAGTCCAGCAACGGTTTCCCACCGAAGGTGTTTAGGATAGAAGCACCCGTCCAGGAGCGCAGGGTTAGCTCGACCTTAGGAATGAGCAATTCCTGGCCCTGGACGAGTATGCTTTCCGTGGTGGTGGGACGCAGCAGGCTGGGATATAGAGATGAGTTGTTCATATCAGTGCCTTCTCTCTATGCCCGGCCACAAACATGATGTATTCTGTCGCCTAAAACCCCCCGCCGCAAGACGTACTTCCCCGTCGTGGGCAACTCCGTTAGCAGCACCGGCGCGGCGGTGTACGGGCCAAACAGGGGGTAGGCGCCCCCGTCCCCTGGCTGCTGACGCTGATCATGCCGTTATCAAAGAAAGCTTCCACGAAGCCCGCGTAGTCGGTCGGAACGACCGCCGTGCGCAAGTCGTACGCTAGCCCATAGGCGGCCAAGCGCGTTTTGATCAAGCTATTTAATTGGATCACCTGCCCGGCGTAGTCCGGCCCATCCGTATGGTACAGCGAATGGTTCGACAGGTCCCAGCCCGCCCGGATCATAGCCGCCATCTGGGCGTAGGTGAACTTAGACGCGTCCGTACCCCCGGCGATTTCCGTGTTGTTGAAGGTGTTGATGCCGTAGATGACGCCAGTCGCGCGGTACTTGACCGGTCCGCCGGCCCCGTCCGTATAGCCCAGGCCGGGATAAGTAATGCCGTCCGCGGCCACCCCCCCGTTAAAATAAGGAAACACCTGGTTGTAAAATTCGGCCCCTCCGTCGTCCTGGTCGTATTGCAAGCACGCCCACTTATCGTATTTCATGGGGGCGGCGGTTACCGGCGGCGGTTACCGGCGCCGGATTGCTCGGCGCCGTGGCGTAGGTCAGCGTCAGCGTAAACTGACCCGCAGGCCGCGGGGTCACACTGATGACGCGGCGGGGAAATCGAACGGTCGTCATCGGCTTACGCGGCTAAGCCCGAAGTGGCCATCAGGTTCAGGGCCGGCCCGTCGCTGGAGAGAATCGCTTTGAGGAAGAGGTCTACGCCGCCACTCAACTCTTTCCGGAGGAGGACCCACGTCGCGCCGTTGTCCGTGGAGTACTCGTAGAAGATCTTGTGCGTACCGTCCGTGTCCAACGCGCCGCGCAAACGGATGCGGTTGGCCGTGGTGGCCGCCACGTTGTTGTACTGCGTATTGCCGTTAAGAATGGTTCGAATGCCGTTGCTGGCCATGTAAATGCCGAAATTGGTGGACGGGCCGGTCGGCGCCGAAGTCCCCCCGGGGTTCAGGATCAGTTGCCCTGACGGGGTGGACGCGGTGACGCCCGCGCGCACCCAGCCGCTGCCATTGGCCGGCAGGCGCAACTGGCCCCACGCGGGGTTAGAGACCGTGCCCGGGCTGGTAATTGCAATGTTGTTGCCGGTCCGGGTGGTCGTAGCGGCGTTCACCGTGGGGTTCTGCGCCAGATCGGTTTCGGCGCCGCCAGCACCGGCGGGCGCGGCAATAAGCGCCGTGTACGCGCTGCTGACTGCGGTGCCGGTCGTGGGTCCGGTGGAAGAGACCGGTGTTACCGAAAACTGCAGGTACTTGCCCTGGTCCGCGGCGGCGAGCGTGTACGCCGAGGCCACCGCCTGGGGAATGGCCACGCGGTTCAGGCCCGCCGCGTTATCCGCGCGGTACCACTGCTTGCCGGTGGCGCCCTCCGGGTTGCCGGTGTACGTGTAGGTCCCGGAAAGTACTTGGCCGACCATCGGCGTTCCGGCGATGGCGACGCTGCTGGCCACCGGCGCGGGGTTGGCGGGGCCGGCCGCGGCAAAGGTTTTGTTGGCTCGGTACGAGAGGGCACCGTCGCCGGCGGCATACCCTGGCAAGCCCGCAAAGTAGGCGTCCATGGCGGCAAAAAAAGCCGGTTGGTCAAAGGCAATGGTTTCGGCCTCGGAGCCCGCGCCCGTCACGGTCAAAAACGGGACCGCCAGGTTGAGGCTGGGCAGCATCGAGCGCGAAAGCACCGCGTTGTTGGCCAGGGCCGCGTTGATTTTGGCCACCAGCGCGCCGGTCAGGGCGTAAGTGTCGGGGTTGCTCTCGTAAGCATTCTTTACTTGGGCGGCGCTCATCGCCGAATGCAGCAGGTCGGCGCCCGAGATTTTCAGGTAGCCAGCCGCCGCCCCGGTGCCGTCGGCCGTCGCCATATAGAGCGCCCATTTGCCATCGCCGTCGTCGGTCACCAGCACCCGGTCGTGGTTGAAAACCGTCAGTGCGTCGCGAGCGGCGAGGGTCGTTACCGTCAGGGAGCGCCCCGCACTATCAACGGTTGGTGCGCCACTGCCCCAGGCCTGGGCAATGATCGGGGTGAGGAGTTCCCGCAGGTCCAGCGCGGAAATGGCGGCCGTGCCGGATACCAAGCGGTCCTGCATTTCTTGCAGCATCTGTTCTAACGTCGGGGTGGTGAGTGCGCTCATACGAGGTGGTCAATGGCTGAAAATGGGAAAGCGAAAGAAAAGGTTAAAGGCCTCAAAGACCGGAAACTGCCATAGGCGTCCGAGGGCATTGGGACGTGACCAGAGATTTGTACTGAGCTGCTAATGACCCGATTGAGACTGCGAAATCCTCCTGAATTGCTACGCCGGCACCAGCTTTTACCAGGCCCAGGGTCGTCGCGCTGGCCCTGGATAATTGGGTGGCCGGCACCCAGCCATTGGGGCCGAGGTCATCTTTGCGGATAGCAGCCTGAGCGGCTTCGTGCGGCAGAATGGTCCATTCCGTGGCTTGGCTTTTGAACACGGCGTTCACGCCGACGGCAGTGGTTTTGCCATCTGGTCCGTCGGCATGCACGGCGGTGTCGATTTCGGTAGCGGGCTGGCGAAGATTCTTGAGGGGCATGGTAATTGAAAATGACGTTAAGAATGGATCAACTACAGGTGGGGCTCTTCGCAGGCAAGCGCAACGAACCGGGCATCCGGATCTTCTTGATAAAAAAGCGTTCGAAAACCAGAAGCGGGCTCGCTTGGCGTCGTACCGCAGTTCAACTCATACAGGGCTGTAACCACGCTAACCGCCAGTTTTACTGTTCGTCAGGTCCCGGCTTTTGGCGATACACGGGCGATTTTTCGTTTGTCCGCGCGGTTAAGGTATTTCCCGGAGCGGATAGCAAACTCTGGGCATCAGCCCTAATGGTGCCGGAGCGTTTACAGGCCGCGCAGCCATTTAATGTGGTTAATGTGGTTTAGCGCAAAAGGAAGCAAGTAGTCCCATTAGTCCAGCACGGTGATGGTGTATTGAATCGCCCCGTTGGCTCCGACCTTGAATTGATACATCAGGTTTTTGCCAGCCACATAACTGTCTTTCGATTGAAAGTTAGGAGCGGGCAGGCTGGGGGCCGTGGCTGCCGGCGTCAGGTAAGCCACCACCACGGCCCCAATGCGCTTGGTGCTGTTATCGACGCTGAAGGTGCCCGTGGCAATGGGGTCGTATTCGGCGTTTTGCTCAAACGTGAGGGTGGTGCCGCTGCGGTGCGCCACGCCCGTGGCCGGACGCTCGTCCACCACGGTCAGGCCCAGCCCACGCAGGTAGTCGGCGCCGTAGGCCGCGGGTAGCACGGTGCTGCCGCGTAATACGACCCGGCCCGTGGTGCTGTTGGCCACTACGCTCCCTCCTAGTACGGTCACGTCCGTCAGCACCAGCGTGGCCGTGGCCGTCAGGAGCCGGGCCCCGCTGGTGGTGGGGCCGGCCGTCACGTCCACGACGTACTGCATCAGCTCCAGCTTGCCGCCGTCGTAGAGCGTGGCCAAGAATGCCGTGGGCGTGCTCATCAGGAAACGGCCCGCGCGCAGCAGGCCTTCGCAGCCGCCCGCCACCTCCAGGCCGCGGCAGGCTTTGTTCACCGTCACGTCGCCGACCAACTCGTAGCGGGCGGCCTGGCTGGAAAGGTTGACGCCATTTGCCCCAACCGTATTCGAATTGACCGTCACGCTGCCGCGCTGAAACAGGGTGCCCGAACGCAGCAGCGCCCCAGCCGCCGTGCCGGTATTGACGAGGTGCACGTCGTAGGCCCGAACGGCAGGTGCCGCCCCGCCAGGCCAGGTGAAGCCGGCGGAGCCAGCTCCGGTGCTGTAGATGGTGGCATCGCGGCCGTACACGGTGTACGTACCGGCTCCTACCCCCACGCCATCCTGCCGCTGCACCGTCGTCACATCAAAGCCCCCCAGGTCCAGAATAGTGCCCGGCTGCATGAGGAGCACGGCATTGAAAGGGTTCGCAAAGGGCATCACAATGGGCGTCATTACCTGGACGGTCTCCCCCGGCAGCGCGGCGGCCAGGGCGCGCACCAGCCCGTCATCGGCATTGCTGGCGGCGGCGCTCCCAACGCCTGTATAGTAAGTCCGCGTGCGCGCGGCGTTGGTGCTGATGCGCACGGCCAGGCTGTTAACCAGGGCATCGAGGCCCAGCAGGCGGGGGTCCGTAACGTCAGCTTTGCCGGCCAGCGCCGCCCCGGCCGCCGCCGACAAGGGCTTGGCGGAGTCCGGCGTGTTGTCCACCAGGTTCAGGCCCAGCTGCGCCAGCGTGACCACCCCCGTCAGGCCGCCCACGCTCTGGACCCCCTCCCCCGCCGCCACGTACTGCGTGCCCGACCAGCGATACACCTTGTTGGTGTCGAGCACCACGTACATTTTACCGGCCCCCCCCGCCCTGGGCAAGGTGTCGACGCTGGCCGACTCGACCACGTCGTCCACGTAACTGGGCAGCTGGCTGCTGGGTACCCGGCCGCTGGCATCCAGGTCGGCCTTGTGCGTCGCGGCCACCGCGGCCTCCTGCGGCAGCGCCGTCAGCTCCTGGGCGAGGCTTTTGAGCACGGTGCCGAGGCTGAGGGCCGTGGTTTTGCCCTGCGGCCCGTTGGGGTGTACCGCCGTGTTGATTTCGGTAACGAGCTGGTCGAAGTCTTTGAGAGCCATTTTGCGGGGGTAGTTGAAGTAAGTGAAGGGAAAAAGAAATGCTATTGGGGCCCCGGCTTGAGCTGGTCGAAGGCCAGGCCAGAACTGCCGCCCGGCTGGGCTGGCGCCCGGTGGCGGCCCAGCCACAGCACCGTGCGGCCGTCGTACCAGCGCACGCGGTAGCAGCTGCCGTCCACGCGCACGCCGGTGGGCGGAATTTCGTGCTCATGCAGGCGGTACGGCGCGTCGGGCTGCAGCTGCAACAGGGCCGTGCGCGGCTGCACCACCGCATCAGGGCCCGCCGGGTCGAACCCCTGGCGCGGCAGGACGCCCTGCTCCAGCACGGTCCGGCCCGTGGCGTCGTCGAGCATCGGCACGAAAGGCAGCCAGTTTTCGGGCACCGAGCTGGCCAGTTGGTACGTGTAGGCCGGCCCGGCGGCATTTGCTGCCGGCGGGCCGGCCGGCACCAGGCGGCGCAGGGTTTCGGCCACTTGGGCGGCGGCGGCGGCCCCATCGAGTCCGCCCGCGAAACCGTCCGACACGATGCTTTCCACGGCCCACACCAGGTTGGTGGCTTCTTCGCGGCGAAAGCTGACCTGCTCCACCGGCCGGCTCACCAGCGGGGCCAGGGCCGCGGCGGGCACGTACAGCTGCGGCGCGGCCGCCGGCCCCGCGTGGGCGGGGTCGGTTTGGGCAAACAAGCGCCAGCGGGTTTCGTCGTTGTCGATGCGAACGCCAGTGTCTTTCTCGGCCAGCTGCCCCGCCCCGGCGGGTTGAATGGCGTAGCACCGCCCAAAAACGTCGGTCACCTGCAGGCGCTGCACGGCGCAGACGGCCCCCACGGGCACGGCGTAGGGCACCGAGAACCAGTCGTTCTGGTAAAGAAACATAAATTCCTGGAGCAGCATGCGGCCCCAGTCCGAGGGGTCGCCGGTTACCTGGCCGAAGTCCACGCGGCGGTCCTCAAACTCCCACCAGCGGGCGGCCGGCGCGCCCGGAAACTGCACTTCCGTGGGCAAAAACTTTTGGCTGACGGGCGCGGGCGGGGCCGCCGGGGTGCCGGCGGGGGCCGGGCACTGGTCCACAGCGTACCAGGGCAGGGTGGCCCCGCCGGGGTAGTGGGTGGCGCCCAGCCCCGTCGCGCCGGCCGTGCCCACGGTAAAGGCGTAGGCCATATCCTCGGTCGACCAACTAGTACTGTCTTCGCCCAGCAAGTACAGGCGATGAAAGGCCAGCACAAACTGGCGGGCCTGCTCATCGAGGGTGGCCCGGCTCACGAGGGCGGTGAGCGGGGCCAAACTGGCCGCGGGCAGTTCCTGGGTCAGGGGCAACGCCTCAATGGCCTGGGCCAATAGCTCGCTGTCGCCTAAGGCCGCCAGTAGCGCGGTTCGGTGGCGCGCCAGCAGGGCCTGGTACAGCTTATAGCCATCCAACGCCGTGTCGCCGGCCAGTTGGAGCAGGGCCAGCGCCTCGCTCGTGGTGACTTCCTGGGCGTGGGCCACCGGGGCGTCGTCGGCCAGATGGGCCTTCAGCGGATAGGCCGCCGGAAACCCGGCTAGCGCGGCCGCCCGGGCCAGCGGGGTGGCGGCGAGCAGCGCGGGCAGCGCGCGCAACTGGCGGAGCCAGTACTGGCCCATTTGCAGGCGCAGCCCGAGCCCAATTACGCGGGGCTGGGCTTCCACGGCGGCCTCCAGGGGCTGGTGCTCGGGGGCGTAAGTCCGGGCAGGCTGGCCGGGCAGGGCCAGCCGACTCAGCGGCCGCTCGCTCACGACCACCTCGGCGAAGGCCGGGGTGCCGCGGTCCTCGGCCCGGAACTCGTGCAGCTGCCACTGCCGGGCCAGCAGCCAGGCCGGGTCCCGAATTTCGGCCCGCAACGCCCGGTTGAATTCGGGGCTGCGGGGCCGGGTTTCGAGGCGATTGGCGGCCAGCAGCGCGTGCACAGCGGATGCTTGTACCGTGGGGGCAACAAAAAGATAAGACATGCGGGGTGTTGATGCGGAAAAGAGAATGGCCGGAAAGCCAACAGGAACGCGGTCGACCGCGGGCTACACCAGCAAGGGCTCCTCGTTGAAGCTCGTCGTGCCGTTGATGCGGCCCAGGTCGAGGGTAAAGGTGACGGCCTGCTGGGCCACGGGTGCCACCACGGCGGGCAGCACGGTGGCCAACGGCGTAAAGGCGAGGGCATCCGGCTCCACGGTGCGCTTTTTGGCCAAGTCCAGGGTTTCATTCACGGCGCCGAGCAGGTCGTCGATGGTCCAGGTGGTCGGGTTGCTCCGGGGCGAGACCACCAGCAGCATGGTTTGCGGGGCTTCGGAGTTGGGCTGGTCGTAGTGAAAAGCCAGGGACGTGGACTGCGTGCCCTGGGGCGGGGCTTGGGGCTGGTCTTGCGGGGCCGGGGTGGCCTGGGGCAGGGTCTCGGTCCATTCGTCCAGCCACAGCGCACACTGGGCCCCCGCCGCGTCGTAGGCATCGGGCAGCCACTGCACCAACGACAGCGCATCGCCGGGGGGCGCGTACGTACGGGGCCAACTCAGGCCCAGCCAATAGTCGGGCTGATTGGGCACCGGCGGAACCGCCGAGAACTGCGCGGGCCGCAGCGGCAGCGGGGCCGGGGCATCGGGGTGCAGCAGGTTTTGAATGAGCAGCACTTTGTCGAGCTGGTTCATGGGCTCGCGGACGGCTCCCAGGCCGTGCAACCACTCCAGCAAGGCCAGGGGTTGGGCCGAATGATGGCGCAACAGACTGGTGGCCGTCGCGGCCGAGGTAGCGGTGATGTACTGCTGTTTAGTATCGGGGTCACCGAAAGCAAATTCCACGTCCGGGCGGAAGGCGGGGCCGAAGAGCGCCGCGGCTTGTTCCAAGCGGGCGGCCACGGTAATGGCCGTGGCGGGAGCAATGGGCTGAATGGCCGCGGCCGCCGCGGCCGCCGCGGCCAAGCGGGTACGCACGGCCTGCCGCACGGCCAGCGTGGCGCTGTTCACATCAGCCCCCGGAGCCAGGGCCGGGAATGCTTCCGGGATGCCAAACAAGGCCGCCTGATAAAAATCGGTCGGCGTCAGCACGGCAGTAGCCGGGGGCGTGGGGGCCAACCTGGTCAGGGCGGTCTGGCTCGCGGTAAGCCGCGTCGTTAGGTCGTTGTGGTCGGTACCCGCGTCCTCATTGCTGTCAGTGAGCCCTCCAGGCGCTTGCAGGTCGCGCAGCCGGGCCGGGCGGGTGCCCCCAACCAGTTGGCGCAGCCGGGCCAGCAGCGGAAGCCGCCGGCGCAGGGCCGCAACTCCCGCTCCTGTTTCGTAGTTGACAGCTAACCGGGCATCGCTGGGCATTGCTTCCGTACTCGGAATAGCCGTTGATTGGCCAACCTCAAACACCATCAGTCGGTCAAGCGGCGAATTTTCCTGAAGCGCTTTGTCGTCCAACAGATAAAGCAAGTCTATTGGGTGTAAGTGCATCGAGAACAGCGTAGCCGTCGCGGCATTCTGTAACCATTCGCCGGAGCTCCGTCGGTAGCCCACGGCGAAGCTTAGCTCATTCGGATTGGGAAAAAATTGCGCCAGCCAAGCGTTGAGGCGCGGGGCGGCGGCGGCCCGCGGCGTGGGCGTGGTAGGCCAGTTCTGCAACGTAGTGGCCGCCGGCAGCTGCACCAGCACGCGCTGCGTGAGCGTGAGGGTGCGCTGGGGTGGGTGCACGATATCGGGCTGCACGGCAAATTGCCCCTTGGCCACGCTTTCGAGCACGGCGGCGGCGCGGTCGGTGTTGCCGCGCGCCGCCTGGTAAATGCCTTCGCTCACGGCCAGGTCGCCCAAGGCATCCAAGTCGTCGGTGAGTTGGGCCACCTGCGCCTCGACGAAAGCCGCCAGGGCCGGGTCCGTGGCCGCGCTGGGCACGTCCACGCCGTAGGGGTAGGTTTGGCGGGTAGCGGCGGCGCGCAGCAAAGCCGCGCCGTCGGTGACCTGGCGGGCCGTCTGCTCGGGCGGCAGGCCCAGCGGGGCGGCCTGGCCGGCGCCGGGAGCCGGGGCGTATTCGTCGGCCAGGGGGAAAGCGGCCCGGAATGGTCCCACGAAGCTGCCGTACAGCTGGCCGTTGCTGGCCAGGCCGTCGTGCTGCTGCAAGGCCCGCTCGAAGCTTTGCCCCAGCAGCGTGCCCAGCGAAAGGCCGGCGCGCAGGCCCTCGAGCAGGGCCAGCGCGGCGCGCACCCGGCGCGACGACAAGTCCACGGCCATGCGCCGGGCCGTGGGGTCGGCGGCATCGGCCGCGACCTGGCGCGACTTGTAGCCCTGGCGCAGGATGGCGGCCGCCGTGCCGTGCGTCGGGCTGGGCGCGTGGATGTAGCCCAGGTTGTCGGGGTCGTCGCGGGTGCCGTCGGCCTTGGGTACGGAGTTGTCGCTGGGTTTAAGGTCTTCCAGCCACCCAAAGGCTCCGAGGTGACTGCCTGTAGGCGTGGTCTTGCGCAGGTTCGCCAGGCGCTCGGCCACCGGCGCCAGGCGCCAGGCATCGAGGCGGTAGCTGCCCAGGTCGAGGTGCTCGGCCAACAACCGCTCCAGACGGGCCGTGGGCAGGGTCGCCAACTGTTTCACCCCGGCCAGATAGTCCGCCAGCGGCGTGCCCATTGCCCGTAGCACTTTGTGTAATTCTTGCCCGTTCACGACATCGTAGAGCCAGGCCCAGCGGGGCTTTTCGTTGGGGCTGAGAATGTTGAACAACTCGTCATCGGCCAGCTCACTCGGGGATAACGTTGGCCCGTGAACGGCAAAATACGCTTTCGCGGCCGTCCAGTATTCGAGCAGTACCGCCTGCCGCAGCAGGTGGTAGAACAAGGCATTGGGCGGCACAAAAGCAGCGGCCGCCTGCGGGTCTTTGGATAGTATTCCGGTAAAGTTTTCCAGCCGGATGTCGTCAAACGAAGCCGTGGCCAGCCAGCTGATGTAATTCTGGCTGGTCGGCACCCCCTGGAACGCCGCCACCGGCGCGGTTTCCGACAGCGGCTCGTCGTCCAGCAGCACCCCTTCGGACCGGCGCGGGCCCGGCTCGTCGGCAAAGGCATCGGCCAGCTTCATGAAGGTGCTCTGAAAGGTGTAGCCGAAGATGGGCGGTGCCGCCGCCGGGCCGCCGCTGGCCGTGCGTTGCAGCCCCGCCGCGTTGGCCGGGTCCAGCAGCTTCGCAAATTCCTGGTAGAGCGGGTTTTGCGTGGGGTCGTAGTGGCCGTTGGCGCGAGCGGCGTCGGCCCAGATTTGCTCTGGGGCGCCCGTGGCGTTGGCTTGGGCATCCGCGTTCAGCGCTTCGGCCATGACGGGGCCGATGAGGTAGCGCTGGTAGTATTCCGTGGAAGTAGCGTCGAGGGCCAGCGTCGTGAGCAGGTTGGTGCGGTCGGAGGGCGGACCCGGGAAGCTGGCCGTTGCGCTACCGGCCGTTACCTGCAGTGGCCAGGTGGGATAAAGGTCTTTTTGGGGGTTCAGGCGCTCCGTCCAGGCCGCGTCGAGCTGGCCCAGCACGCCTTGCATCTGCGTGGCGTAGGCGTGGCCGGGGAGGAGGGGGTCCACTTCCCAGGCCGAAAACCGCGTGGTGGGCAGCACGCCGTAAGGCTGCGGGCCTACCCGCAAGGCCGGGACCACGCCCCGCCCCAGCACGTAGGTTTCGAAGAACGTACGGGTCCAGGTCAACGCCTCGGACGAGAGCAGCGGCCGAAGCATCTCCTCCAGAAAATACCCGTAGGTGGCCGGCCACAAGGCGCGGTTCAGGGCGTGGGCTTCCCCGACGTCGTAGGCCCCGGCCCCGGCCAAGGGCGGCACGGCCCCATCGGCCAGGCCCAGGGCGCTGGCCAGGTGCTGGCCGTCGGGGCGCGCGGCCCAGGGCGTGGCCGCCGCGAAGCTGGCCGGCTGTGACAGCAAGTCGAACGAGGCGTCGGCCTCGGAGCGCTCGCGCGAGCTGTAGCCGGCGGCCACGGCGTCGGTGTTGTTGGTGGGCGTGCCCTGGGGCACCAAATGCAGGCCGTCGGTGTAGCAGTGGTCGGCGAGCAGGGTCGCCAGCGCCTGCTGGCCGGCGGCGGCCCCGTCGGCGCGCACGCCCAGCACCACCAGGCGGGCAAAGCCCTGCTCGTACTCGGCCTGGGACAGGGCCACGCGCACGGCCATGCCCTTGGATACGGCCTCGTCGAAATCCACCGTCCACTTATTGTTTGCGTCCACCCCGCCGATGTCGGCCAACTCGTGGTTCGCCTGCGGGTCCAACCCCACCGCCAGTCCTTGCTGTGTTACCTGGTTACCCTCCGCCACCTTCGCCAAGCGCAAAAACTCGGTGGTGGGCCGGGTCACGGCCGGGGCGTCGTACGGCCGGCCGGCCGCGTAGAGCAGGGCCTTCACCGGCCCGTCGGCCACCTCGCTCAGCGCCGCGGCCTTGGCGTAAAGCAGCACCGAAAAATGGTGCGGCAGGCCCCGCGCTTCGGCGGCGCGCATCCAGCGGGTGTCAGCAGCGGGCAGCGGGGGGGCGGGCAGGTTGGGCACCTGGCTGCGGTACCCGGCGGGCACGGTCTGGCGCAGTATCCACCCCGAGCGGGGCACCCCGAAACGGGCCACCAGCGCCCGCCAATGAGCGAGGTCGTGCAAGCCGGTGGCGGTGGGGGCGGCGGGGGCCTGGTCCCAATACTGCACGCCGGCTTCCTGCTCAACCGCCGTCAGCGCGGCCTCGTGCGTGCTGATGCCGAGCTGGTCGGGGTAGATGCGCACGCGCAGCTCGTAGGTGCCGGGCGTGGGCTCCACGAATTTTACCTGCACGCTCACGGGCAGCAGCAGCACGGGGAAATGGGCATCGAGGCTGGCGGGCAGCGCGGAAAGGGTAGGGACGGACATGGCAAGCCAAGCGGCGAGGGAAGCGGTTAGGGAAAGGGAAAGCAGGGGATTCTACACAGGCAGGCATCAGTCCACCAATCCGCTCAAGGGGATGGTGGCCATAATCGGCTCCTGGAACAAGGCATAGGCCACCGTGGCACTGTCGGTGAGGTAGGCGACCGGCCCCGGCTCGGCCGTGGCGTGGGGCCGGCCGCTGGGGCTGATAGAAACAATAGCGCCGGGTTTCGTGCCGAGGTATTCCCACGAAAAGTCGTTCCAGCTCAACGGGTTATCGATGATTATCTGGGTAGAATCCGTGGGTGACACGTGCTTGTCAGCCGGCAGCGCGAACTCGTCGAGGCCAAACTTGGGCTGGCCGGGCCGCTCCATCAGCACGAGGTTGTGGTCCGTTTTGGCCGTGGCTTGTTCCACGTCGAAGGTGACGACGACCACGTCCTGGCCCACGGCCAGGCGTTGCAGGGGATGTAGCATGTTGGCCGGGTCGGCCATGGGGTCAGTGTTCGACTGTAAGGCCAGCACCAGGTTGGGGTAGCGGCGCAGCAGCTCCGAGCGCACCGCCAGGCGCAGCGGGTTGGCCACGCGGGCGGGCAGACCGGGCGGGTTGGTAATGCTCAGGTCCGGCGCATTGCTGCCCAACGCCCGGCCAATCCACTGGTCCAGGGGCGCGATGTCGAGCATGGCCGCCTCTTCCGCGGCGCTGGGGGCCTGGCCAGGGGCGAGCGTGGTGTTGAAGTGTTCGCTCACGTCCCAGAACTGCTGAAAAAACGTGCCGCGCACGTCCACCGGAAAGCCGCGCCAGCGCAGCTCCGACCCCAAGGCGTGGTTGAGGCCCACCATGTAGGCTTCCATGAAGGCCCGGTTAACGTCGAGCACCGCCACGCCCCCGGCCGGGAACTCGCCCAGGCCCGGCACGAACAGCTCGGGATGCCGCAGCCGCAGGGCCTCCCCCATCGGGTCCTTAAACACGGGGGTGACCTTGGCTTGCTTGATAATAGGCAACCCGGCCGGGGGGGCTGGAGTAGCCGGCGCAGTGGCAGCCACCACGCTCCGGGCAAACGTAGTGGGCGCCGGGTCTGGCGCGGGGGCTGCGGCGGGCAGGTAGTCGTCCACCTGAAAATCGCTGGCCGCGAAGTCCGCGGCGAGCCAGTCGCCGGGCACGAGCGCGCCCGGCTCGCCGAAGTCGCCCACGTAAAAGTCGTTGGCGTTGAAGTCCGGGTCATCGTAGTCGCCGGCCGCCACGGCGGGCGGCACGTCCACAACTGGCGAGGCTTGCTTGGTTCTGACCTGAAACACGGGACCGGGCTGGGTACCCACCACCACGTCGGCCTTGATGGCCGCCAGGGGCAGGTCCGGCCGCACGTACTGCGGCTTGTGGAAATGAACGGCATAGCCTGGCCCCACAGGGACCGTTGGGTCGCTGTTTCGGGTGCGGAAGCGGGCGAATGCCAGGCCAAACCGCCCATTGGCATCGCCGCTCAGGCTTGGTGCCGACAAGGTCCGCCCGTTGATGGCCAACAGCGCGTCCACTTTATCATCCAGAAACTGGTAGGCCCGCACCTGCTCGGCCCGCTCCGGGGCGGCCGTGAGCTGCCCCCCCACCAGTTGGCTGAGCACCGCATCGCGCTGGCTCAGGCTGGTGCCGGCCTGCCGCAAATCGCCCGACACCATAGGCGGGGCCGGCTGTGTGGGGCGCAGCGGCCGGCCGGCCTCCCCCACCTGGTAGTTGCCGAACGGTTTCATGATGCGCCGAAACGTGGGGCTGAACGCGGCCAGCGGCGTGCTGCTGCGCCGGATGGCCTCGCGAACCGTGACCTTGTCCAGTAGCGCCGGGGGGGTAGCCGCGGCCGCAGCGGCCCGTGTGGCGTCGCTTATCCGAATCCGGCTCAGCGCCAAGCCCGTGAGGTGCAGGCCGTAATCGGCCATCCCGGCCCCGGGGCTGGCCGCGGAAGCCGCACCGGCCGTGGTCGCGGCGGCGAAGCTGCTGCTCCTGGCGGCAGAAGGCGCCGCCAACCGGCTGGCAGTGCCACTAAGGCGACCGCCGGCGGCTGCTTTCGCGGTGGTTTCGAGGGGTAGGTGCTGGTCGCGCAGGCCGGTGGTGGTGCGCAGGCCGTACTGGGCCCCGCGCAGCTTGTCGTTGGCCAGCAAGATGTCCTGCACCTGCTCCCAGGCCCGGCGCACGTATTCCTCCTGGTTGTCCTGCACCACCTGGGCCCCGAGGGCGGCCAGCGCCCGGTAGCGCGGGTCGAGGTTCAGGGTGTGCTTCCAGCTAGTGGCGATGGCTACGGTCGGCGGCAGCAAAGCAGGCGTGACCATGTACGCCCGGCCGTAGAGGGGCGGCGTAACCACGGGGCGGCTCCCCACCCGGCGGCCGGGCACGAGTTGGGCATGCAGGTACTGGGCCACGGCCAGCTCTTGGGCGGCCGCGGCAGCCGGGGCCGGGGGCGCAGCCGCGTCTACGAGCAGGGCCGGCATGGGCAGCACGTACGTGCTGGTGGCCGTCTGCACGCCCAGGCCGGGGGCAGTGGCGGTGCCGGTGGCCCCGTTCGCCGGGTGCAGCTGCGCGACCAGCGACTCGAAATCCTCCTCGCTGCCGGTCGCGAACTTCCACTGGAAGTAGACCGGAAAGGTAACGTCCGTGGTGGCCGACGTGCCGGGGATGGCCGAAGCCCGCACGTCGGCAGCGGTGAAGGGCAGGCCCAGCCCCGCCAGCCGGCCGGCTTCCAGGGCCGGCACTAGGAAAGCCTGGTAGGCGGTGTCGGCTTCCAAGCGCCGGGGGCACAGCACCCGCGAATAAGCCAGGTCGGGCTGCCGAAGGAGGTCGCCGTTCAAGAAACCATTTATCTGGGGCCCAGTAGGCAACGCAGGAGGCCCCGCTGGCGGCGAGCCGCTGGCCGGGATACCCAAGCTTTTATTCACCTGCACATGGGCCCACAGCTTTTGCTGCTGGGGCAGGCTGCTGGGGTACACGCGGGTAGCGGCGTTGGCCTTCACGTTGATGCTGGGCAAGGGCTGGCCCGACAATGGCAACGACTCGAACTCATCAGTGCGCATTACCAGCAGCATGCACCAAGGCAGCGGTGCGGCGGCGACGGCAGCGGTGTTAGCAGTGGCGGCTACTGCCGAAGCCGTGAGCATGCTGTAGCGCCAAGGCAAGTCCTCCTCCTTGAAGTCGATGGCCGCCAGCTGGAGCGGCGAGAAGCCTACCGCGTCGGGCATGGGCACCGTGGCCAAAATAGCACGTTGATTGAGGCCCAGCACGTCGCCGGGCCCGTAAATCTCAGCAATGGTTGAGGCTATGGGTTGCGGGTTTTGCGCGCTGGCATCAACCACCAGTGTCGCGCTCAATTGCAGCGTTGGGCGCAGGCTGGATGCTGCCCCCGCTGGTGGTTGCATGAGTGCACCGTTGCTCAGCGTAGGCTGCACCCAAGGCAGAAACGTCAGTTGGTCGCCGATTTCGAGGGCGGGTGGCAGCACCTCCACGTCAAGGGTGTCGGTGATGGTGAAATTGTTACTGAGGAAGGTGCTGAGCGTATAGAGTCCCGCCGGCAGACCTTCAAACTGCGTCTTGTAGGGTGGGTTGTTGCCAGCCGGGTGCGTATTCTCAACCGTCGTATTCCTCACCAAACGGCCGTCTTGCCTGAGTTCCACAACGGCCACGAGGACGCTGGGACCTGTCATCTTCAACTCCACCGGGATAATGCCCGTGGCTTTGCCCAGCTCAGTGGCCGTAGAATCGGGCTGGGGCCGGGACAACTCAAGCGTGCCCACGGCCGCCACTGCCTGGGACACGACGAAATCCTTGGTCAGGTCAGGGTACACACTCGGCTGGGCTCCGTATAGGATGCGCACGCCGCACGTATAGTTGTCGGCTCTGTCAACCGGGAAGATGCCGGTGGCCTCGCGCAGGAAGGGCGCGGTGTAGTAATCGCCCCCAATGACAAATTCCTTCCACTCGGACGAAGAGGCCGCAGGGGGCGTAGCGCCCTTGGGAAAGACTGCGCCAAAAATACTCACGTTGTTATCTATCGGCGGAGCATTGCCATCCACTGTCGCTACGTGCACGGTCACCTGGCCCGGCCGAGTCGTCCCGTTTACGGTAGCTCCTACGGCTTGAATATCGCTCGCGCCGATGCTGATATGCAGCGGGTTGTCGTACTCGTACGCCAGCGCCCCTCCGCCGGTGTGGTGGACGCGGACCGTTCGAGGCGACCCCTGGTAAGTGTCTGGGTAAGTATCAACAAGCTCCCTTATCCCGTAGTTAATGGGGTCTGCCCCTGGACTCGGAATTGGGCCCCACACCTCGGGCGTACTGCCCGGGGAGCTGCGATAAGAAGCCTGATCAATGGTGCTGTTGAAGGCCTCCCGGGTTTTCGAGTCCCGCAGCCAACGGTATCCAGTGACAACGTAGTGGTCGATAAACTGATAGTTCTCATAACCACTGGACGAGGGCGTTTGCCGCGTGGACGAGCCTACCGGTGTGCGGTACTTGTCCGTCGTTACGCGGTAATAAACGACTTCGTTAGGGTTTTCCGGCATGGTGACGGCTCTTATCGATGAAAAAACAAAGTATTTCGTTGCGTGCGGGTTCGGCCCGTCTTAAGCCAGCTCCAGCTGGTACTCGGGCACGACCAGCACCTCGCCCGCCAGGGCCGGCGTGGCCGCCACCAGTGCCTGGCGGTACTGCTCGGCCTCCACCTGCGTGGCGAAACGGGCGTGGCTCACCGGGTCGTATACTTCCAGCGTCGCGGCGTGCACCACCACGTAGGCATCTTCGGCCCAGTTCACGGGTTGGGGCGCCCGGGCTGAGGGCCGGGCGGCTGCCACTTCCTGCCCCAGCGCCCCGCCCCGCACCAACTGCTGGAAGGCGGCCGCGCTTACTTTGTTCTTTTGCGTCGTCGCGCCGCCGCTGGTACCGTCCAGGAGCTTGTGCTCGTATTCCACCACCCGGAGCGTGGCCGTGGAATCGGCCACCAGCCCGGCCATGCTGGCCAGGCGCAAGCCGCACGGCAGCAGCTGAAACGAGGGCAGCGACAGCTTCTGGGCATCGGTGAGCTGCTGGAACTGGTCGGGGGCGAAGAAATCGCGGACCTCTTCCACGGCCTTGTCGGTTGCGACCGGGTGATGGACCCCGGCGACCACCAGCTCCGTGAGGTCGAAACGCTGGCCCGTGGTAGGCGCAATCGGGCCGCGGCCGTATTTGCTGAGCTGCACGCCCAGCGGCACCACGCGCTGGCGCAGTACCAGCGCCCCGCGCGGGTCGAGGAAAAACTGGGCAGCCGTGGGGCCCACGGGGCGCAGCACCACGCCGCCGGGCAGGGCCGTTTTGGGGGCTTCCACTTCCCAGCTGGCCGCCGCGTTCAGGGCCGTTACCAACAGTGTTTTAACGTCAGTGGCCGGCAGGGCGGGCTCGGAGCTGCTACTGCCGATGGTGGCGTCCACGTTGACGCGGATGCGCACGAACCAGACCTTGAAGCTGGCGCTGCCCCAGAGGTGCCACGGGCCGGGGCCGGTGACGTCGAGCGAGAGGTGCAGGCTCAGCAGTTCGCGGCGGCCGTATTTGATGGCCACGCCGGCCTCGGCGTGGGCCTGCACGTGGAAGGGGCTGAACTGAAACAGCACGTCGAAGCCGAAGTAGCCTTCGACGTGCAGGCCCTTGGCAATGCGGTAGTACAGCTCCAGGTGGCTGCCAAACTGCACCGTGTTGGACGTGACGGCAAAGTAGCTGGTCAGCGTCACGCGCAGGTCGTTGCCGCGCGAGAGCGCCAGCGTGAGGCGGCGCAACCCGGCCAGGCCCGCGCCCGCCGGCGGCTGAAACGCCGGGTGGAAGCCCCCCGCCGTGATGACGAACAAGGGGTTGTTGCCCTGGTAGAAGCGAAAGGCCAGGTCGCCCGTCAGGGCGAAGTCCAGGATGTGCGAGTCGCTGAGCGCGGCATCGAAGGCCGCCCGCTTCGAGCCAAAGTCCACGGTGCCCAGGAAATCGGCCCGCAGCTTGAGCAGGTCCTTGTCTTTGCTGGGCAAAGTGGCCTCCAGAACCCCCAGGATGGCCAGGCGCACGGGCGAGGGCAGTTCGATGAGCAAGGCCACGTCGAGCGTGATGAGGGAGGTGGGCGTGCCCCAGCCCAGGCGCGCCAGTAGACCAATCACGTAGCGGCCCTCTGTGGCGGGGAAAGCGGCATCGACCAGGGCCAGGGCCGCGGCCGGGTTATCGAGCACGTTGGCCGGAAACAGCAATTGGTCTAGGTGGCCGCCCCGCACCAAACCGCGCAGGTAGTCGGTATCGGTGGCGCGGTTCACGCCCAGCAGGCCGCCGATGCCGTTCAGCGTAAATCCCAGCCCAAGTTGAATGGGGTTGAAAGTGGCCGTAATCAGCAGCAGCAGCGAGTAGGCATCGGGGTTACCGGGTAGTTCGGTTTGCAGCAGGCCCAGAGCGTTGAGGTTGATTTCCTGCCCGGTAGTCTTTAATTTGAGATTGGCGACTCCGGCGTATTGGTGGTGAGCGGGGTCGAAGAAGAGGTAGCCGCCACCAGAAAGAGTGTCGGAGTTGACTTCGATGCCGACACTTCTAGGTCCAGCAAAATCGATGTCAAAATCGAAAGGGCCTAGATTTCCTCGTCCCGAATCAGAACGTAAGCTAGTTGATATGCCTATTTTTTCGACTGTTACTTTGACTGGTCCAAGAGTAACCTCGCCTGAAATCCCTAAGCTAATAGCCAGTTCGTCTGCTATACTCAATGCCGTGTCGAAGGCAGTTATGCGCAGAAAACGGTCTTTTTTGGCTGAATTAATTGCAATGCTGTTTCGAAAACCGACATTCCCGTTAAAGTAGAAGCCCTTGTTACTTGACCAACCTAATATCGCATTAAACTTAGTGGTTAGCCCTTGAGCCGGGATAATCTTACTTAAAAAACTGTCGCCATCACCAGGCGCGATAGCGAATGTGCTGTCAGTAAAAGCAACGTGAACCGAATAAGTGCGCGAGGTTGCTGTTGCCAGAAAGCTTGCCCCGAGACTGACTTTGCCAATCTCTAGGCGAGTTCCGTTTTGATTACCAAAACGAAAATACGTATCAGATGCGGACAGTAGGTCCAGTACCAATGATAATTCATTGCTTGGAGTATCGGCTACTATCTCAACGGCGTTTTCTTTAACTACAACTGCCCCAGCTGCTATCGAGGCTTGCAACATCAAAAGCCAATCCGAAATCTTAATTTCGTAGTTTCCGGCGCCAAAGGGGAAGAAATATAGCCCAGGGCCACCTTGGTCTACTGGCAATAAACCAGCACCCAATCCTAATTCTAAGTGGATGCCATTTGGCAGTTCTACTTGGCGGGTGGCATACAACAGGCCATCCAGCACTTGGGCATCGGCGGCAGACAAAGGAGTTACAGTCTGGCTGTGGCTTACATACGCTTGCATGCCGAGCTGTTCGAGCAGCGTCGCGAGGCGCGAAAACAGCTTACGAGCAACTTGGTTGGTATCAACAATCGTGGCAAAATTAGCATTTCCGTTCGGCCAGTATTCTTGTTTTAAAGCCTGCGCAGGGTCGCGTAGCAATGCCAGCAGATTATCAAATTTGAGAACAGGGACTTCACTGATGAACTTGATTTGTGTAGTTCCCTGCATGATGACTACTGTATCTGGAACTATTACTCCGGTCAGGACCAAGAATGAATAGAGCACAGGTTGCTGATCATGCAGGTAAAAGGTAAATAGTTTGCTCAAGACATCCGCTGCTAGTACTTCAGCAGTAGCTGCCGGGATTGATAGGGTAGTAAACTGTTCAAGAGCCCTGCCAAGGTTTTTTAAGGTGGTGAGAGCCTGCTTGCTTTCCGCAAAGCCCACAACCGATTCACTGGTTGTAAGCGCCTTGAATTGGTTAGCGCTCTGCCCAACACCCGCGATAATAGTGCTTAGGCCTGAAACGTCATTGGCAAGAAGGGCTTGAATATCCCAGCCAATTCTATCAAAAAAATTAACCAGCGCGACCTCGTCAACTGCCAGAAATGGCAAGGGCCTAAACACTTCGGCGGCAGCCAGGAATAGCCTATATTGCAGGTTCGTTTTCATTCAGCGCTGTAGGAAAATACAGGAAACATTGAGGTTAATAAATCTACTAATTAGCTATTTGCTGGTTTTTTGAACATGCAAAGCAGAAGAACTAAAAACGGAAAAACAATATGAATAAATACGTACATAGAAATTGATACTCCTGTAAATATACCTATACTAAATGCAAAAAACGTATTCATAATAGTTAGTAAAATGATTATTTTCTTATCGGTGATAGTCCCGTTTACAAACAGTTTTATTATAAAAAATATAATAATTAAATATATAAAACAAACACCTATATAAGCTGGTCCGAATGTCCAGCTGAGGGATTCGGTTTCTGATAAAAGAATCAGCAAAAGTGAACAGATTGTATTCATGGTTTATGAGCAAATTAAATACTATGGAGCACTAGCTCATGAATTGTAAGTGGTCCAGCGCCGGCTGTCTCATTCACTTTAAACCAGTAATGGTGCGTGACCTGCTTTGTTATACCCCAGATAAATTTAACCTGTCCAATTTGGTTCAACCCAACGGCAAGGTCTTGCCTAAGGACAGCATTATTATAAAGAGCATTATATCCTGCACGAAGGAAACTATTTGTCGTTCCAGGATTATAAGTTGGCAGGTTAGCACCGGGATAATTAATTCGTTGCAAATAGTCCCGTTTGTCAAGGCCAAACTTAACGGCATAAGTCCACTGGGGAGGGTCGTTAACAATGTCTGCGTATTCGTTTTCACTTTCAGCAACTACATAATTAACACCTATTTCTGCCAAAAAAAGAGTAGTACTATCATAAATAGTACGATTGTACATAGTTAAATACGTTCTAACAACGTGATTACCGGGATGGTCCCAACCAGCAAATACAAATTCATGCTCTTCAATCGACCAGAATTTTGCTACCCCATTAGTTCTAGTTCCAAACGCTCCTCCTGTTGAATTTTTCATAGAACTTGCCACAAGTTGCACGAAAGAGGCTTTGGGCGGATAATGGACGTTTGTTCCCGTCAAAGGAGTAGTGGCACGTCCGGGTCTATTATTGGTATATGCCATGGTAGTTGAAAAGCCATAATGCACATCCCCTGAATAAAGAATTACCCTTCCGTACAGTGATAATTCAAGAAGCAAGCGCTGCATCGCTTCGGTATTGAATCACCCACCTCCACCGTCA
>CAXTCS010000011.1:0-34073 GCA_964242365.1 uncultured Hymenobacter sp. | reverse complement strand
GACTTCGACGCCGCTTTTCACGTTGGGGTTGTCCCAGAGCATGGGCGTGTCGATGGCGCCCGGCAGCACGGCGTTGGTGCGCAGGCCTTTGGCCCGGCCTTCCAGCGACGACGAGCGGGTGAGCGACAGCACGGCCGCTTTGGCCGCCGCGTAGGGCGCCACCAGCGGGCTGGTTTCGATGGCGTGAATGCTGGCCACGTTCACGATGGCCCCGCCGGGCTTCATGTGCAAAAAGGCCTGCTTGGTGAAGTAAAAAGTGCCCAGCAAGTCCACGTTCAGGGTGCGCAGCCAATCGGCGCCGGTCAACTCCTCCAGGGGCTTAAATTCCATCAGGCCGGCGTTGTTCACTACCACGTCGAGGCGGCCAAAGCGGGCCATCACGCCCTGCACAAGGGTTTCTACCTGGCCTTCGTCGCCGATGTCGCAGGGCGTGGCCCACACGTCGGGGGCGCCGGCGGCTTTCACTTCGATTTCGGCTTTGGCTAGTTTTTCCTCTTTGCGGCCCACCAACACCAGCCGGGCGCCTTCGGAGGCGAAGCGCTTGGCGGCGGCCAGCCCAATGCCGCCGTCGCCGCCGGTCACGATGACTACTTTGTCTTGAAATCTCATGCTGTTGCGGAAGAAAATGGGTTAGGATTCGATTGATGCGTTGCCGGCCTCTGCCACGGCGGCATTCTGGCTGGCTGCCAAAGCGTGGGCTTTCTGTTGCCGGGCCCATTCGCGGTTGCTTTCCTCGGGCATCACCACGGGCACTTGCAGGCAAATGCTTTGGGCGGGCAGCACCGCGTTCCAGTCCGAAATGAGCTGCTTGTAGGCCGTGCCCACGGGCCGGATGTTGCGGTCGAGGTCGTAGAGGCCGAGCGGGTTCAGCGTGCCGTTGTTCTCGCGCAGGGCCGAGTCCCAGTCCACCTGGTCGGTGAGCGAGTACCAGGTAAAGCCGATGATGGGCACGCCGTCGTTGCGCACGCGCAGCACGTTGGCCCATTCTTTCCAGAGCCAGTTCACGGCCTCGTCGCCGCAGGGGCCTTGCCACAGGTTGGTTTCGGTGTGCATCACGGGCAGGCGGTAGCGGTCGTGGTACTGCTGGGTGATGACGTGGTAGCCAAATATTTCGCCTGCGGCGCGGGTGCTGCCGTCGGCCGACACGCGGTGCTCGTTGGTGCGGTAGTAGTCGTTGCCCATGATGCAGTGCCGCTTCATGTTGTTTTCCAGGAAGAAGTGGTACTCGTCGCGCGTCATGCCGTTGTCGAGCAGAAACTCGTACATCTGCGAGTTCACGCGCTTGCCGTAGTTCAAATCGAGTGACAGGAACCGCTCGGCGTTCATGGTTTCGGCCGGCTTGATGGCGGCCGGGTTTTCGGCGTGAAAATATTCCGACGACTCGCTCTGAATAAAAATAGCGTCGGGCCGCACCTCCAAAATGCTTTGCATGGCCAGCACGTTGGCCTTCACAATGTACTTGAGGGCCGTCACGAAGGGCTGGTCGCCGCGCAGCTGCTCGTTCCACCACCCGTAGCGGGCCGAAAACTGCGCGCAGATGTACATCTCGTTCACCGGCGTGTAGAGCTGCACCCACGGAAACCGCTGGGCAAACGCCTGGGCGTACTGCGCAAACAGGACCGGAAAATCCGGGTTCTGGAAGTTGCCCAGCCAGTCGGGCACCCCAAAGTGGCACAAGTCCACGATGGGCGCGATGTTGCGCCGCAGCAGGTCCTGAAACGTGACGTCGGCAAACGACCAGTCGTACTTGCCCGGCCCCAGCCAGGTGGTATGAATCGGCGGCCCGTAGCGCAAAAAGCAGATGCCCAGCTCCTGCACCAGCTCAAAGTCGCGCTGCCAGAACTTGTAGTGGCCGCATTTTTCCAGCTCGTCCACGCGCACCGTGCCGTTTTGGATGGTCGGGTTGCTGTTTTCGATGCCGGTGGCAAAGAGAAATTGGGGACCCATAAGGCAACGGGAAGGTGAACGGAAAAGAGCCAACGCACGGCCGAAGGCCAGCACTGGCCGCGTATGAGTACTCCATTCCCGGCTTCCGTGTTGCGCGCCGGGCCGGCCGGGCTACAGGTTGTACATTTCCGCAATGGCCAGGTTGGCGTCGAAGCGGTACACGTGCACGCTGCCGGTCACGATTTCCAGCCCTTCTACCTGCTTGGGCGTGAGGTGCTCCAGGTACATGCGCAGGGCGCGCAGCGTGTTGCCGTGCGAGCTCACCAGAATGTTCTTGCCGGCGCGCAGCAGCGGCACAAGCTCGGCCTCGTAAAATTTCACCACCCGGGCCTGGGTTTGTTGCAGGCTTTCGCCGTTGGGCGGGGCCACGGCGTAGCTGCGGCGCCACTGGTCTACCTGCGCCTGGCCGTATTTGAGCACGGTTTCGGTTTTGTTGAGGCCTTGCAGGTCGCCGTACATCCGCTCCTTCAGGGCGTCGGCGTGGCGCACCGTGATGGTGGCCCACGCCGGCCGGGCCACGATGATTTCGAGCGTGCGCTCGGCCCGAATCAGGGTCGAGCTGTAGGCAATGTCGAAGTGGAAGCCGCGCAGCTTGTCGGCCACGGCGCGGGCTTCGGCCTCGCCGGTGGGGCTCAGGGCCACGTCGAGCCAGCCGGTGAACACATTGGCCAGGTTGGCGGTCGATTCGCCGTGCCGGACGAGCACAAGTAAAGCCATAATCTTGATAAACTTCGGTGGAAATGCGGTTGCGCTTACCCTAACCCAGATTCACGGTTCTACGTTGTCACTAAACCAAAATAATTCGCGCTTATTCCCGCCCCGCCCATGACGCCGCTCGCTCATATTCTGGAAAACAAGGTCGTGGCCATCGTTCGCGGAGCCCACCCGAAGGACCTGTTGCGCATTGCCCAGGCCCTGCACGCCGGCGGCGTCCGCACGCTGGAAATCACGCTGAACTCGCCCGGCGCGCTGGCTTCCATCGAGGAGATTTCCGGTGCCATGGAAGGCCGCCTGCTGGTCGGGGCCGGCACCGTGCTCGACCCCGAAACCGCCCGCGCCGCCCTGCTGGCCGGCGCCCAATACATCATCTCGCCCACGCTCAACAAGCAAACCATCCGCCTGACCAAGCGCTACGGCGCCGTGAGCATCCCCGGCGCCTACACGGCCACCGAGATTCTGAAAGCCTACGAGTGGGGTGGCGACATCATCAAGGTATTTCCGGCCTCGGGCGGCGGGGCAAGCTATTTCAAAGACATTGCCGGGCCGCTGCCGTTCATCCCGCTCATGCCCACGGGCGGCGTTTCGCTCGAAAATATCAAAAGCTTCGCCGAGGCCGGCGCGGTGGCGTTTGGCCTCGGCAGCTCGCTGGTCGATACCAAACAAGCCGTGACAGACGAGTACTTGCAGCAGCTTACGGAGAAGGCGCGGGCGTTTGTAGCGGCCGTGGCGTAAAACGGAGTAGAGACGCAACATTTTGCGTCTCGTCGTTGAACGGTACGATTGAACGGCCGGAACCGCGCCGACTAAACAACATCAGCAACGACGAGACGCAAAATGTTGCGTCTCTACCCCGTTCAATTAGCGTCCCGAAAATGAAAATCACCCGCTTCGAACTCTTCCAGGTGCCGCCGCGCTGGCTGTTTCTCAAAATCGAAACCGACAGCGGCCTCGTGGGCTGGGGCGAGCCGGTGATTGAAGGCAAAGCCGCCACCGTGGCCGCCGCCGTCACCGAGTTGATGGAAAACCTGGTGGGCCAGGACCCGCTCAACATCGAAGACCACTGGCAGGTGATGTACCGGGGCGGCTTTTACCGCGGCGGCCCCATCCTGATGTCGGCCATCGCCGGCATCGACCAGGCGCTGTGGGACGTCAAGGGCAAGTACCACAACGCGCCGATTCACCAATTGCTGGGCGGCCGGGTGCGCGAAAAAATGCGGGTCTACTCCTGGATTGGCGGCGACCGGCCCGAACACGTGGGCGCCGCCGCCACCGAAATGGTGGCCAAGGGCTTCACCGCCATCAAGATGAACGCGACCGACGAAATGGCCTACGTCGATTCCTACGTGAAGATTGACGCCGTGCTGGCCCGCGTGGCGGCCGTGCGCGAGGCCGGCGGCCCCGGCCTGGGCATCGGCATCGATTTTCACGGCCGGGTGCACAAAACCATGGCCAAGGTGCTGGCCAAAGAGCTGGAATCGTACCGCCCCATGTTCATCGAGGAGCCCGTGCTGCCCCAAAACAACGAGGCGCTGCGCGAAATCGCCCGCCATTGCTCCATTCCCATCGCCACCGGCGAGCGCATGTTTTCGCGCTGGGATTTCAAGCAGCTGCTCATCGATGGTTACGCCGACATCATTCAGCCCGACCTCTCGCACGCCGGCGGCATCACCGAGTGCAAGAAAATTATTTCGATGGCCGAGGCCTTCGATGTGGCCGCCGCCCCGCACTGCCCGCTGGGGCCCATCGCGCTGGCCGCCTGCCTGCAGGTAGACGCGACCTGCCACAACGCCTTTATTCAGGAGCAAAGCCTGGGCATTCACTACAACAAGGAGAACGATTTGCTCGATTACCTGGTCGATAAATCGGTGTTTGACTTCGACAACGGCTTCTGCAAAATACCCGAAGGCCCCGGCCTGGGCATCGAGATTAACGAAGAATACGTGCGGCAGCGGGCCGCCATCGGCCACAACTGGCACAACCCGGTGTGGCGCAACGAAGACGGCAGCGTGGCGGAATGGTAAGCTGGGTGTATAATGTATAAAAAGAACGTCATGTCGAGCGCAGCCGAGACATCTCGCGTGCTTGAGTAATTATTTACTCCCCCGAGCGAGATGTCTCGGCTGCGCTCGACATGACGTTCTTGCTGCGCTCGACATGACGTTCATACAAGCAATACATTCACCCATGGACCCAAAAACCACCTTTCTCAGCTGCGACTGGGGCACGTCGTCCTTTCGCCTGCGCCTCGTCGAGCGCGCGGGCCTGAAGATTCTGGCCGAGGAAAGCTCGAAGGAAGGCAACGCTGCCACGGCGGAGCTGTGGCAGCAAGCCAAGCAGCCGCCCGGGCAGCGCGTGGGCTTCTACCTGGCCATCGTCCAAAGCCATTTGCAGAAGCTGGAAGCGGCGGTGAAAACCTCGCTGGATGACGTGCCGGTGGTGATTTCCGGCATGGCTTCGTCCACCGTCGGCATGGCGGAGCTGCCGTATAAGTCGCTGCCGTTTGCCGCCGATGGGTCGGACCTGCGCACCAAAACAATCGCGCCCACGGCCGATTTCAAGCACCCCACGCTGCTCATTTCGGGCGTGAAAAGCGCCGACGACGTGATGCGCGGCGAGGAAACGCAGCTCGTTGGCTGCCTTTTTGAGAATACTCCCGACGAGCAGCTGTTTCTGCACCCCGGCACCCACGCCAAGCACGTGCTGGTGCAGAACGGCCAGGCCGTGGCGCTGAAAACCTACATGACCGGCGAATTCTTTTCGCTGCTCTCGACCAAAGGAATTCTGGCGGCCTCCGTGAAAGAAGGCGGCCAGCTGGAGGAAGGCAACAACCTGCGCTGGTTTGAAAAAGGCGTGCGGGCCAGCCCCAAAGTCAACCTGCTGCACAACGCTTTTTTGGTGCGCACCAACGACTTGTTCAAGAAAGCCAGCAAGCAGGAAAACTACTTCTACCTGAGTGGCTTGCTCATCGGCAGCGAATGCAACGACTTGCTGGCCAGCTTGCCGGCCAGCATCACCCTGGCCGGCGAGCCGGATTTAGTGGCCCATTACGGCGCCGCCCTGCACGTGCTGGGCATCAGCAGCAAGTGCCCGGTGCGCACCAAAACCGCCGAAGAAGTGACGCTGAACGGGCAACTGGCCGTGCTAACGGCAACTGCCACGTAGCCCGCCTGCCGGCGGCTGCCGTACACCCACCGTTCAACTTACCGCGCCGCCATGCTGGCCAAATCCGTCTTACCTGCGCAAGCCGCTTTGGGCGAAGGGGCCCTTTGGAACCCCGAAACGGCGCGGCTGTACTGGGTCGATATCGAAGGCCGGGCGCTGCATGTTTTCGACCCGGCCACGGGCCAGGACGTGCATTTTGCCACCGGCTCGCGGGTGGGCACGGTGGTGCCGATGCACGGCGGCAACGTGCTGGTGGCGCTGCAAAACGGCATTCACCGGCTCGATACCCGCACCGGCCGCTTGTCGGCGTTGGTCAACCCGCTCGTCGAGCCCAGCCTGCGCTTCAATGATGGCAAGTGCGACCCGGCGGGCCGGTTTTGGGTGGGTACTTTCGACTTGCACGAGCGGCCCCAAAGCGGCACTCTCTACCGCTTCGACCCCGACGGCCGCCTGCACGTGATGCTGCGCGGCATCACCAATTCCAACGGCATCGCCTGGGCGCGCGACAGCCGCACCATGTACTACATCGACACGCCGACTTACACGGTGCAGGCGTTTGATTACGATAATGTGCTGGGCACCATTGCCAACGCGCGGGTTATCATTCGACTTCCCAACGGCGGCGGCTTCCCCGACGGCATGACGCTCGACGCCGAGGGCATGCTGTGGGTGGCGCTGTGGGGCGGCGGGGCGGTGCACTGCTTCGACCCCGGCACGGGCGCGCTGCTTCAGGTAGTGGAGGTGCCCGCGCCGTTCACGTCGTCCTGCGCCTTCGGCGGCCCGCAGCTGGAAACGCTCTACATCACCACCGCTCGGGGCGGGCTTTCGGCTGAGCAATTGAAGCAGTTCCCGCTGAGCGGCAACGTGTTTGCGGTGGAGCCGGGCGTGCGCGGGGTGCCGGCGAGCTTCTTTGGCAATGCTTCAATTTCAGTTAAATAAAAAAACGCCAGGCCGCGCTCGGCGCGGCCTCTTGCACGCGGCGGAACCTCACCCCCAGCCCCTCTCCAAAAGAGAGGGGAGCCGGACGTTAGCTCATTTCCGGTGCCCCCTCTTTTTGGGAGAGGGGGTCAGGGGGTGAGGTTCCGCCGAGCGAGAGGCTGCGCGCGGCATGACGGACGGGTCGGAAGCCGACGCTGCTATTTCTTCTCATTCGGCCCGGCGGGCGGGGTGCTGGGGCCTTCGGGAGGCTTTGCCGGGTTGCCGGGCTCGGAAGCGGCGGGGCCGTGCTGCTCGTGGTCTTCGGGCTTGTAGTTGGCGTGGAGGTCGGCAAGCTTTTTCTTGCCGTAGCCCAGCTTGGTGATGAGCGCAAACAGCACGGGCACGGCAAAAATGGCCAGGAACGTGGCCGCCAGCATGCCGCCCGCCACCGTCCAGCCGATGGTTTGGCGCGATACTGCCCCCGCGCCGGAGGAAAAGGCCAGCGGCAGCACGCCCAGAATGAAGGCCAGCGAGGTCATGATGATGGGGCGCAGGCGCAGCGTGACGGCGGCCAGGGTGGCCTCCACCACGTCCATGCCCCAGTCGACCCGCTCTTTGGCGAACTCCACAATCAGGATGGCGTTTTTGGCCGAGAGGCCGATGAGGGTGATGAGGCCGATTTGGGCGTAGACGTTGTTGGTGAGCTTGGGCAAAAAGGTGAGGGCCACGATGGCCCCGAACGCGCCCAGCGGCACCGCCAGCAGCACCGAGAACGGCACCGACCAGCTTTCGTACAGCGCCGCCAGCAGCAGAAACACGAAGCCGATGCTCAGGCCGAAGATGATGATGGTGCTGTTGCCGGAACTGATTTCCTCGCGGCTCAGGGCCGAAAAGTCGAAGCCGTACTCGGCGGGCAAGGTTTGGGCGGCCACTTCCTGCAGGGCCGCAATGGCCTGGCCGGAGCTGTAGCCGGGCTTGGCGTCGCCGTTGATTTCGGCGGCGCGGAACAGGTTGTAGTGCGAAATCAGCGGAGCGTTTTCCACCACTTTGGTGGTGATGAGCGAGCCCAGCGGCACCTGCTGGCCGGCCTGGTTCTGCACGTAATAGTCGCTGATGTCGGCGATGTCTTTGCGGTAGAACGTGTCGGCCTGGGCCACCACGCGGAAGTTGCGGCCGTAGCGGGTGAAGTCGTTGATGTAGGTCGAGCCCATGTAGGTCGACATCGTGCCGAAGATATTGGTGAGCGGCACCCCGAGTTTCTTGGCCTGGTCGCGGTCCACGGTCACCTGGTAGCCGGGCGTTTTGGCGGTGAAGAAGGTGAAGGCGCGGCCGATTTCGGGGCGTTGGTTGGCGGCGGCCACGAATTTGTTTACCGTGGCTTCAAACGCCTTGATGTCGCCGGACTGCTCGCGCTGCTCCAGCTGGAAGCTGAAGCCGCCGGTGTTGCCCAGGCCCGGAATGGCGGGCGGCGGAATTACCACGATGTTGGCCCCTTTGATGGCCGCAAACTCCTTTTGCAGCCGTCCGATGACGCCTTCCAGCTGGTCGGCTTTGTCGGTGCGCTCGTCCCAGGGCTTCATTTGCAGGAACATGGTGCCGCTGCTGGGCTTGAAGGTGAAATTGATGGCGTTGAGGCCGCCCACGCCGGTGTAGTTCTTCACGGCCGGCACTTTTTGGGCGATGATTTTGACCATTTGGTCCATCACGGCTTGCGTGCGGGAGCTCGACGCGCCCTGCGGCAGCTCCAAGGACACGAACAGGCGGCCTTCGTCTTCCGTGGGAATAAAGCCCGACGGCTTGCCCCGGAACAGCAAAAAGGTGCCCGCGTAGACGCAGACGAGCAGAATGAGCACAAACGGCGTGGCCTTGATGGCCTTTTTCACCCCGTTGGTGTAGTGCCCGGTGGTGCGCTCAAACCAGTCGTTGAACTTAACGAACAGCTTGTTCAGCCCCTTGGCTTCTTCTTTTTTGGCGCTGGGCCGCAGCATGAGCGCGCACAGCGCCGGCGTGAGCGAGAGGGCGATAAACGCCGAGAGCACCACCGAAATGGCGATGGTGATGGCAAACTGCTGGTAAAGCTTGCCCACGATGCCCGGAATAAAGCCCACGGGCACAAATACCGCCGACAAAATGAGGGCGATGGCGATAACCGGCGCCGTGATGTCTTTCATGGCCTTTTCGGTGGCTTCGCGGGCCGAAATGCTTTCGGTGTCGATGTAGTGCTGCACGGCTTCGACGACCACGATGGCGTCGTCGACCACGATGCCGATGGCCAGCACGAAGCCGAACAGCGTGAGCGTGTTCACGGTGAAGCCCAGCGGGATGAACATGATGAACGTGCCCACGATGGCCACCGGAATGGCCAGGATGGGGATGAGCGTGGCGCGCCAGCTTTGCAGGAAAATGAACACCACCAGCGTGACCAGCAGCAGGGCAATGCCCAGGGTTTTGAGCACTTCCTCGATGGAGACCTGCACCACCGTCACGGACTCGAAAACGGCCCGGTACTGCATATCCGGCGGGAATCTCTTTTGCAGCGCATCCATCGCGGCGTAGATGCCTTTGGCCGTTTGCAGGGCGTTGCCGCCGGGCGTCTGGTTGATGAGCAACAGCGTGGTGGGCAGGCCGTTGGTGGTATTGTAGCGCGAAAAATCGAACTGGCCGAGCTGCACGCGGGCCACGTCTTTGAGGTAGACCACCGAGCCGTCTTCGGGCTTGGTGCGCACCACGATGTTCTCAAATTCCGCGACTTTGGTGAGGCGGCCGTTCACGACCACGGTGTATTGAAACGCCTGCGACGCGTACTGCGGGGCCGTGCCCACCGAGCCGGCGGCCACCTGCACGTTCTGCTCGCGCAGGGCGTTGGTCACGTCGTCAACTTTGAGGCCGAGTTGGGCCATTTTATCGGGCTTGAGCCAGACGCGCATCGAAAAATCCTGGCCGAGGGACGTGACGTCGCCCACGCCGGGCACGCGCAGCAGGGCGTCGCGCACGTAAATGTTGGTGTAGTTGTCGAGAAAAGCGACGTCGTGGGTGCGCTTGGGCGCGTAGATGGCCAGCACGATGAGGATGGTGGGGTTGCGCTTTTTCACGGTGAGGCCCAGGCGCTTCACCTCGTCGGGCAGGGTGGGTTCGGCCACGCTCACGCGGTTCTGCACGTCGAGGGTGGCGATGTCGATGTTGGTGCCGATGTTGAAGGTAACGTTGGCCGACACGCGGCCGTCGTTGGTGGCGTTCGATTGCAGGTAGGCCATGCCGGGCGTGCCGTTCACCTGCGTTTCGATGGGCGTCATCACGGTTTGCTCCACCGTTTGGGCGTCGGCCCCGGTGAAGCTGCCCGAAATCTGCACCACCGGCGGGGAGATGTCGGGGTACTGGCTCACGGGCAGGTTGAGCACGGCCAGCGTCCCGAGCAGCACCAGCACAATGGAAATGACAATGGCCGTGACCGGTCGCCGAATGAAAACGTCTGAAATCATAAGCTAGAGGGCCCGCGGCCAGGAACGTCATGCAGAGCGCAGCGAAGCATCTCGCGTGCGATAGTGACTCAATCGATTGGATTACTTGAGCACGCGAGATGCTTCGACTACGCTCAGCATGACGTTCTTTTAAGCAAACGCTGCCTTACTTCGCGGCCGCAGCCGCTGGCGGCCCCGGCGCGTTGGGGTCGCCCACTTTCACCACCGCGCCCTGGCGCAGGTTCTGCACGCCTTCGCTCACGATGGTTTCGTTGGCTTTAAGGCCCTGGCGCACCACTACTTTGTCTTTTACGCGGGTGCCCAGGGCTACTTTGCGTTGCGCTACCTTGCTGCTGTCGCCGACCACGTAGACGAAGAATTCGCCCATCTGCTCGGTCACGGCTTTGTAGGGGATGGTGAGCTGGCGGCCGGTGTCGGTGTTGCGCACGCGCAGGGTGGTGTTCATGCCGGCCAGCAGCGTGCGCCTGGGGTTGGGAAATTGCACGCGCACCTTCACGGTGCCGGTTTCGGGGTCGACGGCGCGGTCGATGGTCGTGATTTTGCCAGGGGCCGAAAACGGCTGCTGGCCGGCCAGCAGCAGCGTGTACACCGAGTCGGCGGCCGCGGCGGGCCGCCGTTTCAGGCCCTGAAAGCGCGCAATCTGCTGTTCGCCCACGGCCGCGTCGACGGCAATGGGGTCGTCGGACGAAAGGGTGTTGAGCAGCGTGGTGCCCTGCGTGGCCAGCGAGCCGAGCTTGACCTGCGAAATGCCGATGGTGCCCGCGAATGGCGCCACCACCACCGAGCGTTTCAGGTTCTGGGCCACGTTGGTGACGGTGGCCTGGGCGGCCGTTATCTGCGACGCGGCGTTGGCCACGTCGGTTTGGGCGTAGTCGACGCGCTGCTTGGCGATGGCGTCCTGCTCGGCGAGGCGGTTGTAGCGCTCGGCGTCTTTGGCGGCTTTGGCGTAGTTGGCGCGGGTGACGGCCAGCTGGGCCTGGGCCTGGCGGTAGTCGGCCTGGAAGCGGGTTTGGTCGACTTCGTAGAGGCGCTGGCCTTTGGTCACGCGCTGCCCGTCTTTGATGAAAATGCCCGTGACGTAGCCGCCCACCTCGGCGCGCAGCTCCACCTCATTCAGCGGCACGACGGTGCCGGGGTAGGTGTCGAAGCTCACCACCGGCTCCTGGTCGACTTTATAGACCGACACCGGGATGGGCGGCGGGGGCGCGTTCTTTTTGGCGTCCTCTTCCTTTTTATTGCCGCAGGCGGCCAACAAGATGGATAGGAAAAGGGCGGAAAACGAGGGGGCTGGGTTGCTCATGTTCGGGATAGTGGGGCAATTGGCCAGAAAAAGAACGTCACACTGAGCGCAGCGAAGCATCCTATCACGCCTTCACGGTTCAAGCGAACGTGATAGGATGCTTCGCTCCGCGGACGCCAGATGAGCCTGACAATCGATTGGATTACTGCCACAAGCGAGATGCCTCGGCTGCGCTCGGCATGACGTTCTTTTTCGCTGATGAATGCCGCGATTAGATTAACGCAATTAGGTTAAAACGTAATGTCGCCCAAGGCGCGCTGCACGTCGAGCTTGGCGGCCAGCACGTTGAAGAGCGAGTTGAAGTAATTGAACTCGGCGTTGCGCAGGTCGTTTTCGGCGGTGATGACTTCCAGGTATTGCTTGATGCCCTCGTCGTATTGCAGTTTGATGATTTTGTAGACTTCGCGGGCGTCGGCCACGTTGTCGCGCTGGGTGTTCAGGTCGTTGAGGGTGCTTTTGTAGGTGGCCAGCACTTGCTGGTATTCGGTGTTGATTTGGTTGCGGGTGTCCACCACGTCGAGGTCGAGGCGGTCTTGCTGGAGCTCGGCGATGCGCAGGTTTTGCACGCGCCGGGTGCCCGTGAAAATCGGCACGGCCAGGTTCAGGCCAATCTGCGAGTTGGGAAAGGCGCGGTTGTAGAGCTTGTTGAAATCGTCGTTTTGGAACACCCGGTTGTAGTTGCCGTAGGCTTCGAGCGAGGGCAGAAACCCGTAGCGGTAGTAGTCGATGTCGAACCGCTGGAGCCGCTGCAGGGTCTGGAGCTGCTGAATTTCCACGCGCCGCTCGTAGGCCAGCTGCTCGGTGGTGTCGAGCAGGATTTCGCGTTCCAGCGCCAGCGTGTCGCCGTAGGCCAGGGCGAGCTGGGTGTTGGCGTCGAGGCCCATGAGCTGCTTGAGGAGGGCCTGCTTGCCCTTCAGGGCTTCGGTGGTGGTTTTGCGCGAGGCGTAGGCGTTGCGCAAGCTGATTTCGGCCCGCTTGTAGTCGGTTTTGTCGGCGATGCCCACGTCGTACTGCGCCTTCGAGTCGCGGAGCTGCTTGGCTTGCCGCCGGATGGCCTCGTCGAGCACTTTGAGCTGCTGCCGCGTGAGCAGAATGTCGTAGAACGCCTTGCTTACGTCCGTCACCACGTTGATTTTAAAGCTCGTGATGTTCTGGGCGGATTGCTGGCGGATGGCGCGCACCGAGCGCGCCGCCCGCAGCACGTCGGTGTTGAACAGCAGCTGCGTGCCTTGCACGCCCAGCGTCGAGCTGTTTTTTATGCCAAACTGCACCAACTGCGGCCCCGCCGTCGGGTCGGCGACGTTGGGAAAAACGGAGGTCGGCAGCCGGGTGTTGTGCAGCAGCGTGGCCGTGCCCTGAATCTGGGGCAGCCAGTCGCTCAGGCCGATGCGGATGTTGCGCTCCGCGATTTGCTCGTCAATCAGGGCCTGCCGCACCGCGGGCTGGTTCTTCAGGGCAAAATCCACGCATTCCTGCCGCGACAGGGGCTTGACCGGCGGGGCGGTGGGCTGCGAAAAGGCGTTAAACGGAGCACACAAGAGCAGTCGAAACAGCGGCTTCAACAGGAGTTGTAGTTGTTTCATAGCGGCGGAAGCAAGGGCGGCCGGGCCGCTGGGCGGAAATTGCCAAGACAAGGCCGCTCACTTGAGTAGCCGTCGAATCGGCCAGCGGCTGGGCATCGGCAGGTGAATTACACGCAAAACAGAAGAACCACGGCCGGTCCACTTTGTCGTCGTGCAGCTTTCGCGCTGTTCACTTGAGTGCAAGCGCGTAGTGCTTTACTACCGTACCGATTAAAAAGTTTTGGTCGCTTCTCGCGGGCTGCTGGTCGAGCGGCGGCAATCACAGCTCGGCCACTTGCAGCTCAATGTCCACGTTGCGGCCGTGGTCGTCGGCGCAGGAGATTTTTACCGCCCCGCTGGGCGGCCGGAAAAACACCCTTGCCGTGGCAGGTGCGGCCCGCAGAAACCGGTCGTTTACGTACCAGAACACCTGGCGCACCTCGCTGCCCGCCGCGCAGCTGAGCAGCAGCTGCTGCTTTTCGCCCCGGTTCAGCACGTACTCGGCGTGGTCGAGCGGCGAGGTGATGGCCAGCGCCGCGCCCGCGCCGTCTTCGGGGCCGCGCACCAGCCGGCAGGCGGGGTTGTGGGGCGGCAGGCGCGTGGCCGGCAGCCCCTGCGCCTCGCGGAAGGCCAGCACCTCGGGCAGCGGATTGGGAAATAATTGCTGCCGGAAACCCGTGGCCGGCACGCAGGCCCGGCAGTAGGAAACTGCGCCATCGGCCGAAATCAGGGCTTCTTTCTGGTGCTCGCAGCGCCGGGCCGAGGAGACGCCCGGCAGGTAGTAATCGATGAGCTGGTTGGGGCAATGTGCGCCGGGCACGAGGCCGGTTTCGGCGCACACCAGCCGGAAATCGAGGGTAGCGGGCGGGGCGGCCCAGCGGTTGGGCGAGTTGTAGGCCAGGGAGTTAAACAAGTCGAACAGCAGGGGCGAGGCCACGTCGGCCCCGGTGAGGGCCGGGCTGCCCTGGCCGCTGAAGTTGCCCACCCACACGCCGATGGTGTAGTCCTGGTTGTAGCCGATGCTCCAGGCGTCGCGGCGGCCGTAGCTGGTGCCGGTTTTCCAGGCGATTTTGGGCAGGTGGCGGTTGTTTTCGTAGCCCATCGGCAGGTCGGGCCGGGTGCGCTGGGCGAGGATGTCGGTGATGAGGAAAGCGGCGGCGGGGGAAAATAATCTTACGGCAGCGGCCGGAACCTCACCCCCCCGGCCCCCCTCTCCGGTGGAGAGGGGGGAGCCGAACGATTTCGTTCTGGCATCGTCTGGCTCCCCCTCTCCGCGGGAGAGGGGGCTGGGGGGTGAGGTTTGCAGGGCCCGGTACTGCCCGCCATTCGCCAGCGCCGCGTACAAGCCGGCCAGCTCTTCCAGGGTGGCGCCGCAGCCGCCCAGAATCGTGCTCAGGCCCAGCCTGGGGGCGGCTTTGGCTATGCTTTTGAAGCCGGCCTGGCGCAGCTTGTCGGTGAAATTGGGGACGCCTACCTCGGCCAGCACGCGCACGGCCGGGATGTTGAGCGAGTAGGTCAGGGCGCGCTCCACGGTCACTTCGCCGGCGCAGCTTTTGTCGAAATTCTCGGGCCGGAAGCCGCTGAAATTGGTGGGCACGTCGGGCAGCTTCAGCTTGGGCGTGACGAGGCCCTGGTCGACGGCCAGCGCATAAAGAAACGGCTTGAGCGTGCTGCCGGGCGAGCGGATGGCCCGCACGCCATCGACCTGCCCCAGGCTGGCCGCGTCCTGAAAATCGGCCGAGCCGACGTAAGCCTCCACGGCGCGGGTGCGGTTGTTGACGACCAGCACGGCGGCCTGGGTGATGCCCAACTCGCGCAGGCGGCGCACGTAGTTGCGGGTCAGGTCTTCGGCCTTGGCCTGGGGGCCGCGCCGTAGCGCGGAGTGAATGATGGGCTGGCCGGGAAACTGCGTCACCAGTCGCCGCGCCAGGTGCGGGGCGAGGGCGGGCGCCGCGTGGCGCTGGGCGTCGAGCGGCTCGTTGATGGCGTCCGCAATGTCCTGGTCGGGGAACAAGTGCTGCTGCTGAAACCGGCGCAGCCAGCGGTTGCGCTCGGCCAGAATCAGCGCGTTGTTCTTGCCCAAAACCAGCGCGCGCGGCTGGTTGGGGATGATGGCCAGCGTGACGGTCTGGGCCAGCGATAAATAGTCGGGCGGCTGCTGGAAATAGAGCAGCGCGGCCGACTTCACGCCTTCGATATTGCCGCCGTAGGGCACCAGGTTTAAGTACAGCTGCAATATTTCGGCCTTGCTGTAATGGGCTTCCAGCTGCGTGGCGCGCAGCATTTCTTTTAATTTATTGCCGAAGGTGCGCTCCTTGGGTTCCAGCAGGCGGGCCACTTGCATGGTGATGGTGCTGGCCCCGGTGGTGCGGCCGGATTTGAAAATATTGCGGCCGGCGGCCTGCATTATCGCCAGCGGATTAACCCCGAAATGGTACCGGAAATACCGGTCTTCCTTGTTGATGATGGCCTGTTGCAAAGCCGGCGTTATTTCCGATAATTCGGTTTTCATGCGCCATTTCTGCGTGGGATTCAAAAAGGCGTGGAGCACGGTGCCATCGGCGGCCAGCACGATGGGGGAGTAGCGCGGCGCGGGCGGGAGCGGAAATAGGCGGTCGAGGGCGAAGAGGAAAATGGGCAACGCCAGAACGGGGTAGAGACGCAATATTTTGCGTCTCGTCGTTGAACGATGACGTTGAACAACCGGCACCGCGCCGCCTGCCTCACCGGAAGAGGCTGAGCTCGTTCTGCTGCTCGGCCTCCCACCGGTTGGGGTTGCCCTGAATATAGGCGCGAATTTTATCCAACTCCAACTCATTGCGGATAATCCGGTCGTAGTAGCGCGGTTGCCAATTAAAGATAAGTCCTTGTTGAGTGGTCCAGGCTTTTACACCCACTTTGAAGCCGCGAATAATGGAGGCCAGATTGTCGGATTGCGGGCCGAAAGGTGTTCCCGGCTGTTCGGCATAGTTAGCCGGCCGATTTACAAACAGAATGCCGTGAACGTGGTCGGGCATCACCACGAAAGCATCGGGTTCGACGACGGGGAAATGTTGCGGTATTTCCTGCCAACAATTCCACGCTCGCACAGCTAATTCGTTGCCAATCAAGTAAGCATCGGTTAAAACATCGGTAGCTGGATGGATTTCACCGAAGGAGTGTTTCCGGTTTTTGGTGCAAATGGTGATGAAATAGCCGCCGGCTTGGCTGTAATCATAGCCTGCTCGGCGCGCCGATTTGATGCGGTACCGCTCGTTGTACAGGCCATTATTGTCTTTCATGGCGAGGGAACGGGGTAGAGACGCAACATTTTGCGTCTCGTCGTTAGCTCCGCTGACCTTCGGTTGCGGATGTTGTTTAGTTGTTTATGTGAACGGCGCGCGGCCGGTCGTTCAACGCGAGTCGTTCAACGTCATCGTTCAACGACGAGACGCAAAATGTTGCGTCTCTACCCCGTTCTGGTGGGCCGTTCAACGAGGAGACGCAAATATGCGTCTCTACCGCACCCGCACCGTTCCTGCTCCGTTGTATGAATGGTAATCGGCGTTGTACATCGCGTCCGCATTCACCGGCCCGAGCTTGAACGTGCCTTTTGATACGGCGCGGCAGAGGTAATAAAACGACTTGGGCGTGCTCGTGGCGGTGGTGAATAAATTAATTCGGTCGTCGCGCACGTCGAGGTAATCGGGCGTGGCCGCATCCTTGGCCCACGCCAGCTCGCGCAACGCGCCGATGCGCGGGTTCTCGATTTCCAGCCCGGCCGGCAGCAGGTCGGTGATGGCTACGTTCTTGATTTCGCCGGCCGCGTCGCCGGCGGCGATGGTGATGCGGACCACCACCAAATCGTTCTGGCGGAAGCTCGGGGTGCCCAGCGGCACGCCGTCGCGGTTCAGGAACTGGCGGCGGACTTTCAGGTAGGCGTCTTCTTCGTGCACCTGGCCGCTGGCCGAAATGCCCTCGGTTTCCCAGAAGTAGTAGAGGCTGCCCTGGCCGGCGGTGCGGAGGCTGACGTTGCGGTTGGCTACGTTGCGCAGGGTGAGGTCTTTGCCATCGAAGTTGCCGGCGGGTTTGCCGTCGATAAACAGGCTGGCGGTGGCGGTGCTGCGGGCGTTTTGGCGGGCTATTTTGCCGAGGGCCAGCAGGGCGAAGGCGCGTTCCTGGGTGCTGAGCCAGCCGGCGGCTTTCATCTGGCGGCTGAGCTGGCGGGCCAGGCCGGGGATTTGGGGGTTGTTGGGGTCGGTGCTGACGAGGGCGTTCAACACCAGGCCTTCGTCGCGGATGGGCGAGTAGAACGAGCCGTCGAGGGCGCGGCCGGCGGCGGTTTCGCCGCCGAACCGGGCGGGCAGCAGCTCGCGGAAGGCGCGCTGGTTGCCGAGCAGGCTCTGGGTGCAGGCGAGCAGGAAGCGCGAATCCTGGGCCAGCTGCGGCAGGTTGGCGCGGTAGTAGTTCAGGGCCACGGGGTCTTGGCGGCCGGCCAGGGCGAGGACGTAGAGCGTGTAGGCGATTTCCTTTTTGGCGATGACGCGCTGGCGGGCCAGGTTGTTGACGTCGAAGTATTGGTAGGGCTCGGTTTCGCGCTTTTTGAGGCGGAAGGCCAGGTATTTCAGCACCTTGTCGAGCACAGACTTGTTCACCGCGAAGCCGGCCTGTTGGGCTTCCTGCAGGAAATGGGCGGCGTAGGCGGTGGCCCACCAGTTGTCGTAGTCGCCGCCCGGCCAGTAGCTCAGGCTGCCGTTGTAGAGCTGCATCGACTCGATTTTGCGGATGGCCTCCTGCACGTTGTAGTTGGGGTTGTAGCGCTGGTTTTTGGCGGCGGCCCCGGTTTTCTGCTGCAACGTGGCCGCCAAGTCGCCATAGTACAGCTGCGGGAAGGCGGCCGACACGGTTTGCTCCAGGCAGCCGTAGGGGTATTGCAGCAGGTAGCGCAAGTCCTTGCTGAACTCCGTGAGCGGCGAGCGGCTCACGACAAGCCTGCTGCTAAGCGAGGCGGGCAGGAAATCGGTTTTCAGGTTGAGCGGGAGCGTGGCCCCGCCGGCAATTACGCCGCTGCCAGTGCGCTTTTCGAGCGAGGCGGCGGGGCGAACGGGGAGGTCGATGGTTTCAGTGAACCTGCTAGGTGGAGCATCATTACCTGGTTTGAATGTGCCATTAACTTGCGTAGTTAACCGTGCTTCACCAATATGTGCTGCGGCCACTCTAAAGACTATCCGCTGTTCCGTGTTTGGAGCTAGAGTAACTAAGCGCCCCGTGAGTTCCGCTACTTCGTACTTACCGCCATCACTTGTCTTCGGGTCCGTGTCTTCCGCAGTCTGAATCCTGATTAAAGGGTCCTTAGATGGATGACTTGAAGTGGAGATTCTGACATTCCCACGGAATAGATTCTTCGTTGTATTCGTCAGCGTTACTGGCACGTCAATCGTGTCGCCGGGGCTCATAAACCGCGGCAGCGCCGTGGAAATCACCACCGGGTCGGCCACTTTCATCGTGAATTCGGCCGAGCCGAAGGCATCGTCTTTGTAGGCCACGGCCATGATGCGGAGCGCCCCGCTGAACTGCGGCACGCGCACCCGGTAGCGCACTTTGCCGTCGCCGTCGGCGGTGAGGACGCCGCTCCATTTAGCCACCAGTTTCACGCGGCGGTTGGGCACGGGGTTGGTGCGGTTGCGCATGTCGGCCGCGTCGCCGCCGCTGCTGCTGGTGCCGAGCTCGGGCAGCAACGCGGGGTACAAATCGAAGGCCGACACTTCGAGGGCGCGCTTCTGGTAGAAGTAGGCGTGCGGGTCGGGCGTCTGGTAGTTTTTGAGCTGGAGAATGCCTTCGTCCACCACGGCAAGGGTGAGCTGGGCGCGGGGCGCGGTGGTGATTTCCACGGTTTGCCAGGTCTGGGAGCGGCTGGCGGCGGGCGCGGCAATGGCCACGGCGAGGCGCGAATCGGCCTTTTCCACGGTCAGGGGCAGGAAGCCGCGGGCCACGGTGAGGGGCAGGCGGTCGGCGGCGGTGTGGGCGCGCACGGCGGTGGCCGTCACGTACACGTTGGGCACGTGCTCGGCTTTGATGGGGATTTTGACCTCGGCCGCCTTGCCGTCGGTGGTCACGTAGAAGTGGTCGAGCACGTTGGCCCGCTCCACCGTCACCAGAATGCGGCCGACGAAGGGCGCTTTCAGCAGCAGGTTGGCCGTTTCGCCGGGCGCGTACTTGGGTTTGTCGGCCTCAATGGTCACCTCGCCCTCGTTGTTCACCTCGAAGGAATTGGCCTGGGTATCGCCGTAGCCGTAGGCGTAAAACCGCTGCGTGACGTAGCTGCTGGCGCCCGGCCGGCTCACGCGCACCTCGTATTCGCCCGAGTAGATGGGGGTGAAGCTGAAGCTGGTTTCGGCCCCCACGGTGCGGCTTTGGCTCAGAATCACCTGGTCGCGCTGCTGCGAATTGTACACGTAGCGGCCGCCCTGGCGCTCCAGCACGGTTTCCCAGAGCTTGCGCACCACCTTGATATCGGCCGGGGCCGACGTGGGTTTTCCGGCCGGGGTGAGGGCCAGCAGCTTCACCGTGAGGGCCTGTTTGGTGCTGATGAGGTCGGGCAGATTGGCGATGCCGAACATCGTGGCCTGGGTTTGCACGTCGAAGGTGGCGAGGCGGTTCACGGGTCGGCCGGTTTCGTCGAACACCGTGGCGAAGGCCACGCCTTCCAGCGTACCCAGGTCGTGGAAATCGGGCACGGTGTAGGCGGCCGTGCCGTGGCCGGCGGCGTCGGTGGTGCCTTCGCGCACGGTTTTTTCGAAGCGCGAGGTGAGGGCGCTTTCGCTCCCGCCTTCGCCTTCTTCGTTGGTGGTTTTGCGGCGCTCGCCGCTGTTGATGGTGAAGCTGTAGTCAGGGTATTTCGGGGCCGAAAAAGCCTTCTGCTTGAGCGAGAATTCGACCTCAAACTTGCGGTCGGCGGCGGGCGGGCCGAAGAGGTTTACGGCCGTGATGCTGGCCGCCACGTCCTGGCCCGGCCGGAGCACGGCGGGCGCGGCCGTCACGGTCACCTTCATCCGGTCGGGGATGAATTCTTCGACGCTGATTGGGCGGGAGGTCAGCAGCACGTCGTTGCCGGTGAGCACCTCCATGGTATAAAGGCCCGTCATGATGGTGGGCGGCAGAATGAAGCTGCTTTCGAAGCTGCCCGCCGCGCTCAGTTTCTGCTGCAAGCTGCTGTATTCTTTGCCGCTGGGCAGCAGCAGCCGGATTTTCAGGGGCAAGCCCGAAGGTGGGGTTTTCCAGTCCTCCGTCCGAAGCACGGTGTTGGTGCGCACCGTGTCGCCGGGCCGGTACAGGTTGCGGTCGCCGTACAAAAACGCCTGGTAATGCGCCGCGTTAGAGCTCAGCCCGCCCACCTCAAACCGCGAGGTTTCGACCCGGCTTTTGGTCAGGTCCAGAAAGGAAAAATCGGCCTCTTTCACCGCCGTAATCATGCCCAGCTTGAAGCGCTTCATGCTCGCCGCCGAGTCGAACTGCGCCACGCCTGCCTTGTCGGTCGTCGTCGTGCCAATCACCTGGTTATTCGAGCTCACGAGGTTCACCGTCACCCCGGTCAGCGGCTCGGCCGTGCGGATGGAATTGGCAAAAACCACCGTGCCGCCCGTCGCGCCCTGCTTCACAATCAGGCCGAGGTCCGTCACGGCCACCAGCTTGCTTGCTTGCAGCCACTGGCGCTCGGTGTCCTGCACGCGCACCACGTACAGCCCCTTCATCGGCCCCTGAAATTCGAGGTCTTTCAGGTTGAGGTTGAGGAGCCGCAAACCCGCCTCTTTGGGCAGGCCGTCCACCGAAATCGTGCGCTCCGAAATCACGTTGCCGATGCTCTCCGTGTCGTAATACTGGAAGCTGCGGTCCACGTAGTCGCCGTTCTCGTCGGTGTTCGATTCGCGGGGCTCGTCCTCGTCGTATTCGGGGTAGCCGTACTGCTTTTCGCCGCGCAGCAATTGCTGAATATTGTTGGCGTAGACCTTGGCAATCGTCACCTTCACCTTGGCCACTTCGTTGATGCGCAGGCCCAGATTGCGGTTGCCCAGCGCGTCGAGGTACATGGCCTTTTCGCTGCTGGTGAAGCTCAGGCTCGGCCGCTCGTCGCCAAACGAAACCGCCTGGCTGAACGCCTCGCTCAGCCGGCCGCCCAGCAGCCCGTTGGTGCCCGCCAGCAGGCTTATCTGGTAGGTTTTGCCCACCTCAAACCCGCCGCGCAGGGCAAACCCGCTTTCCAGCGCCTCCACCGAAAAGGCCACGGCGGGCGTCACTTTCACGGTGGCCTGCACGTCTTCGGCCCGAATGGGCTGGTTCAACAGCACCGTCACCACCGGCTGCCCGTTGAGCAAAGAGCCGGTGAGCTCGCGCACTTGCAGCGTGCTTTGGTCGGGGATTTCGGCCTGGGCGGTGAGCGTTTTCTCGGTGGGTTTGGTGCCGGCCGCCGGGCGCAGGCCGGGCGCGATGTCGATTTGCACCGGCGCGCCCGGCCGCACGTCCTGCATAAAGGTCAGGGCCACCGTCGCGTCGGGCTCGGCCGAGTTGATTTCCACCGCCACCGGCTTGCCGTCCTGGCTCACCTTGATTCGGGATTTCACGTCCGAAGGCCGCACCGGGTAGTTGAACACGAGGTTGGCGCGCAGCTCGGCCGTGCCCGCCGCCCGCTTCGAGCTGCCGTAGAACACCTGCGGCGCGCTCATATCCAGGTACGGGGTATGAAATTTGGCCCGGTTCAGGGCCAGCTTCTGCTTGCCGCTCGGCAGCGTTTCGGCCCGCAAGCTGGCCGAAAAAACCGTGCTGGGCCGGAAGGGCTCCAGCGGCGAAAACGTCAGCTCCCGGTCGCCGGTCCACTTAAACTTGCCCCGGATATTGGGCGAAAACGTAACATAGCGCGTGGTGTCCCAGCGGTTTTGCCGGGCCTCGTCCACCACGTTTTCATCGAAGGTGAACACCAGGTTGGAATACGGGTCGATTTCGTCGCCGTCGGTCTGGGCCTGGGCCGCAGCTTGCTCCTGGGCGGTTTTTTTGGAACACGAAGCGGCGGCCAGCAGCGTGAGAAACAGCAGCGGCAGCAGCCGGTGGCGAGAAATAGGGCGCATGAAAGCGGGGGTGAAGCGTAAGGGCGCGGGAAGATAGAGAAAACGAAGAACGTCCGTATATGAGAGGGGCCGTTGGCACCAACGCGGTTTCCCCTAACAGGCGGCCTAGCGCGGTCCCCAAGTCGGTGCACGGATTGTAGAGACGCAACATTTTGCGTCTCGTCGTTGAACGATGACGTTGAACGACCGAACCCGCGCCGTCTGGAAAAACAACTAAAAAACATCAGCAACTGCAGGTCAGCGGAGCTAACGACGAGACGCAAAATGTTGCGTCTCTACAATCCGTGCACCGACTTGGGAACCGCGCTAAACCAGCCCCTTGCTGCCAGCTTCACGCCAGGTAGTCAAGCACTTCGCGCACGGAGGCTACCTCGTGAAACTCCACCCCGGCCAGCTCCTCGGCCGGCACGTGCTCGTGCACCCAGGTGGCGTGGTAGGGCACGTACACCGCCCGAAAGCCCAGGCGCGCCACCGGCAGCACGTCCGACCTGAGCGAGTTGCCCACCATCACGAAGGTGTCGGGCGTGGCCCCGTGGCGCTGGAAAATGCGGCGGTAGGCGGCCTCGTCCTTCTCGCTCACAATCTCCACGTGGTCGAAATAATCGCCCAGGCCGGAGCGGGCAATTTTGCTTTCCTGGTCAAACAAGTCGCCTTTGGTGAGCAGCAGCAGCCGGTGGCCCCGCCGTTTCAGCTCCGTCAGCACGTCCACCACGCCCGGCAGCGGCTCAATCGGAAACCGCAGCAAGTCCTTGCCCAGGTCCAGAATTTGCTGGATTTCGGCGCCCGTCACCGCGCCGTCGGTCAGCTGAATGGCGGTTTCAATCGTCGACAGCATAAACGACTTGGCCCCGTAGCCAAACAGCTGCATGTTGCGGCGCTGCACGTCGTAGAGCCGCGCGCCAATCGTGGCCGCATCGCCACAGCGGGCCAGAATGGTGAAAACCTGCGCCTCCACGTGGTCGAAATGGGGCTGGTTCGGCCACAGCGTGTCGTCGGCATCGAAGGCAATAAGTTGGGGCGCGGGCATGGGGCGTGGGTAAAATTTGTTCAGGAAATCCAGCTCAGTTCCGAAAAGTATGGAACTGGCCGTACAGAGCTTCCCTCAGCATGACAGGCGTCCGCGAAGCGAAGCGCACGGGCCGTCGTGGCAAGCCCGACCGGACGGCCTGCCATTTTACCGCCTATTTCCGGTCGCGGGCCGCGCAAATCTACCGACCTTGCGCCCCATGAAATACCCGATTGACCTCGCCCAGTGGCCCCGCCGCGAGCATTTTGCCTTTTTCTCCAAGTTCGACGAGCCTTTTTTCGGCCTGACCGCCGCCGTCGACTGCACCCAGGCCTACGCCGAAGCCAAGCGGCTCGGAGTGTCCTTCTTCCTGTATTACCTCTACCAGTCGCTGCAAGCGGCCCACGAGGTCGAGGAATTCCGCTACCGCATCGAGGGCGACCAGGTCGTTTGCTACGACCGCATCCACGCTTCCGCCACCATCGGCCGCGCCGACCACACCTTCGGCTTTTCGTTCATCGAGCAGCACGAGGCCCTGGCCGGTTTCGTAGCCGCCGCCGGGCTCGAAATCGAGGCCGTGCAGCGCAGCACCGGCCTGCGCCTATCCGCCACCACCGCCCGCCCCGACGTCATCCATTACTCGGCCATTCCCTGGGTGCGGTTCACCGCCCTCTCGCACGCCCGCAGCTTCGCGCACGCCGACAGCGCCCCCAAAATTTCGTTTGGCCAGGTCTACGCCGAGGGTGCCACGCGGCAGCTGCCCGTGTCCGTGCACCTGCACCACGGCCTGGGCGACGGCTACCACGTCGGCCAGTTTCTGGCGGCGTTTCAGCGGCGGCTCGGGTAGTCGGGGCAGCTTGGGGCTTCCCGTTCACTTAGGCCTTCCGCCGCGCCCTGGCCGCGTTTTTTTGTCCGTCGTTTTTTGCCCGGCGCTTTAGCGCCGGGAGCCGAGGTCTGGCGTGTTTTGGGGCTTTAGCCCTGGCTGGCGGCCGCAACGACCAGGGCTAAAGCCCTCAGCTAAGACGACTTCCCCGACTCCCGGCGCTCAAGCGCCGGGCAAATCCCCGCCTGCGTTTTGGAGCGGGAACCCAGCCGATACTACCTTTTCTCCCGAACACCTTCCATTATTTCTTATGAAAATCAGCGTTTTTAGTGCCAAGCCATTCGAGCGGGCGTATTTGAGCGAAGCCGCCGGTACCGCGCACGCGCTGCGCTTCATCGAGGCCAACCTCACGGCGGCCACGGCCGCCCTGGCCCAGGGCACGGAGGCCGTCGCTATCTTCAGCACCGACGACGCCTCGGCGGCCGTGCTCGACGCGTTGGCGGCGCACGGCGTCCGCTACCTCACCATCCGGGCCACGGGGCACGACCAGGTAGACCTGGCCCACGCCCAGCGGCTGGGCCTTCGGGTGGCCAACGTGCCCGAATATTCGCCCCACGCCATCGCCGAACACGCCGTGGCGCTTATCCTGGCGCTCAACCGCAAGCTCCGCCAGGCTGACCGCCAGCTGCGGGCGCACGATTTTCGGCTCGATGAGTTGATTGGCTTCGACTTATATGGCAAAACGGTTGGCATCGTGGGCCTGGGCCACATTGGCGGCGTGGTGGCGGGCATCCTGCACGGGTTTGGGTGCCGGCTGCTGGGCCACGACCCGCTGCCCAACCCGGCCCTGACGGCCCAATTCGGCCTCGCCTACACCACGCTGGCCGACCTCTGCGCCCAAGCCGACATCGTCACCCTCCACGCGCCCATGATTCCGCACGCGCCCTACCTGATAAACGCCGCCGTGCTGGCGCAAATGAAGCCCGGCGTCATGCTCATCAACACCAGCCGCGGCGCCGAGCTGGATACCGCCGCCGCCGTCGCCGCCCTCGAAAGCGGCCACCTCGGCTACCTCGGCCTCGACGTGTACGAGCACGAGCAAGGCCTGTTTTTCGTCGACCACTCGCGGCAGCCGCCCACCGATGCCTTGTTTGCCCGCCTGCTCACCTTCCCCAACGTCCTCATTACCGGGCACCAGGCCTTTCTGACCAAGGAAGCCCTGCAGCACATCGCCGCCACCACCCGCCGCAACCTCGACGGCTGGGCCGCCGGGCTGCCCCTGGCCACCGAGCTTACCACCGCGCCGGGCGTGCCGGTGGGCTAACGCTGCTTTATTAAACTAGGACTTACGCAAACCTTCGTGTTTTTGGCCCCAGCGGGGCGTCCCGTCGGCAGTAAGACCATGATTTCGAGCGGTAGAGCCCCAGCGGGGCGGCCCAGACGGTCGCAACGTCAGTGGGCCGCCCCGCTGGGGCTTTACCATTGACAATCAAAATATTACCACCGACGGGTCGCCCCTCCGGGGCTGGCTATCGGTCTTTTTGCGTAAGTCCTATAAACTAAGCCAAATCTATCAATTAATCAGTTAAGCAACAGCAACATACGCTGCTTATTGGCGCACCAGCTGCCGCGTCACGGGCACGCCGTCCATGTTCAGCAACAGCGTGTACCTGCCGGCCTGGCGCAGGCCCAGCTCTTCGGCTTGCAGCTGAAGCTGGTAGCGGCCGGCCGACTGGCGGCGGTAGCGCAGGGTTTTCACCGCGCGGCCCGCCGCGTCGAAAACGGTGAGGATAACCGGCGCGGGACGGGGCAGGGTATAGGCCAGGTTCAGCACGTCGCCCACGGGGTTGGGGAAGGTTTCTACCTCGTATTCGGCCGAGGCCGAAGCCATGCTCACGCCGGTAGCCGTGCGGGTGATGGTCCAGTCCACGGTGTAGCTGTGCTGAACGAAATGGGCGGCGCGGCGCGTGAGGGCGGTGGTATCGACCACCACGGCGCGCACCACGTGGGCGCCCACGGGCAGCTGCGCCAGCGGCACCGTGGCGGTGGCCGTGTTGCGGGCGAATACAACGCCGTCGCGGGTCCAGGTCACGCGCAAGGTATTGGGCGTGGGCAGCAGCAGCGAAAGGGCAAACGGCTGGTTTTGGGTGGGGCTGTTGATGGCCAGCACGGCCGGCGTGTAGGCTTGCAGCGGCGTGACCAGGGTATGAATTTTCTCCACAAACGCCTCCTTGCACACGGCGCAAAACGGCACGCCCAGAAACTGCATCTTGCAGTTTTGGTGCGGCTTCTGCCAACTGGGGTCGATGCTGTGCGGGTAAATGCCGACGCCGGTATCGCACGCCTGTGGTGAAGCGGAGGTTGACGCGGACGATTGCGAGGAAGTGCCGTTGACGCACAGCCACGGGGCCCAGCGCACGGTGGCCGGGTCGGTGGTTTGCGTCATGTTGGGGGTTTCACGGGCGTATTGGGCGCCGGCCCAGTACTCGTCCGAGAGCCCCGCGAAGGAGTGCCCGATTTCGTGCACCATGATTTCCGTGGCTCTGGTGTCGGCCGAAGCCGTTGCATAGGTTCCACCCGAACCGCCGTATTCCGGCGAATTCACCAGCACAAATACCTGGTCGAAGCTCGGGAAATTGTTGGCCAGCACCGTGCCCAGCGCGCCGGCCGCCTGCGGCACCAGCAGGCGGTGAATACCGCCGTAGTCGAAACCGCTGTTGAAGTAAGTATTGGCCGAAAAAGCCGCCGTAGCGCCGCAGTCGGGCGCCGTGTGCGGGTGCGTCGAGCCACTTTGCGTCGAGGGCACGCGAATGGCAAACGCGTTGAAATACGGCCGGTATTCCTGAAACGGACTTTGGGCGAACAGGCTGTTCAGCAGCCGGTTCACGCGGGTAATGAAGAGCGGCATTTCGCTGGCCTGGTAGCCGTCGGGCACAAATACCAGGTTGATGCGCCGCTTGAGCGGCCCGGTTTTCACCAGCGTATCCACCGGAAAAGTTTGAGCCTTGGCCGGCGCGGTCAGCGCGCCGCAGAGCAGCAGGAGCAATAAAAGGGTAGCGATTTTTATCATGATTTGGGTGGGATAGGAAATTCAGTAAGCAAGGCCGTTTTGCCGCCGGCCACTTCTTCAATGCGGATGGTGGCCGCGGCCGGCTGCAACGCCAGCCGCACAAAAAACTCGGCCGTGGGCAGCACCACTTCGCTGCGCTGGAAGGTGCGGTGGTCGTCGCCCACGTGCTCCACGCTGCGGCGGAGCGGGTGGGCTATCCGGGCCTGCGCCAGCGACTGGCCCTGGCGGTCCAGCTGCGACACGCGCACAAAATCGGGCGTGTCGGCGTCGGCGGCCGGGCTTTTTAAGTCCCCCGCCACCGCTTTCGCGTTCAGCACTTCCAGCCGCGAGCCCGCCGCCCCGGCCGAAAGCCGGCAGCTGAGAAACAGCAGCTGCGGAGCCGTTGCCGATGGCACCGCGGCCAGGGGCTGGTAGCGGGCCGTGGGCCGTTGCGCACATCCTGGCAACTCAATCAGCAGCGAAAGCAATAAAAGATTTGCCGACTTCATGCGGCAAATGTAGTATTTATTGATTATTATTTTGACTTGTATTGTGTTTGGCTGGGCGCCAAAAATTGGCAACACAATGCCCTGCCCAGCGGATGCATCTTTGCGCCATGCTTTCGCACCCGCACGAAATTTTCCTCGAAGTAGCGCAGCGGCTCAGCTTCACCAAGGCCAGCCAGGCGCTGTTCATCAGCCAGTCGGCCGTGAGCAAGCAGGTGAAGGCCCTCGAAGAGCACTACAAAACGGGCCTGTTTGAGCGCCTGGGCAGCAGCATCCAGCTCACCCCGGCGGGCCTGAAACTTTACCAGAAGCTGCTGCAAGCCAAGCAGCTGCAACAAGAGCTGCACCAGGAAATGAGCGCGCTGAGCCCGGAGTTCGCGCCCACCATGCACCTGGTTATCGGGGCCAGCACCACCATTTCGCTCTACGTGCTGCCGCCCGTGGTGTCGGCCTACCTGCGCCGCCACCCCAACCGCCGGCTCAGCCTCAAAAACCGCAACTCCGACAATATCCTCCGCGCCCTGCTCGACCACGAAATCGAGTTGGGCATCATCGAAGGCATCCACAAGGTGAGCAACGTGACCTATACGTCCCTGCTCACCGACGACGTGGTGGCCGTGTGCGCCGCCCACAACCCGCTCGAAGCCCGCGCCCTCGAAGTGCACGACCTGCTCAGCACCCCGCTGGCCCTGCGCGAAGACGGCTCCGGCACGCTGGCCGTGCTCGAAGAAGCCCTGGCCCGGCACCGCATCAAGCTGGCCGCCTTGCCGGTGCGCGTGCGCCTGGGCGGCACCGAAGCCCTCAAAAACTTCGTGCGCGTCGACACCTGCCTGGCCTTTTTGCCCCGCCAGGCCGTGGTGAAAGAGCTGGCCTCGGGCGAGCTGGTCGAGGTCAAAATCAACAACTTCCCGCTGAAGCGCCAGTTCAATTTCATCCAGCGCAAGGGCACCGAAAACAACGCGCCCTACAAAGATTTCCTGCAATTTACCCGGCGCTACTATGCCGATAGGGCATAGGCTATTCCAAAAGCCCATCCCAAACGGGCATACCGCGGGCCAGTACATTCCGTACTTTGCCCCATGAAACTGGTAGTCTCCGAATCCCTTTCGCGGTTGGCCGCGCTGCACTGCTCGGCCTGCGGCACGACGTATTCCGCCTTCGATTTGCAGCGCGTGTCGACCTGCTGCGCCGTGCCCCTCGTGGCCGATTACGACCTGCGCGAGCCCCTCAGCCGCGAGGTTATCGACCAGGCCGATGCCTCGATGTGGCGCTACGGCGTGCTGCTGCCGCTGCTGCACGACGAAAACCGGGTGACCCTCGGCGAAGGCCTGACCCCGCTGCTGGCCCTGCCGCGCCTGGCCGCGCGCCACGAGCTGGCCGCCCTGCTGCTGAAGGACGAAGGCCAAAACCCCACCGGCTCGTTCAAGGCGCGCGGCCTCAGCATGGCCGTGTCCAAGGCCAAGGAGCTGGGCGTCGATGGCTGCATCATTCCCACGGCCGGCAACGCGGGCGTGGCCCTGGCCGCCTACTGCGCCCGCGCCGGCCTGCGGGCCGTGGTCGTCATGCCCCGCCACACGCCGCAAGCCTTCAAAGAGGAATGCTACTGGTACGGCGCCGAAGTCGAGTTGGTCGACGGCCTCATCAGCGACTGCGGCGCCCGCGTGCGCCAGCGCAACGCCGACGGCGCCCTGCTCGACATCTCGACCCTAAAAGAGCCCTACCGCCTTGAAGGCAAGAAAACCATGGGCTACGAAATTGCCGAGCAGCTGGGCTGGCAGCTGCCCGACGTGCTGCTCTACCCGGCCGGCGGCGGCACCGGCCTCATCGGCATCTGGAAAGCGTTTCAGGAGATGAAAGCCCTCGGCTGGCTCGCGCCCGGCACCCGCCTGCCCCGCATGGTGGCCGTGCAAGCCGAAAACTGCTGCCCGCTGCTCGAAACCTACGAAGGCCGCCAGCCCAACTGCCACGCCTACCAGGGCCGCGCCACGCTGGCCAACGGCCTGGCCGTGCCGCACCCGCTGGGCGAGGCCCTGATGTTGAGCGTATTGCACGAATCGAACGGCACCGTGGTGGCCGTGAGCGAGGAAGGCATGCTGGCCGGCATGCGCGACCTCGGCCAGCAAGAGGGCCTGTTTGTGGCCCCCGAAGGCGGCGCCGTCTGGACGGCCGCCCGCCAGCTGCTGGCCACCGGCTGGCTGCATCGCGACGAGAAAATCCTCCTCCTGAACACCGGCAACGGCCAGAAATACCTCGAAAACGTGGCCGGCCGGGCCTTTGGCTGAGAAAGAGAAATAGAGCGAACCAAAAGAACGTCATGCAGCGCGCAGCGAAGCATCTTGCCCGCAGGAAGTAATCAATGCCATTGCAACGAAGCACGCGAGATGCTTCGCTGCGCGCTGCATGACGGGCTGCTTTGCATGACCGTTCTGGTTTCGTGCGGGCACTCGACCCAAGCGCCGGCAATACCTTTGCCGCATGCGCATTCTCCACGTTCTTTCGGCCGGGTTTTTCGCGGGCTCCGTGGCCTACGCCGTGCAGCTGGCCGAGGCGCACCGCGCCCAGGGCCACGCCGTCTGGCTGATGTCGGATGCCGCCCAGCTGCCCACCGGGGCCACGCTGGTGCAAGCCCGCATCAGCGACCGCCGCTACGGGCAGCGCCTGCAAAACAGCCGGCGCATCCGGCAGCTGGTGCGGGCCGAAAACATCGACGTCGTGCACGCCCACTCGCGGGCCGCCAGCTGGGTAAGTTATTTTGCGCTGCTGGGCCTGAAAGTGCCACTCGTGAGCACCGTGCACGGCCGCCAGCACCTGCACACGTCCACTTCGCTGGTTGATATTTACGGCGATAAAGTAATTGCTATTTGCGGCAACCTGCGCACGCATTTGATTGCGGAAGTAAAAATGGCCGCCGCCAAAATCACAGAAATTCCCAACGGAATAGCTTTCGCTGCGCTTGACGACGCTGCGCTGAATGAAGAATTAAGAACCGAAGGAAGGCGTCAGCCAATGAGGAATGAAGAATCGCCAACCGACGATTCTTCGCCTGATAATTCCTCATTCCTCATTCCTCATTCCTCATTAAGCGAGCCTTTTCGGCTCGCGTTCATCGGTCGTTTCAATGGCGGCAAGGGCGAGCGGGCGGCCTCCCTGCTCGAAGGCGTTTTTCCGGTCCTGCTCCGCGAGTTTCCGCGGTTGCGGGTGGCCCTCATCGGCGGCGAAATGGGGCAGCTGCCCACCGCTGGCAAAACGGCCCTGGCGCAGCTGCAAGCCGAATTTGGCGACCGCATCGAGGAAATCGGCTTCACCGCCGACGTGCCCGGCTGGCTGGCCCGCACTACGCTGGTGATTGGGGCCGGCCGGGTCGCCATCGAAGCTTTGGGGGCCGGCCGGCCGGTGCTGGCGCTGGGCGAAGCCAATTACGCGGGGCTGGTTACGGCCGCGACATTCGCGGCCGCGGCCGCCTCCAATTTCGGAGATATTTCGGCGCACCTGGCGCCGACAGAAGTAGATTTTGCCGCCGTGCTGGCCGATGCCCGCCATTTTCTGCAGGCCCCGCAGCCAGTTGCGGCCGCCTTGCGCCAGCAAGTGCGGGCACACTACGAGTTAACCACCGTGGCCGCCCAGGTGCTGGAAGTATACCAGGCGGCGCGCATGCAAAAAGCCGCACCGAATTTTATTCCGGTGCTGATGTACCATAAAATTCCCGACGCGCCGCTGCCCACCAAGCACCAGATTTACGTCACGAAAGATAATTTCGAAAAGCACCTGGCTTATTTCAAAAAGCAGAAATTAACCCCGATTACGTTTGTCGATTACCTGAAATACGCCAGCGGCGAATTGCCATTGCATCAATTTCCGTCGCGGCCCATTATTCTCACGTTCGACGACGGCTACACCGATAATTACACGAATCTGCTGCCGCTCATGCAGCAATACGGCTACCGCGGCGTGCTCTATTTATTGGGCGATTTCACCATTCGTTACAACAAATGGGACGCGGATTTTGACCCCGCCGAACCGCGCTCCGAAATAATGGACCAGGCCCAAAAACAGGCTTTCGTGGCCGCCGGCTGGGAAATCGGCGCGCACACCCTGACGCACCCGAAGCTGACGACGCTGACGCTGCCCGCCGCCGCCCGCGAAATTCAGCGCAGCAAAACCGAATTGGAAACCGCGCTGCGCACCGAAATTGTCAGCTTCGCCTATCCGTACGGCGACTGCGACGACGCGGTGAAAAACGCCGTTCGCGCCGCCGGTTTTGCCCTCGGCGTGGCCACCGACACGGGCGGCCAGCACCTCGAAGACGACCGAATGCAAGTATTTCGGATAAATATGTTTCCGAACGAAACAACGGCCAGCTTGTTCAAAAAAACGTCGCCCTGGTACCGGAAATATTACCGCTGGAAACGGGGCAAATAAAATTAAATCAGAAATAGCCCGTCATGCCGAGCGCAGCCGAGGCATCTCGCTCGGGGCAGTAACTCAATCGTTGCAACGATGCGAGCGAGATGCCTCGGCTGTGCTCGGCATGACGGCCTTTCGAACCCGCTTACTTTTAAACCCCTTCAATCCGCCAAATCCCCGTCCCGAAACTGCGCCAGCACTTGCCGCAGCATTTCGTCGCTGACATCGGCCAGCTCTACTTTTTTGAAAGTCGACGTGTGGCCGGCCAGCAGCGTGACCCGGCTTTTGGCGATGCCGAACGTGGTGGCCAAGTAAGCTTGCAGGGCCGCGTTGGCCTTGCCGTCGTGGGCGGGCGCGTGCAGGCGCACCGTGGCCAGGCCGTCGGGGCCAACGAGCAGTTGATTGGCGCGACTGCCGGGCTTGGCTTTGAGGTGAAGAATGGCCATGCCGGGGCAAAAATAGGCTATTCCGGCCCGCCCCGCCGGGCCTGCCCAAACGGGCATTGGTCCAGCACCACGCAGCGCCTACAGGCCGGCCCGCTGAAATAACAGCATTTCTGGCCGTGAAACATGAGCGCCTCGTGGTGGTCGTACACCTGCTGGGCGTCCCAGCCGGGCGGCAGCAGGGCTTCGAGGAGCTTGTGGGCCGGCCCTTCGCCCACCTTCGGGCCGATGAGGGCCAGCCGCTGGGCCACGCGGTGGTGATGACTATCCACGGGCATGGCCGGGATGCGCAAGGTGCTGAACAGCAGCGTGGCGGCACTGGTTTTGGGCCCCACGCCGCTGATGCTCTCCAGCCAGGCGCGGGCTTCGGGGATGGGCATGTCGGCCAGAAAATCGAGGGCGCACGGCGCGTCGGTGCCGCAGCGCTGGCTGATTTCGCGCAGCACGGCCTGAATGCGGGGTGCCTTCTGCTCGGGCCAGGTGCAGGCCCGCACGGCGTGCTGCACGGCCGCGACGGGCGCGTCGCGCACGGCTTCCCAGGTCGGAAACGTGGCGCGCAGCTCCTGGTAGGCCCGGTGCGAGTCGGCGTTTTTGGTGCGGTGCGAAAGCAGGGCGCTCACCAGCTCGCTCAGCGGGTCTTTGGTGCTGAAAAATGGGAACGGAGCCCCGTATTCGGCACACAGGCGCCCGTGGACAAGCAAGGCCTTGGCCCGGCGGGCGGCAAAGTCCTGGGCTTGGGCATCGGCAGCAGAGGTAGCGGCAGGTTTCATGCCCGGCCTACGCACGCAAACGGGGCCGGGGTTGCCCCGCCCCACGCCGGACCCCAAAAACCGGCCTTTTGGCGGGGCCCGCTACTGCGCCGAATTGTAGAGGGCAATGGCCTGGCGCTGGTTATTAGCCTGCTTGCTTTGCAACACCAGGGGCACGATGAGCACCGGAATGGCCACGTACACCAGCGGCGAAACGGCGGCGCCCCCGTCGCCGGGGCGCAGCGATTGCAGCAAGCCCGCCACGAGCAAGCCGCCGCCCACCACGTAGCTCGCAATGGTGGCCTGCTGGTAGCGGCGCGACTCAAACAGCAGCTGCTGGGCCCCGGCGTTGTCGCTGGTGGCCAGCATCAGGTTGCGGGTGCTGATGTTTTGAATGGGCCCGTTGTCTTTCGAAAAATACTCGGTTTTGATGGTGCGGTAGCCGCCGTACGGATAGCCGCCAAGTCCGTAACCGCCGTACCCGCCGTAGCCATACCCCCCGCCGGGGTAGCCAAACCCGCCGGGGCCCGAGCTGTATTGCGACGTGGTGATGGAATACAGGCTGATGCGGCCGGTTTTGTCGCGCCGCAGCGTGGCCTCGCGCGACGAGCCGGGCAGCGCCGTGCGCACGTAATGCCCCGATTCGTCTTCGTAAAAGCCCACTTCGGAAAAATCAAGCTTCCGCTGCCCATCCAGCAGCAGGTACGAGTGCCCAAACAGCGGGCTTTTCACTTCCACATCGGAAGCACTGTACACCAGGCCGTTTTTCAGGCCCACCTGAAAGCGGGTGGGGCGGCCGTTGTTGCCGGGCAGCTGGCCGGCCGGGGTGGGGGCGTACACCGGCGCCGGGGTGGCCGTGGGGCCGGGCGCGGGCGCGAGTCCCGCCGCGCGGCGGGCGGTGTCGCGC
>CAXTCS010000010.1:0-35376 GCA_964242365.1 uncultured Hymenobacter sp. | reverse complement strand
GTTGCACGACCGGAAATAGGCCCCTGCCGCGCCGGCTAAACAACATCCGCAACCGAAGGTCAGCGAAGCGAACGACGAGACGCAAAATGTTGCGTCTCTACCCCGTTTCGGCGGTTATATCCTTAACTCAAACAGCTTCTAAGACGTCAGCAAAGTGCATTGATAAATAACGCGTTGGGGCTTCTGGTAATTTTTCGCCCCGCTGGAACGAGCATCCTTACGTCAACGCATGAGCCGGTCTATCGTCTCGCCCGCGATGCCCAGGTACTGGGCCGGGTCCATGATTTTCTCTAACGCGGCGCGGTCGAAGTGCTGGCTGATGGTGGGGTCGGCCACCAGCAGGTCGAGCAGGGGCTTGTGCTCGGTGGCGGCCTGCGTGCAGAGGGGCGAGAGCAGGTTGTGCGCTTTTTCGCGGCCGATTTTGGGCCCCAGCGCCATCATCACGGCCTCCGACATTACCAGTCCCTGGGTCAGGTCCACGTTGGCGCGCATTCGGTCGGCGTGCACTTCGAGGCCGCTGAGCATAAATTTGGCCTGCGCCAGGGCCCCGGCCGCGGCGGTGAAGATGGCCGGCAGCACCACCCACTCAATTTCCCAGGGGCCGGTGGCGCGCTCGTGGTCTTCCACCATCGCGTTGAGCAGCGCGGCCACGTACTGGCGCACCACGGCGGCGTTGGCCGTGATGTAGCAGCAGGAAATCGGGTTGCGCTTCTGGGGCATGGTCGAGGATGTGCCCCGGCCCGGCACGAAGGGCTCGCTGGCCTCGCCTACCTCGGTCTGCATCAGCAATTTGACATCCAGCGCCAGCTTGGCCAGCGTGCCCGTGAGCAGCCCCAGCCAGCAGCCCACCTCGGCCATACGGTCGCGGTGGGTATGCCAGGCAATCTCGGGCGCGGCCAGGTCCAGCTCCTGGGCCAGGCCTTCCTGCACGGCCAGCCCCGCCGTGCCCAGCGAGGCCAGCGTGCCGCAGGCCCCGCCAAACTCCAGCGTACACACGCGCGGCTTCAGCTCCTGCAAGCGGGCCTGGTGGCGGCGCAACGCGGCCAGCAGCTCGCCCATCTTGAAGCCAAACGTAATCGGCACGGCCTGCTGCAAGTTGCTGCGCCCCATCATCAGGGTGTCGCGGTGGCGCAGGGTGAGCGTGGCGGCGGCGGCGACGGTGGCCGCCAGGTCGGCTTCCATGACGGCCAGGGAGTCGCGGATTTGCAGTACGCTGGCCGTGTCGGTGATGTCCTGGGTGGTGGCGCCCCAGTGCGACCACTGCCCCAGGCCGTCTCGGCACAGCGCGGTGAGCTGCTCCACCACCGGCAGCACGGGGTAGCCCACCAGCTCGGTGCGCTGCTTGAGCAGCGCGAAGTCGAGGTTAGCGACCTGGCACTTGCTGGCAATCTCGGCCGCCGCGTCGGCCGGAATGAGGCCGAGCTGGCCCTGGGCTTTAGCCAGGGCCGCCTCCACGTCGAGGTAGCGCTGGGTGCGGTGCTGGTCGGACCAGATGCGGCGCATGTCTTCCGTCGAGAAGATGTCGCGGAATATGAGCGAGTCGGTAACGCTCGCCGTAAGGGAGGGGGTAGGCGACATGAGATTAGGGAAAAGAAATGAAAAATGGATTAAGGGGGGAGTGAGTATCCCCCTAGCCGGCGAGCTTGGGCATCGGGGCCGGGGAGGGCGGCTTGGCCGCGTCCGGCGCCTTGGCCGGCACCGGGCGCAGCCAGAGCACCGCGCCCACAACCCCCGCCGCCGTGAGGCCGGCCGCCAGCCAGTAGGCCCGTTGCAGCAGGGCCACGGGCTCGGCGGTGGCCGAGATGCCGCCGACCGCGCTCACGAGCACGGCCAGCGTCAGCACCGAGCCCAGGTGCTGGCTGGTGTTGAGCAGGCCCGAGGCCATGCCGCTTTCCGGGGCCGGCACCTCCGCCAGGGCCCCCACCGAGATGCCCGCGCTGCCCAGGCTGCTGCCGAAGCCCAGCAGCAGCATCCCCGGCACCACCCCCCGCCAGTAGGAAGACCCGCTCGCCCCCCAGGCCAGCCAGGCCAGGCCCGCCAGCATCAGGCCCAGCGACGCGGCCACGCTGGCCCGCAGGCCCAGCTTGCCCAGCACGGCCCGCGACACCGGGGAGGCCGCCGCCGCCAGGGCCGCGAAGGGCAGAAAGGCCAGGCCCGTGGCCAGCAGCGAGTAGTGCAGCCGCTGCTGCACGTACAGGGTCGTGAAGAAGGCCAGCGCCATCGCCCCGGCCGGCTTGAGCAGGGCCACGGCGTTGGCCGCGCTCAGGTCGCGCAGCTGAAACAAACTCAGGCGCAGCAGCGGCGTTTTCTGCCGGCTCTCGACCCAGCCAAACGCGGCCAGCAGCCCCAGCCCGGCGGCCAGCGTGCCCAGCGTGCGGGCCGAGAGCCAGCCGGCGCTGGCGCTGCCCACCAGCGCGTACACCACGGCCATGAGCCCGGCCAGCGCCAGGGCGCCCCCGCCCAGGTCGAAACCCTCTTTATCTCCGCTCCGGGCGGCATCGGCGGGCAGCAGCCGGCGGCTCAAAACCAGCGCCAGGGCCACCAGCGGCACGTTGTAGAGCAGCACCCAGGTCCAGCCCAGCGTGCTGGTCAGGGCCCCGCCGACCAGCAGCCCCAGCCCCAGGCTGGCCGCGCCCACGGCCCCCCACACGCTCAGCGCCTGGGTGCGGGCCGGCCCCGGCGGGTAGAGGGCGGTAAGAATGGTCAGGGCCGCGGAGCTAATCAGGGCCGCGCCCACGCCCTGCGCGCCGCGGGCCACCACCAGCACCGGGCCCGACCAGGCCAGCCCGCCCAGCAGCGAGGCCAACGCGAACCCGACCATGCCCACGAAGAACACCCGCCGCGCGCCCAGCAAGTCGGAGGCCCTTCCCGCCAGCAATAAAAATCCGCCGTAGGTCAGGATGAACAGGTCGATGACCCACTGCGCGGCGGCGGGCGAAAGGTGCAGCTGCTTGGTCGCCACGGGCAGAGCGATGTTGACGATGGTTGTGGCCATGACGGCCAGCGCCTGCACCGTGCACACCAGCGCCAGGGCCGCGCCGGGGCTGCCGGCCGAGCTGTTCGGGGAAGGAGCGGTTGGTTTCATAGGAAAAAGGAAAAAGGGGGAATAGATGCGGATGGCGTTCGGCACGTAGTCCTGGTCGCTTGCGGCCTTTGCAACTCTCCGCCCGCCTCGGACCAAATGCCAGCTGCGCGCCGGCGGGGCAGCCGGTCGCCATTGAGAGCCGTCTTGGCCGGTAGTTTCTCAGCAGAGCCGGTTACGCTTCGAACAACCCCCAAACCCAAGCTGTTTTTTCCCTTCTGTTCAACGACACTTCAAGCCTATACGACCGTCATGGGTGCAATCCGATTTAGGGCGCTGCCGTGGTCAACCAATACGGCCTCCCCATTGGCCAGCTCGATGCGTCCTTCCAGCAGCTCAACCGTGGCGTGGGCCAGGTCTTCCGGCGTGGCTAACTGCTTGCTGGGATTGATTGCGGCCGCGTAGCGGGCTTTGGCCGCCGGGTCGCTGTCGGTTTGACGGTCGGCCATCGGGGTATCGGTCATCCACGGGCAGACGGCGTACACCCGCACATGCTGGTCGGCGTAGCCGGCCGCTGCGGCCCGCGTCAGGCTGAGCACGGCGGCCTTGCTGGCCCCGTAAATGGCAGCCTCCGGAATCGGCATGGTCGTGCCCACAAACGAGGCCAGGTTGATAATAACGCCCCCTTGCTGGCGCACCATCACGGGCGCGACGTGCTTTACAGCCAGAAAAACGCCCTTCACATTGATGGCCAACACGTCATCGACCAGGCTAGCGGTCGTGCCCTCAAAGCCGCCCATGCCGGCCTCAATGCCCGCGTTGTTGATGAGGTAATCAATCCGGCCGTAGCGGTCGAGCGTTGTGCTCACCAGATGCGCTAACTCGCTTTCCTGGCTGACATCGGTAGCTACGAATAGGGTGCCGTTACCCATTTCGGCGGCGGCTGCTTCGCCGCGCTCACGGCCCCGGCCAGCAATGACTACAGCGACTCCGCGGGTAACCAACGCCTGCGCGATGGCTTTGCCAATGCCGGTGGCCCCGCCCGTTACGATGGCTGTTTTCTGTGTGCTCTTGGACATAACTGAAAATTTAAATGATGTTTAATAAATTGTCAAACAGTTGTTTATCCCAAAGACAGGCGTTATCCCTAATCGTTCGCCAAGTTTCAAACAGCTGCGGTCAATTCGGGCTTCTTCCCGGGCCGCCAGCGGCGAATGGACGTGTACGCCGGCATTGTTGGCCTCGGGTAAAAGGTTGGTCTAACTGTTTCATGATCGGGGTTTCCCACTAAACTGTGCGCAGGCCCTCGGGAGCGCCGCAGCAGAGCGGGCACCTGCTCCTGGCCGGTTGAGGTGCTGCCAACCGAGGGAAGATACGGGCCCTCTCAGAAAACGGAAAATACAGCACGTTAAGGCGTGAAAGGGGGCTTAAGGGCTGGATGCCTGTGGTGCGTCACGACTGGTCACTAGTTGCCTAGCCCAACCTTGCTACGCGAACTGGGCAGCCACGCCTTGGCGGAACGCTTCGGGGCCGGCCGCCAGCCGCTGCGTGTAGAGGGCGATGGCATCGGCCCCGGCTTGGTAGCGAAGTTGGTCTTTTTGGTCGGTAGCGGCTTCGTACACCACTTCGGCAATGGCCTCGGGGGACGAAAATTGCGCTTGGTGGACGCTGCTGTCCTGCCTGGTCAGTAGTTTCTGTAACAGGTCGGCGTAGGCTTCGTGCTCGGCCACCTCCAGCGAACGGCCCGTAAAATCGGTGGCAATGCCGCCCGGCGACACCGTTTTGATGCCGATGTTATACCGCGCCAGCTCGAATGACATGCTCTCGCTCCACCCTTCGACCGCCCACTTGGCGGCGTGGTAAATGGAGTAGAGCGGGAAGGCAATCAGCCCGCCAATGGAGGTGGTGCTGATAATACGGCCCGACCGCTTTTCCCGTAAGTGGGGTAGGAACGCCTTGGTTACCCGAATTACACCCAACAGATTGGTGTTAAGCAGGTTGGTTATCTGCTCATCCGACAAGGCTTCCAGCGCCCCGATGAGGCCGTAGCCGGCGTTGTTAAACACCACGTCCACGGGGTGCAGGGCGATGGCGCGCTGCACGGCGGCTTCAATCTGGGCGGGGTCGGTCACGTCCAGCGGCAATAGGTGTACGCCCGGTAGCTGCGTTAGCTCGGTTTCGTGCTCGGGGTGGCGCATGGTGGCGATGACGTGCCAGCCGCGGGCCGCAAACAATTTAGCGGTGGCTTTGCCTAAGCCGGACGAGGCACCGGTAATAAAAATGGTGGGCATGAACGAGGGAGTGGGGGTTGGCTTGGGAAAATAGTTTGTCGCTGCCGAAAGCTTACGGGCCAGCGAGCCATATGTAACTCTTTAACGTGCTATATTTTCCGTTTCCTGAGAAGAGCCCAAGATACTTCCGCTGAGGTACTACCGGTAGCTGGTGGCGTTAGCGTACCGGGGGCAGGGTAGCCTGCTTCAGTTAGGCTGGAAAGACCGCCGGAACGCCAGGGGGGAAAGGGCCGTCTTGGTTTTGAAGAACCGGCTGAAGGATTGCGGATGCTCGAAGCCCAGCGCGTAGGCCACCTCGCTCACCGACCAGCCCGTGGTGGCGAGCTTTTCCTTCGCTTGCGCGATGAGTTTGTCGTGGATGTGCTGCTGGGCGCTTTGGCCGGTGAGCGTGCGCAGCAGGTCGCTCAGGTAGCTGGGCGACACGTGCAGGCGCTCGGCCAGGTACTGGACCGTGGGGATGCCCCGGCCGGGCAGGTCCTCGCTGCTAAAGCACTCCGCTAAAAGCGCCTCCAGCTGTTGCAGCAAGTCACTGTGCACCGCCTTGCGGGTCAGAAACTGGCGCTTGTAAAAGCGGTCCGCGTAGTTCAGCAGCAACTCAACCTGAGCCACGACCACGTCCTGGCTGAATTCATCCCAGCGGCTGGCCAGTTCCGCTTCCATCGTTTTGAAGAGCGCAAGGAGCACTTCTTTCTCCTGTTCCGACACGTGCAGCGCCTCGTTGGCCGCGTAGGTGAAGAAGCCGTAGTGCCCCATCTTTTTGGCCAAGGGGTAAGTCGCCAAAAAATCCGGGTGAATCAGCAGCGTGTAGTGGGCATCCGCCCCCGCGCCGCGCTCCTCCGTGCAGCCGATGAGCTGGTTGGGGGCGGCGAAAAACAAGCCGCCCTCGTCAAAGTCATAATACCCCTGCCCGTACCGGAGCGGGCTGCCCAGCTGGGGCCCGTAGGATATGCGGTAAAAGCTCAGCACGTGGGAGCGGCAAGCGCTGGCCCCCGCCACGGGCGTGGTGGCGCTGTTGACGAGGCTAATCAGCGGATGCAGGGGGGGCGGCAGGCCCATGGCCCGGTGCGCCGCCGACAAAGAGGCCAACCGAGGCGGGGCGTTTTCGGGCGTTTTCATTGCTCTCCTATTTAGGACCACGGGCAACCGGTAGTCATCTCAACTACCGGTTGCCCGTGGTTGTTTACTTGGCTTGGCCCTGCGCCGCGTTGGACACGGCTTCCCAGGCTTCCCAGGTCGCCAGCCGCTCGGCGTAGGCCGCGCGCACCCAGGGCAGGGTGTGGCGGCCGAGGAACAGCCGCAGGGGCGGCTGCGCGGCGTCGACCACGGCAAAGAGGGCCGCCGGGGTGGCGGCCGGGTCGCCGCGTTCCCGGCCTGCGGAGCCCGCGAAAAACTGGTTCTTGAAGTCGGTGTACGGCTCCAGGCCCGTCGCAAAGCGCATCGACTCCGGGCTGTTGGAATCGGTGGCGTAGGCGCCCGGCTCAATGATGGTGACCTTAATGCCAAACGGAGCCACTTCGGCGGCCAGGCTTTCATAAATCGCCTCGAAGGCCCACTTGGAGGAGGCGTAATAGCCGATGACCGGCAACGTAACGTGGCCCAGGCCGCTGGAGGTGCCCAGGATGTGGCCGCTGCCCTGCGCCCGCAGCAGGGGCAGCGCGGCCTGAATGACGGAAACGGCCCCGTACACGTTCGTTTCGTACAGCGCCCGGATTTCGTCCAGGCTGGCTTCCTCAATGGTGCCGGCCAGGGCGTAGCCGGCGTTGTTGAGCACGACGTCGAGCCGGCCGAAGTGCGCGTGGGCCTGCGCGACGGCCGTTTTTACCTGCGCAGGGTTGGTGACGTCCAGTTCCAGCGGCAACACGTTGGTGCCGTATTTCTGGGCCAAATCGGCGATGCTGGCCAGCTGGCGGGCCGTCGCGGCGACCTTGTCGCCCCGTTGCAAGGCGGCTTCCGTCCAGACCCGGCCAAAGCCGCGGGAAGCGCCCGTGATAAACCAGATTTTGGGGGCCGCGCCGGGAGCGGGTGCCGGACCGGTTGCCCCGGCGGGGTGCGGTTGAGGGGTCATAAAGGGGATGCGTTTAAGTACCGCACAAAGGTCCGGCCCGGCTACTGGCCCTTTGTAGCCTGATTGCGGATGTTTGTAGCGTAACCGAGGCGCCGACCGGGCGGCGATGCGGGCACGCCCACGCTTTTCAACGCCGCCCTAATCGATTTCAGCTTTCCGCCAGCCCAGGCAAAAGTTCCGGCGCTGGCACCAACGTATTCCGGCCGGCACTAGTGGCCTTGGTTAAGCGTTTAACTCACTAGCGCAGCTGCGCTAGCCTCTCCGAGCGGCCGCTGGCGGGGAGTACTGGAAGCGCGGGAAAAGCATCCCTACGCTCCGGGGTTCACCGAGAAAAGCGCGACTGGTCCGCCTTGCAGCAGGCTGCGCAAAACCGCCCCGCACGCTCCCGCGTTACGGAGCCGTATGTACGAACGTAAAATTCCCTTCGACCTCGCCTGCGGCGTGCACCTGACCCTGGAAGTGTTGGCCGGCAAATGGAAAGTGGGCCTGCTCTACTACATTGGGCAGGGCATCCGGCGGCCGGGCGAGCTGCAGAGGAAGCTGCCGGGGGCTACCCGCCGGGTCGTGCATTTGCAGCTCAGGCAGCTCGAAGCCCACGCGCTGCTGGGCAAAACCGTTTTTGCCGAATCGCCGCCGCGGGTGGAATACTACCTGACGCCGCTGGGCGAAACGCTGCTGCCGCTCCTAACGCAGCTCGGCCAGTGGGGCGAAGCAAACCGCGGCCAGCTCGAACAGGTACTGGCCGCCACCCTGCCCACCAGCTCTCCCGCCCCGGCCCCCGCCGCCTAAGCCACTGGGCGGGCCGGCCAGCGCACTTGGTCTTCCCGGTTGCCCGTCAGCAGCGGGCGCTGCGTGGCCAGCAGCTCGTGCGGGTAGCCCAGGGGCACGGCCGAGGCCGCCGCCAGGCGCTGCACCTGCGCGGGGCTGAGCGCGAGCGCGGCCGCCGCGAGCTGCTCGTCGAGCTGCGCGCGGGTGCGGGCGCCCACCAGCGGCACGATGCCCCGCGCCTTTACCCAGGCGGTAGCCACCTGGCCGGGCGTAGCTTCCGTCTCGTGCGCGACGGCCAGCAGCGCATCCAGGACGGCGTTGAGGGGCGCAGAGTCCACGGCGGTGCCGAATACGGTGGCCCGGCCCGTTGCGCCCTGCCGGTACTTGCCGGTGAGCACGCCGCCGGCCAACGGCGAATAGCCCATGATGCCCAGCCCCAGGCCCTCGGCCATCGGCAGCAATTCGCGCTCGGCCGTGCGCTGCAGCAGGCTGAACTCTACTTGAATGCCAACCAGCGGCACCCAGCCGCGCAGCTCGGCCAGGGTCACGGCCGTCGCCACGCGCCACGCCGGAAAGTTGGAGAAGCCGCCGTAGAGGATTTTGCCCGCCCGCGCCAGGTCGTCGAAGCCCCGGGCGATTTCCTCCACCGGCGTCACGCTGTCGGGCAGGTGCACCAGGTACAGGTCGAGGTAGTCGGTGCCCAGGCGCCGCAGGCTGGCCTCGACGGCTTGCGTCATGGCCTTGCGGTGGTTGCCCAGCTGCGCGATGGCGGGCGCGGCGTGGGCCGTGGCCGTGTACTTGGACGCCAGCACGAAGTCGCCCCGGTTGGCCCCCACGAACTGCCCCACGAGGCGCTCGGCCTCCCCGTGCTGGTACACATCGGAGAGGTCGATGAAATTGCCGCCCGCCGCCACGTAGCCCTGCCAGATGCGGTGCGCCTCGGCCGCGTCGGCCCCGTAGCTGGCCGGCGCGCCAAACGTGCCCGTGCCCAGGGCTAATTCGCTTACCCACAGGCCCGTTTTCGAGCCAAACAATTGATAGTTCATGCGCTAATTGCTGAAATGAAGGCGCAAAGGTCCATGGGTAAGCCTCCCGGCACAAGACGGGAAAAATGATTCCCATAGGGCAGAAATAGTCCCTATAGCGGCTGCGGGAGCTGAGCTGGCTACGCCGCCCGGCGTTGAAGCGTCGAGGTTATGCGCAGTAGCTTGGTGCCCCTTTAGCTCTCGCTATCGACGAGTGACGGTGGATTCAAGCGCGGCCACTCGTCACTTTTTGGTCGCTAGCCAACTACTCGCTACTAAACCGGGGGTGCCGGGCAGTTTGGCACACTACGCTTTCCAGGCACTTTTTTACCCGGCCCGAGAACCGCGCTAAGCAGCTTCTTACTGCACGCCGAGCTGCTTGTAGTAGGCCTGGTTGTCCCAGTAGAGGAATTCTTCGACCATGACCCCGTTTTCCCAGCGGCCGACGGTGCACATGGGCAGCTTGAAGGATTTGCCCGTCGGCGGGGTGAACGTGCCGTCGCCCTTGGGCATGGGCTGGGTGAAGGTGCCGGTCATGAAGCCGGTTACGGCCGTGTAGTTGCCCTGGCCGAGCTTGACGGGGTGCTGCTTGATTTTGGTGTCCGGGGCGTACACGAACAGGGCCTTCATGTCTTTGATGTGCTGGGCGATGCCGGTGGTGGTGTGGCCGTCGGGCCAATGCACGAGGATGTTCTGGCTGTGGCTTTCGTGCAGGCGGTCCCACTCCTCGTTGCTGAACACGTCGAAGTCCAGCTCGTCGAAGGTTTTGAGGTGCTGGGCGACGGCGTTGCCGCCCTTGGCCGCCTGGGTGGGGCCGGTTGCCTTGGTCGCCGCCGAATGGCGGGCGACGGTTTGGGCCTGGGCGGTGGTGGCGCTGGCCAGCAGGACCAGGCAAAACAGAAAATATTTCATGGAAAAATCAAATCAGGTTGAAGATTGGACGGGTGCGCTCCCGGCACCGGGAAAACAGCACAAAAGTCCGGCGCGAGCCTGCCCGGCCGCATTGACCTAGGTTAAGAAAGCTCTCAGGTAAGTGGGGTAGGCAAAGCGGCGTTTGGTTGCGTACTTGCGGCTCCCTACCCCCTTGCTTTCGTGCTCATCTCCCCCGCCGCCGCCGACCTGCTGCACGCGCACCTGTTGGCCCGCGTGCCCATCCGGGACGCGGACTTCGCGCTGCTGCGCAGCTTTTTGCGGCCCCGGTCGCTGGCCAAAAAACAGCCTTACTTGCTGGAAGGCGACGTTTGCACCAACCTCACCTTCGTCACCGAGGGCTGCCTGCGCTCCTACTCCCTTGACGCGGCCGGCGAGGAGCACACCTTGCAGTTTGCGCCCGAAGACTGGTGGATTTCCGATTTCTACAGCCTGCTCACGGGCCAGCCCAGCACGCTCCACATCGATGCCCTGGAGGATACGCAGGTGTTGCTGCTGCGGCAGGCCGACATGGAAACCATCTACGCGCGGGCACCGGTCTTCGAGCGGTTTTTTCGCCTGCTCATGCAGAGCCGCTACCTCACGCTGCAAGAGCGCGTCAATGCCGCGCTTAGCGAGACGGCCAGCGAAAAATACGCCCATTTCGTGCAGCAATACCCGGTCCTGGCCCAGCGTATCCCCCAGTACTACATTGCCTCGTACCTGGGCATCAAGCCCGAATCCCTGAGCCGGGTGCGCCGCCTCACCCGGCTGGGCTGATGCCGTTGCGACCAAGCCCGCGCCGGCATCAGCTCAGCCGGGTGAATAGTACGTCTTTTTGCGGGCCTTTGCGCCGGCCAGGGGCCAGGGGCCAGGGGCCAGGGGCTGCGCGTTCCTCAAAAAAGCAGCACCACTTTCCCTTGCGTCCGGCGCGATTCCAGGTCGCGCTGCGCGGTTTGCACCGCCGCAATCGGGTAGGTCTGGACGGGTAAGCGCAGCTTGCCAGCCCGGAAGTAGCCCAGCAGCTCTTCGATGTACGCGCCCACTTTTTCCATCTCGGTAAACAGGGAATAGCCGCGCACCAACTGCCGCTGCCCCATCAGCTGCTGCGCGGCCAGAGTAGTAGGCTCGCCGCTGGCCGCCCCATAGATGACGCCGGAGCCCCCGGCCCCCAGCGTTTGCAGGGCGGCGGCCCCCACCGCGCCGCCCACGGCATCAAACGAGGCAGCTACGCCCTGGCCGTCAGTGGCCGCGCGCACCTGCTGCACCCAGTCGGCCTCGGCGTAGCTCACCACCGCATCAGCCCCACTGGCCAGGGCGGCAGCTTTTTTCGCGTCGCTGCCCACGGCGGCCACCACCCGGATGCCCCGATTTTTGGCTACCTGCACCAGCAAGGAGCCTACGCCCCCGGCCGCTGCCAGCACCAGCACCGAGGCGTAGTTGCCGGTATTGAGCAAGCCCACGGCCGCCGGCCCCTGCGAGAGCAGGGCCGTGGCTTCCGCGTAGCCCAGCTCGGCGGGCAAGGGAATTAGCTGCGCGGCCGGGGCCACGACGTAGGCGGCGTAGCCGCCGCTGGGCAGCATGGCCATCACCCGCTGACCCACCGGCACCGTCGTCACGCCCTCGCCCAGCGCCGCAATGGTGCCGGCTACCTCGTAGCCGGCTACGTAGGGCAGCGTAATGGGCCGCGGGCTGGCCCCTTTCCGCTGCCAGATGTCGACATAGTTGACCCCAGCGGCGGCTACTTTGATTACTACCTCGCCCGCCCCGGCCTGCGGAGTGGGAAGGTCAACCAGCTGCAACACCGCGGCCTCGCCGTGTTCAGAAAATTGTACTACTTGCATAGAGTTGGGGAATTGCTACTTCGTTTGTTCGTTCCATTTGGATTCCACACACCCAGCACCACCGGCCCGATGGAGAGGACGAACGGGAGCGCTGCGCGCCCGGTGTTTGGAGTTGGTTGGGTAGTCATGCGTGTGGTTACCACGGGATTTCACCCGTTACAGGGGTGTTTTCCTCGCTGATGAACTGGCCCGTGGGGCCGTCTTCCCCAACCAGCACGTATTTCGCTATCCGGGTGCCAGCTTCCTCCACGGTGCCCGTGCCGCGGTGGTGGTTGAGGTCGGTGGCCGTGAAGCCGGGGTCCACCGCGTTCACCTTAAACGGCGTGTCGCGCAGCTCGTAGGCCAGCACGATGGTGTACATGTGCAGCGCCGCCTTCGAGGCCGGGTAGACGGCCCCCTTGTGGTGATAATACTTCCACGTCGGGTCGCTGCTCAAGGTCAGCGATGCGCCGCTGGAGCCCACGTTGACGATGCGGGGCTGGGGCGCGGGCCGCAGCAGGTCGATAAAGGCCTGCGTGACCTGCACCACCCCAAACACGTTGGTGGCAAACACCTCCTGGAACGTGGCGACCGCGGCCCCGAGGGCCGCCTGCGGCATCCCGCCCGTGATGGCGGCGTTGTTGACGAGGGCATCGAGTACCTGCGTCTGGCGGCCGATTTCGGCGCGGGCGGCTTGCACCGAGTCGGCGCTGGTGACGTCCAGCTGAATGGCTTCCACCGCGGCCAGCCCTTCGGCGCGGAGCTGTTGGGCCGCCCGCTGACCATTGGCCAGGTCGCGGCTGCCTAAGTAAACGTGGTAGCCTTGCTGAGCGAGTTGGCGGGCGGTTTCAAAGCCGATGCCTTTGTTGGCCCCGGTTATCAGAACGGTTTTCATGGAGGGGTGCGGGTGGTTTACCCGGCAAAGGTCCCCCACCCCCACAGGCCGTCAGTTGCCATTTGGCAAAAAGCGCGTCAGCGAATATTTTTTCGTATCCGGCTCAGCGACGACTGCGTGATGCCCAGAAAGGAGGCCAGATAGGACAGCGGAACGCGGCCGGCCAGCTGCGGATAGTTCTCCATAAATTCCAGGTAGCGGGTCGTGGCATCCTGGGCCAGCATGGGGCTGATGCGCGCCAGCTTCTCCCGCAGGTGCTTCGAGGTCATTTTATGCACCATCTCGCTCCAGCCCCCGATGGTATGCGCCAGTTCCTCCCAGTCGCGCTTGGCCCACACCAGCAGCCGGCACTCGGTCACGGCCTGCACGTACTCGGGCGAAGCCAGCCCGTATTCCAAGCCGCGCAAATCGGTGGTCAGGTGCCGCTCGTCAATAAAGTTGCGCGTGACTTCGTCGCCCTGCTTATTGTAGTAGCAAATCCGCAGCACCCCTTCCAGCAGGAAGCCCACCCGGCGCGACACGTGCCCCGCTTCCAGAAAATACGTGTCCTTCGGCAGCGACAAGGGGGTGGCCGTGCGGGCAATCAGCTCCAGCTGCCGCTGATTGAGCGACCCGAATTGCAAGAGGTAAGCGAAGAGTTCGTCCATCGGGGCAAAGTACGCGGGGGCAGGGAGAGCGGTACTTGCCATTTGGCAAAAAGGAGCTTTGGCGGTCGAGGGTTCTTCCATAACTGAACCACCTCACGCTTACCCGTTCAGCGAGGTTTTGCGCCGCACCCGACTCAGCGTTTCGATGGTCATGCCTAAGTACGCGGCCACCATGTGCAGGGGAATGCGCTGGATAAACGCGGGAAATTTCTCGACAAACTCGCGGTATTTTTCCTCCGCCGAGTAGCTGATGGCCGCGTGCAGGCGATTTTGGGAAGCCAGAAAGCTCCGGTGCAGGGTGGCGTGGATGAGGCCGTCGAAGGCGGGAAGTTCCTGCCGCAGCCGGTCCAGGTCCGCTTTTTTGAACAGCAGGACGGTTGACGCCTCGATGGCGTCGATGTTGTAGCGGGTGGGCTGGCCCGTGGTGAGGCTTTCCTGGTCGCCGGCCCACCAGTTTTCGATGGCAAAATGCAGGATGTGCTCGGCGCCCTTCTCGTCCACGGTGTAGGTGCGCAGGCAGCCGCTGGCGACGAACGCCTGGTAGGGCCACACCTCGCCGGCTCTCACTAAATAGTGGCGCTTGGGCAGGGTCTGGACCACGGTCGCGGCCCGAATGCGTTCGATTTCAAGGGGCGTGAAATCGGCCTTGCTCACTAGGTACTTCTCGAAAACGGCAAACATGGGCACCCTCCTTACGCGTGAAACCAGTCCGCAAATAACCGGCATTCTCCGGAAAGAAACCGCTTTGTGGGTCAGTAGTTACCCGAGGTCTCGGTCGTTCTAGCTGACCAGCCGCGGCTAGCTCAGGAGCGGGCAGAAAGTAACCAGCCGCTTTTTTGACAAATGTCAATGGAAGCCGCTACCACCCGCGCGGACCTTTGCAGCGTTGTTACCAATTCATCATAACGTCATGCCAACCACCAACGAAGCCGTTATCCGCGCCGTCTATCAGACCGCCGAAGCCAAAGACATTAAGGCGTTTGTCGCCTTGTTCACGCCCGATGGGTATTTCTGGGACGTGTCGGCGGACAAGAAATACGCCGGCGAGCAACTGGGCCTCACCGTAACTATTTACGCGGACGCCTTCCCGGACATGCACCGGGCCCTCGACCAGCTATACGTCACCGGCGACGTGGTGGTGGTCGAACTCTCGCTCAACGGCACCCACCAGGGGCCGCTGGCCCTGCCGGCCGGCACGATTCCCGCCACGGGCAAGGCGATTCATACGCCCTGCTGCGACGTTTTTCACCTCGAAAACGGCAAGGTAAAATCCTTCCACTGCTACACCGCTGGTACCATCCTGTTCGGGCAACTGGGGGTGTTGGGCAATCTGGCGGCCTCGTTCCAACACTAGCCATGCTGGGCGGGCGAGTACGGCTTCCCACCCTCCTCGCCCGCCCTAGCCCTACCTCACTTCTTCCCCCAATACGCACAATCATGAATCCTAAAACCAAGAATATTATCTGCTGGGTACTCTCCGGCCTGCTGGCCCTCGGCTTTATCGGGGCCGGGTTCAGCAAGTTCACCGGGGCCGCCGGGGCCGTGGCGCAACTGCAGAGCTGGGGCTACCCCGCCTGGCTGCGCATCCCGATTGCCCTGAGTGAAATTGCGCTGGGCATCGGGCTGCTGGTGCCCAACTACCGGACGCTCGCCCTGTACGGGGTGTTCATCTGGGCGGCGGTGGCGGCCGGTACGCACCTGCAAGCCGGCCAGGCCGACAAAATAGCCCCCGCCCTCGTGTTCGCCGGCCTGGCGCTGCTCGACCTGCTGCTGTGGCGCGGAGCCAGCGGCAACCGGGCCAACCAGTCGAAAACCGGCGCTCTGCGCTAACCGGGCGGCCCGGCCGCCGCCGGCTGGCCGCAGCTTACGCACTACTTCAACTCAACCTACTTACTTCTTTACATGGCTTCCACCCTGTTTCATCCCGCCGCCACCCGCATCCACGCCAACCTGGGCTGGCTCGATGCCTACCGCAGCTTCAACGCGGGCGGGCAGTACGACCCCAACCGGCAGGCGTTCGGGGCCCTGCAAATCCTCAACGACGACACCGTGGCCGGGGGCCGGGGCTTCGGGATGCACGCGCATCAGAACATGGAAATCCTCACCTTTCCCCTGGCCGGGGCCATTGCCCACGAGGATTCGCTCGGCAACCAGGGCATCATTCAGACCGGCGAGGTGCAGGTGATGAGCGCGGGCCGGGGCATTGCCCACAGCGAAAAAAACAACAGCCCGCACGAGCCGGCCCATTTCCTGCAAATCTGGATTGCCACCGACCAGCCGGGGGCGGCTCCGCGCTACGACCAGCACGCCTACGCGCCCGTCCCCAACGGATTCGTGCAAGTGGCCTCACCCGAGGCGGGCCCCGCCGGGGTGCAGTTGCGGCAGCAGGCGTGGCTGCACGTGGGCACGCTCACGCCGGGCGGCGCCACAACCTACGTCATCAAACGGCCGGGCAACGGTGTGTACGCCCTGGTGCTGGCCGGCGAAGTAGACATCGATGGCCGGCAATTGGCCGCCTATGACGGACTAGGCACCTGGGATACCGACCAGTTCACCCTAAAGGCGCTGAGCCCGGCCCGGGTGCTGCTGATTGACGTGCCCATGCGGGCCTGACGACGGGCACAAAAGCCGCTTAAAACCAACAGGTTAGCTCCTTACCAAACACCCGTTGCCAAAACCCTTTTAGGGCTAGCTCCGGCTCGGCCAGCACGGGGCCTTACCCGGCTCGGGCAGTAGCTTTTGCAGCTCCCCTGGCTGCTCATTTTGGCTAAGCTGTATAGTTCCAGGGGGAGCGAGTCGCATAGAAGCTGTTTGGGACACTAACCGGCCACTTCCCGAAGTTTGCACCCAACAAACCGCCTTTTGGCTACTTTTCGGCGGGTAAGCGGGCGGAACTTTGCCGCAACCAATGCAGCAAACCATGCAAACGACCTTAATCACCGGCGCGTCGGGCGGAATCGGGGAAGCCCTGGCGGCCCGGTTTGCCGAACGTAAGCACAACCTACTGCTGGTGGCCCGCAACGCCGATAAGTTGGCGGCGCAATGCCAGCAGCTCGCCAACAAGTTCGGCATTACCGCGCAGTACATCGCCGCCGACCTAGCCACGCCCACCGCGCCGGCCGAAATTTTTGCGGAAACGCAGCAGCGCGGGCTGGAAGTAACCGTGCTCATCAACAATGCCGGCATTGGGTCGGGCGGTGAGTTTTCGCAGTTGGATTTGGCCGCCGAGTTGCGCCTGATACAGCTGAACATTTCCGCCTTGGTGGCCCTGACTCACCTGTTTGTGTTGCCCATGCAGGCCCACCGCAGCGGCACAATCATCAATGTGGCCTCGATGGCGGCCTTTATGCCCGTGCCGTACATGGCGACGTATGCGGCCAGCAAAGCCTTCGTGCGCTCGTTTACCGAGGCCATTACGGAAGAATGCAAGCCGTACAACGTGCGGGTACTGCTGCTGTTTCCGGGGCTGACCCGCACCAATTTCAACGAGGCGGCCGGCATCGCTGGCGACCTCAGCAAAGGGCTGAACACGGAGTATACCAGCGCCGCCCAAACCCCGCAGCAGGTAGCCGACGAGGCCCTCCAAGCGCTGGATGCCGGCAAGCAAGCCGTTATATCGGGCGCCATGAACCGGCTGGGCGCTAAATTGCTGGCGCTGGTGCCGGCCGCGGTTACGGCCAGAAGCCTGGCGAAAAACTACCGCAAGAAAATGGGCCTCTGAGCTACCCTCCACGCATGAACCGGCCCGAAACAACTACCCTTCACGTGCCGTCGGTGGCGGCGCAGCTACAGCTCATGGGCCTGCCGGCCCGGCTCCGGCACCCGCTCTTCAGCATCGTGCGCTTCGAAGACGTGCCGAAAGCGGACGTGACGCAGCGGGTGCGGCTGATTTCCTACCTCTACCAGATTACGCTCAAAAAAGACTGCCCGTGCAAGGTGCAGTACGGGCAAACGCCCTACGACTTTGGCGAAGGCGTCATGTCGTTTTTCGCACCCCGGCAGGTGGCCATCCTGGAGCCCGGCACCGTGTTGCCCACAGCGGGCTGGCTGCTAGTGCTACACCCCGATTTGCTGCGCGGCCATGCGCTAAGCCAGGGAATCACCGACTACGGCTTTTTTGAGTACGCCGTAAATGAGGCCCTGTTGCTCTCGGCGGAAGAAGAGGAGGCCATCGAGTTGCTGCTGCGGCAGGTGGAGCAAGAAGCCAACCGGCCCCTCGACAGCCTGAGCCAGGACGTACTGGTGTTGCAGCTGGACCTGCTGCTGACGTACTGCCAGCGCTACTTCAACCGGCAGTTTCTGACCCGCAAGCCGCACAGCTCCGAGCTGCTAAGCCAGGTGGAGCGGCTTTTAAACCAGCATATTACCCAGCAAAAAGGTCTGCCAACCGTCGGCTTCTTAGCTTCGGAGCTGCACCTGTCACCCAAGTACCTGAGCGACTGCCTCAAGCAGCTTACCGGCCAAACCGCGCAGCAGCTCATTCACGAAAAGCTGATAGCCCACGCCAAGCAAGTGCTGGCTACCACCGGGCTGGCCGTGAGTGAAATAGCGTACCAACTCGGGTTTGAGTACCCGCAGTCGTTCAGCAAGCTGTTCAAAAACAAAACGAACCAGACGCCGCTCGCCTACCGCCAGTCGCTCAACTGAGGGGCGCACCGCAGGCTCAACTTGCGCTGGCGGCTAGGCGGCGGACCTACCAGGGGCACGTAGCCGGGGCGGGGAAATACTCCTCGCTGACATACTGACCGGTAGGCCCATCCGTGCTCAGCAGCGCGTACTTGGCGATGCGCTGCCCGGCTTCTTCGACCGTGCTGGTGCCCTGGTGGCCCGTGAAGTCGGTTTTGGTGTAGCCGGGGCACACCGCATTGACTTTGAAGGGCGTGTCGCGCAGCTCGTAGGCCAGGTTGACGGTGTACATGTTCAGGGCCGCTTTCGACGCCTGGTACACCGGCAGCCGGTAAGCAGAATTGGCATTGTCGAAGTCGGCGAACAGCGTCAGCGACGCCATCGCCGTGCTCACATTCACGATGCGCGGCTGCGGCGACTGCTCCAGCAGGTCCAGGAATGCCTGCGTAACGCTGGCCACCCCGAACACGTTGGTTTCGAACACGGTGCGAAACTGTTCGAGTGTGGTGTCGCGGGCCAGCTGGGGTACGCTGCCGGAAATGCCGGCGTTGTTGACCAGCACGTCCAGCACCGGCGTTTTGGCACCAATCGTGGCGTGGGCGGCCTGGATAGAGGCGAGGTCCGTGACATCGAGCTGGACGGCCTCCAGGGCCGGGAGCCCCGTGGCGTGGAGCTGTTGCACGGCGGCTTGTCCGTTGGCCAGGTCACGGCTGCCGAGGTACACGAAAAAGCCCTGCTGGGCGAGTAGTTTGGCGACTTCCAGGCCAATGCCTTTGTTGGCGCCGGTTACGAGGGCATACTTCATGGGGAAAATAAATAAACGTGGGGTAAGGAAACGACCTGCCGAAACCCTTCCGGCAGTACCACCCGGCTACGGGCATGGCTTTATGGTTAGACTACATGGGCACACGCTAGCGGGCCGCTCCGGCTACCTGCTGGGCAAGCTGGCGGGTAGCGGGCCACCTGACGGCTGGCCGGGCGGACACTGCGGGGCATTGGCCCCCGCCTAGCCGGCCGCCGGCCGGGGAATACCCTTGGGCGCGAGCAGCGCGGTAGGAGGGTAGCCGAACTGCTTCTTGAAGGCGAAGGAGAAATGCGCGAGATTCTCAAAGCCTACTTCCAGGTACAGCTCCACTGGCTTGCGGCTGGTGGTAGCGAGCTGGTAATGCGCCCGCGCCAACCGTTTTTGCGTGAGCCAGCGCTGGGGACTCAGGTGAAAAGCTTTTTTGAAATCGCGCTTAAACGTGGTCAGGCTGCGGCCCGTCAGGTAGCTGAAGGTGGTTAAGGGCAGGTTGAACAAGTAGTTCGCTTCCATGAAGTCAACCAGGTTCACTTTGCCGGGCTCGGCGAAGTTGGCCAGCACCCGGTCGCTGTGCGGGTCGAGGCTGCGCAGTATCTCCAGCGCCTCCGTAATCTTGCCAGCGAGGAGCTTCTCGGGCAGGGGCTGCCGGAGTTCCAGGTAGGGCAGCAGGGAGGCAAAGAGGCTCTGCAGGAGCGGGTTACTCGGAAAGAGCAGGGGCTCGGGAGCCGCCGGCTGGGCCAGCGCCGGGGGGTGCTGCGCGTAGTACGCCCGCACCAGGGCCGAGGGCAGCGTCAGGACCACCGCTTGATACGCGACGCCGTCTTTCGGGACTTTCAGCAGGGTCGCCGGCTGGTTTCGCGGCAAGAGCAGCGTGTCGCCCGCGCCGGCGTGGCGCGTGCGCTCGGCCTGCACCACCTTCAACTCGCCGGCGAGCACCCCGACCAGGACGTTGTCGGCCAAGGTGATTTCCCCGCCGTAGCGCCGGTCGCCGTTGCAAACCAACACCAGGTCTGCGTAGCGATTTAGTTGTTTGCCGTTCATCAGAAAGGGCGGTTAGGTGCGGGCCAGGCGGCTTGCTTCGGCGGGAAGTGCTGGTTGGCTCTGCAAAAGTAGGCCGCCCTGAACAGCCGCACTTTGCTCAAAAGGCCGAAGTTGCTTTGCTCAGCGGGCCACCTGGTAGCGGGGGCCACGGGTTTGGCCGGTTAGGCTGCTCGGGCGGCAGCCGGGCCGCGGGCCGCTGCCTACCTACCTTACCGTAGCGTAAAGCGGGTTCGCTTACGCGCTGCCCAGCTGAAAAAACAGAACCGCAGGGCTGACCTGCTTTCTACCCAGCGGCGGCTTACAAATTTGCGTTGGTGCCCCCTAGGGACAAGAATCAGTGGAGCCCAGTCAACTACGGAAGTTTTTTAGCGATTCGGACAGCCTCATGGAGCCTATACTGTTGCACCAATTACAGGAGATTACGGCCACTGGCTTGCGCATATTCCATTTTAAAGCCGGTGACGCGCAGCATGATAATGTCAAGAGCTTAGGGGCCCACCGGGACGACCATTACATCTTCTTCGTGCTGGAAAAAGGCACCGGCTCGCTAATGATTGACTTTCAGGAAGTCGCTATCCCGGCCCCGGCCCTGTATTACGTCCTGCCGACGCAGATTCATAACCGACTGCGCAACGAGGCCGCGGACGGCTGGTTTATTGGCATTGATACTACCTTTGTCGCGCGGGAGTGCCGCGACGTGTTTGAAGGCCAACTGGTGCTCCAAACGCCGTTTCTCTGCGATGAGGGGCAAATAAAGCACTTTCACGACCTGCTGGGCTTGCTGCGGGAGAAAAGCGAGGAAACCGAAAAACCCTTTCACGCGCCGATAATTCAGGGCTTGGTCCAGGCGTTTATCGGCATGGCGGCCGGCGGCTACCAGGGCCGGCGCGGCGCGGACGTGAAGCAGTCCGGCCTGGCGACGCTCGCCCGCGAGTTTAAAAAACTCCTGGTTGCCCAACTGCGGACCAGCAAGAGCCCGGCCGCTTACGCCGCCAGGCTCAATGTCTCCGAATCCTACCTGAACGAGGCGTTGCGCAAAACTACCGGCTTCCCGGTAAGCTACTGGATACAGCAGGAAGTGGCGATGGAAGCGAAGCGATTGCTGTATTACAGCGAGCTGAACGTGAAGCAAATAGCGCATAAGCTGGGCTATGACGACCACTCCTACTTCTCCCGCTTTTTTCGGAAAGCAGTGGGCGTATCGGCAATGGCCTTTCGGGAGCAGTACCGCAAATAGTCCTATCATCGCCGCGAATCAGCCCTTGCGGCCGCTCAAAAATCCCGGTTCCTTTGTGTGGTCAATCCGTCAGCCCGGTTTTGCTGAAAACAGGACCCTGACCCGGCCGGCAGCCAGCAACGATTGCCGGCCGGAGCGTAAGGTAAAAGCCGGTTGAAACGCTCGCCCACTCAGAATTTTACCGCGCCGACAGCCGGGCGCAAACGAATAGACGGTGCCGGCTTTAGCGTTGCCTGGCAGCAGCTTTCTATTCTCGAATAACTAGTCAAAATGAAAATCGAAAAAGCGCCGGCAACCAAACCCGGCAGGAAGATTCTCGTTCTCGGGGCTTCTCAAGGAACCGGGGCCCTGTGCGTGCGAACAGCCCTCGCGGCGGGCCACACCGTCACGGCCTTTGCCCGCACGCCCGCCAAGCTGGACCTCACCCACGAGCGGCTCACGAAGGTGGCGGGCGACTTCCACAACGAAGCCTCGGTGCGGGCCGCCGTGCCGGGCCACGACGCGGTAATCATCTGCGTGTCTTCGACTTCGCTCAAGGGCTTCAAGGAGAAGCCGGACTACTTTTCCAGCGGCACGAAATTCTGCATCGACGCCATGAAGGCGGCCGGCGTGCCGCGCCTGGTGGTGCTCAGCGCACACGGCGTGGGCAACAGCTACGACGCGGCGAGCTGGTTTCAGCGCACGTTCATGATTGGCTGGCTGATTAAGTACGCCTTCCGCGACCACGCCGTGCAGGAGCGGCTGGTGCAGGAAAGTGGCCTTGATTTCGTCATCGCCCGTCCTACCCGGCTCACCAACGGCAAGGCCGCCGGCCAGTACGCCCGCGTGGCCGAGCCGGTGCCGGTGCCCGAGAGCATCTCGCGCGCCGACCTGGCCAACTTCCTGGTCGAGTCGTGCCACTCGCCAACCTTCGTCGGGAAGGCCGTCGAACTCGGCGGATAAAGTCCCTACCCCCCTTACCCGGTGCTCCAGAACCGGCTTTTGACGCCGCAGTGCCTAACAGGCGCTCGTTGAAATCCTGCCTCCCCAACCAGCAGATGCCTCTTTCGAATTAATTACTCCGGGCCTTCGCCGGAACCACGCCCAAACGCTGGGTTTGCTCGGCGGCGGGGCGGATTTGCCTTGTGCTTACCCCCGTTCCACGCGGACGGGACGCTTCCACTCCATTTCGGCCGGCCGGCCCCCTGTTTATGCCTCCATTCTTTCGTCTTCACCTGGCTTTGCTGGCCCTGTCGCTGCTGTTGGGCAGTGGACCGGCGGCGGCCCAAACCCGCGTGACCCTGAGCGGCACGGTGCAGGATGCCCAGTCGGGCGAGAGCCTGACCGGGGCCACGGTGCGCCTGCTGGAGCTGCCCGGCGTGGCGGCCGGGGCCAACGCCTACGGCTTTTTTACCCTCACCGTGCCGGCCGGCACCTACACCGTCGAGGTCAGCTTCGTGGGCTACGCGCCGCAGCGGCGCCGACTGACCGTGACCGCCAGCCAGCGGCTGGACTTCCGGCTGGAAAAAGGGGGGAGCGAGCTGGGCGAAGTCGTCGTGACGGCCCGCCGCGCCGATGCCACTATCAGCAAGGCCCAGGCGGGGGTGGAGGTGCTCGACCTCAAGCAGATTGCCAAAGTGCCGGTGCTCTTTGGCGAGAAGGACGTGCTCAAAACCCTGACCCTGCTGCCGGGCATCAAGTCGGCGGGGGAGGGCAGCAGCGGCTTTTCGGTGCGCGGCGGGGCCGTGGACCAGAACCTGATTTTGCTGGACGAGGCCCCGGTGTACAACGCCTCGCACCTGCTGGGCTTCTTCTCAACCTTCAACTCCGACGCCCTCAAGGACGTGACCGTGTACAAGGGCGGGATGCCGGCCCAGTACGGCGGGCGCTTGTCGTCGGTGGTGGACCTGCGCATGAAGGACGGCAACAACCAGCAGCTGCACGGCAGCGGCGGCCTGGGGCTCATCGCCTCGCGCCTGGCCCTGGAAGGGCCGATTGTGAAGGACCGAGGCTCGTTCCTGATTACCGGCCGGCGCACCTACGCCGACTTGTTCTTGAAGCTCTCGTCGGACGAGACGACCAAAAATTCCAGTCTGTATTTCTACGACCTCAACGCCAAGGCTACCTACACCCTCAACCCGCGCAACCGGCTGTACTTCAGCGGCTACCTGGGCCAGGACGTGCTGGGTCTGAGCAACACCTTTAACCAAAATTACGGCAACCTGACGGGGACGCTGCGCTGGAACCACCTGGTTACGGACCGGGTGTTTTCCAACACCTCGCTCATTTACAGCAAGTACGACTTTCAGCTCCGCATCTCGTCCAGCCGCAGCGATTCCCGCATCGACTCCAAGATTCAGGACTGGCACCTGAAGCAGGACTTCGAGTTTACGCCCAGCGCCCGCCAGACGGTGCGCTTCGGCGGGCAGGCCATCTACCACACCATCACCCCCGGCCACGTCACGGCCGCGGCCACGGCCGACGTGAACAGCACGGCCGACAAAACCAACTACTCGCTGGAAACGGCGGCCTACGTCTCGCACGAGTGGCAGGCCAGCCCGCGCCTCAACTTCACGACCGGCCTGCGGCTCTCGGGCTTCAGCCTGCTGGCACCGGGCACGTACTCGACCTACGATGCGACGGGCAACGTGCTGGCTTCCAAGACTTACGACGCCGAACAGGAGGAACCCCTGAAAACGTACGTGCGGCTGGAGCCGCGCCTGGCCGCCAGCTACCAGCTCACGGAGGCCAGCACCCTCAAGCTCGGCTACGCCCGCAACGTGCAGAACCTGCACCTGCTGAGCAACTCCAGCGCCTCTTCGCCCACCGACCTCTACGTGCCCACGACCTTCAACGTGAAGCCCGAGCTGGCCGACCAGGTGTCGGCCGGCTACTACCGCGCGCTGGGGGCCGGCAAGGCGTATTCGCTGACGGTGGAAACGTACTACAAAACCCTGCCACACCAGATTGACTACCGCGACGGCACCGAGCTGCGCGGCAACTACGAGGTGGAAAGCAGCCTGCTCTACGGCCGGGGCCGGGCCTACGGCGTGGAGCTGCTGCTGCGCAAGGACGTGGGCCGCCTCACCGGCTGGCTGAGCTACACGCTGAGCAAGTCAGAGCGGCAGTTCGCCGGCATCAACGGCGGGGCGTGGTTTAATGCCCGGCAGGACCGGCCCCACGACGTGTCGCTGGTGGGCATCTACCAGCTCAACCCGAAGTGGAGCTTTTCGGGCACCTTCGTCACCAGCACCGGCGGGGCGGTCACCTACCCGGTGGGCAAATACCCGGTGGCCGGCCAGGTGGTGAGCTACTACGGCCCGCGCAACGCCGACCGGCTGCCCTTCTACCAGCGCCTCGACCTGGGGGCCACCTACGAGAAGCCCGGTCAGGAAGGCCGCCGCTTCCGCAGCAGCTGGGCGTTTTCCGTCTACAACGTGCTGGGCCGCGACAACCCCTACAGCATTCAGTTTCAGACCGACCCCAACGATGCCACCAGGACGCAGGCCCTGCAAACGTCCCTGTTTCGCCAGATTCCTTCCGCCACCTACAACTTTTCTTTCTAAGCCATGCCGCGCATCTCTCTAACCGGGCGGGCCGTCGCCGCGGCCCTGCTGCTGGCCGCCGCCGGCTGCCAAAAAGTAGTGGACGACCTGAAGCTGAACACCGCCGCCGCGAACCTGGTCATCGAAGCCAACCTGGCCGACGACGGCCGGCCCTGCCAGGTGTCGCTCGTCACCTCGGCTAATTACAAGGAAACAAATGTTTTTCCGCCCGTGACGGGGGCTAAAATTACACTTTCCGACGACGCGGGCGGCCTCGAAACCCTGCGCGAAACCAGTCCTGGCCAGTACGCGGGGGCTAGCCTGCGGGGCGTGTCGGGCCGGGCCTACACCCTGCGCGTGGAAACCGGGGGCAGCGCCTACGTGGCGGTTTCGACCCTGCCCCCGGTGGTGCCCTTCGACGCGCTGAGCACCGAAACCAACACCGCGGACTTCGACAAAGCCATTCAGGCCGTGGCCGACTACGTGGACCCGCCCGGCCTGGGCAACGGCTACCTCTTCCGCCAGTACCGCAACGGCCGCCTTAACCCCGCCATTTTCGCGCTGAACGACAAATTCATCGACGGCCGCCCGCAGCACTACGCCCTGAGCAACTTCATGGGCGAGGACGCCAAGGAGGAAGACAAGCTCGTTTCGGGCGACAGCCTGACCGTGGAGATGCAGAATATCGACCCCGCCGTGTACGAGTATTTCCGCACCCTGAACCAGATTCTGGGCAGTGACCCCGGCTTTGCCACGACGCCGGCCAACCCCACGTCCAACTTTTCGGGCGGGGCGCTGGGCTACTTCAGCGCCCATTCCCGGCGGGTGCGCCGGCTGCGCGTGCCGTAGCCGGCTGGCTGGCAAACTTCTCGATGGCGGCCGGCGTGAGCGGGGTGAAGAGGTTCACCAGGTTGCCGTCGGGGTCGCGGAAGAGCAGCGAGCGGTTGCCCCAGGGCATGGTGGTGGGCGCCTGCACCAGCGCGCCGCCGAGCCAGTCGGCCAGGCGCTGGTAGTCGGCATCGACATCGGCCACCCGAAACTCGATGATAACCGAGCGGTTGGCGGCGGCCGTGGCGACCGGCTCGCCGCCGAAGGGGGCCAGGGTGCTGGTGTGGCCAATAGCGAGCGTGGCGCCCGCCGTACGCAGCTCGGCAAACACCGGGGCGAGGCGGGTAAGCGGCTGGCCAAAGAGCTGCTCGTAGAAGCCGACGAGGCGCTCGAAATCGGCCGTGATGAGGCGAACGGAAGTGAAGTTCATGGGGGAGTAAGTGAGTTGGTGCCGCAAAGCTCCCCCCGCCCACTGACAGCCCTATGGCAGTCGGCTAGGGCCCGCCGAAAAATTATTTGGCGGGCGGCAGGTTCAGGCTGGCCAGATAAGCGGGCAGCGACAGCGGGGCCGGGTTGGTGAAGGGCAGGGTAGTGACCGTGAGCTGCTGCACCCGCGAGGCCCGAAACTGCCGGTACGCCTGCCGCAGCTGGCACCAGCCCACCAGGTGCCAGGTGAAGTTGTAAAACACCAGCCCGATGGGCTCGACGCGGCGCTGGGTGTCGTGGCCTTCCTTGTCGCGATACCCCAGCTCCAGCACCTGGCGCCCGGCAATGGCCCGCTGCATGGGCGCCAGGTGCGGCGTGGGGTGCTCCTGGTACTCAGGCACGGCCAGCCGGATGCTGCCGGCCAGGCGGGCCAGGCGGGCCTGGTCGGGCGGGCGCAGCACGGCGCGCACTTTCAGCAGGGCGGCGGCTACCAGCGGCTGCACGGAGCGGTCGGCCAGGGTAGCGCCCAGGGTTTCGAGCAGCAGCAGGGCGCTGGCTTCCTCGCTCGTGAAGCTGACCGGCGGCAGGAAGTAACCGGGCACCAGGCAGTAGCCCCGCCCGGCCTCGAAGCTCACCGGAATCCCCTGCTCGCCCAGCGCCCGCAGGTCGCGGTACACCGTGCGCACGCTGATGCCGAAGTGCGCGGCCAGGCGCTCGGCCGGCACGTAGCGCTGGGCTTGCAGCCGGGTAACCAGGCCAAACAGGCGGTCGATGCGGTTCATAAACGGGCAAGTAATCGCCACTCAAGCGTGGAAGGTGGAGTGTTGGTAAACAAATAGGGTGAAACCTCCGACTGGAAAGCCAAGCAGCTCAAATGCTGTTGCTAAATCAAGCTAGTGCGCTCGAAACGGTGGCGGAGTCATTTGGATAAGAGAGCGGCCGCCGGGGTGAACTCACCGACACCTGATGGCCGGAAGGCCCGGCTACTGCATTCCACTTTTTGGCTACAATAAACACAGAATTGGCTACAACTGGCCTGGGCGAGCAACGGACCTTTGTCAGATGAACAGCACGAATAGCAACGGCCTAGCCGTAAAAGACCGGGTATTTCTGGTAACCGGCGGCACCTCCGGGGTAGGGCGAGCCATCGCCACGGGGGTAGCCGCAACAGGGGCTAAAGTGGTTATTATCAGCCGAACGGCGGAAAGCGGCCAGCAGGGGGTACGCCACCTGGCAGAAGCTACCGGGAATGACCGGACGGAATTTTTGGTCGCGGACCTGTCCCTGCAATCCTCCATCCGCGCCGTCAGTGAAGAATTTAAGCGCCGCTACACCAATTTGCACGTCCTGGCGAACGTGGCCGGCGCGCTTTTCTTCGACCAGCAGCGCACGGCGGAAGGCATTGACAAATCCTTTGCGGTTAACTACCTCAGCCATTTTTACCTGACGCAGCAATTGCTGGACGTATTGCAAGTGAGCGGCCCGGCGCGGGTAATGACCGTGGGAGGGGCACCACGATTCCTTCAGAAGCCAACCCTCCAGTTGGAGGACCTTCAGCTAACGAAGCACTACAGTGGGATGGGGGCGACTTCGCAGGCCATGTTCGCCCGCCTGTATTTCACGTTTGCCCTGGCCCGACGCCTGGAAGGAACTGACGTGACGGCCGTTGCTTTTCATCCCGGCTTAATCACCTCCAAGCTCGTGCAGGATGCGCCCTGGTGGCTCAAGGCCCTCACGGGGCTGCTCAAGCCGTGGGAGAAAACGACCTGCGACGTCGGGACCTACCTGGCGACGGCCGCGGAAGTGGCGCACGCGAACGGCGTTTTCTTTGACGAGAACAAGCAGCCGGTTCCGCTGCAGCAAAAGTACGACCCGGCGGTGGGCGAACGATTGTGGCGCCTCAGCGAGGAATTGACCGGCCTGACGGGCCGGTAGCGCTTCGAAAAAAGGCGAAAACCCCTGGCGGCCGGCCGGGTTGAAATGCCGGCAGGTGCCCACGGCGGGAAAGGAACAAGAACCATTACTTTGCCCGAACCGGGACGATGGGCCGCGCCTAGCGCTTTGCCTGCTCGTAACGGGGAGTTTGCCGCTGCGTAGCACCACCCTGACTCTTGCTGAACATGAAAACTGCCGCGCCCCATCGCCTGAAAACCATCCACGACCTGCACCAGCTTCGGGGCCTGCCCAAGCCCGCGCATCCGCTCATCAGCGTCATTGACGTGGGCGCGATTAAGGAACTGCCGGCCACGGACATCACCACGCTGGTGGCCGATTTCTACCTGATTGCCCTAAAGCGGAATTTTCACGACCACGTAACCACGAAGTACGGGCAGCAGGCGTACGACTTTGACGCGGGTGTGCTGGCCTTCATGGCCCCCGGCCAGGTCTTCGGCCTGGAAGTCGACGCGCAGCCGGCCGGGAAGGTGTCGGGATGGGTGCTGCTGGTACACCCTGATTTTCTGTGGAATACGCCCTTGGCCAACAAGATAAAGCAGTACGCCTACTTCGGCTATGCCGCCACCGAAGCGCTGTACCTCTCGGAAAAGGAAGACAGTACCCTGGCCGCCATCGTCCACAGCATTGAGCAGGAGTACCACGCCAACCTGGACAAGTTTAGCCAGGACGTCATCGTGGCCCACCTGGAGGTGCTGCTCGCCTATTCGGAACGATTCTACGAGCGGCAGTTCCTCACCCGAAGAAAAGTCAACCACCAACTCCTTGGCCGGTTGGAGGAGGTGCTGGCCGCTTATCTCGACAGCGAGGCCTTGCCGACCCGAGGGCTGCCGACGGTGCAATACGTAGCCGATGCCTTGCACGTGTCCCCCACCTACCTGAGCAGCTTATTGAAAGTGCTGACGGGGCAAAGCACTCAGTCCTACATCCACGACAAACTGCTGGAGAAAGCCAAAGTTGCGTTATCGACCACCGGCTTGTCGGTGAGTGAAATTGCCTATGAGCTAGGATTTGAGCACCCGCAATCGTTCAGCAAGCTGTTCAAGGCCAAAACTAATCTGTCGCCGCTAGAATTCCGGCAGTCCTTTAACTAGAGCGGTTTTCAGGTCAGTTTACACATTAGACTTGTTTCTCAATAGGAAATCAGTTGTTTTCCAGGCCGTATTTGGCGCCAGAAACCGGAGCTACTCAAAGAACCTGAGGATACTGGCTTGGCCAAGCAAAAAAGAATACCTGGCTGCTCAAATCAGCGAAAATTTTCAGCCGTTTTTTATTCGGGAACAAGTCTATTTCATTCTGGCGTTCGCCTCATCCCCTACCCCCTCTCCGAAAAGGAGAGGGGGAGCCAGCCGGATGAAGATGTACACTGACCTGGTAACTGCTGTAAGCGCTCAATTCCATCCGCCGGCCGAAGCCCTGTTCGATGGGGACTTGATTACCGCCTGGCCGCTGAGCAAACCCGTGTAGAACCGAGTCGGAGGTTTCACCCTGTTTGTTTAACAACACCCCTGGCCCCAAACATAGCGTTAGCTTTGGGTACCTTTTCAGTTTGTGCGATGACTATTGAACATGTCGCCTTGTGGACTGCTGACTTAGAGCGGGCCCGGCAATTTTATGAAGTGTATTTCAACGCCACGGCCAGCGCCCGCTACCATAACCCGGCAAAGGCTTTCACTTCTTACTTTTTGCGCTTCGCCTCCGGGGCTCGCCTCGAACTGATGCAGCGTCCTGGCCTGCTGGCAGCCAATGACCTTGCTACTCCTAGCCAGGGCTACGCGCACCTGGCTTTTGCCACGGGTAGTGCGGCGGCGGTGGAGGCGCTGACCGAGCGCCTGCGCCGGGCGGGCTACCCGGTGCTGGGGGAGCCCCGCACCACCGGAGATGGGTATTACGAGAGCATAGTGGCCGACCCGGACGGCAACCCGATTGAAATCACCGTTTGAGCATGAAGACAACGCCCTTTACCGCCGTGGTGTTCGACCTGGGCGGGGTACTCATTGATTGGAACCCCCGCTACCTCTACCGCCAGCTGTTCTCCGACCCTGCCGAGATGGAGGCGTTTTTGACTCAGGTTTGCTCTCCTGCCTGGAACGATGAGCAGGACGCGGGACGACCTTTGGCAGAAGCCACGGCCCAACTCGTGGCGCAGCATCCCCACCAGGCGGTCGCCATTGAGGCCTACTATAACCGCCTGGGAGAAATGTTTAGTGGCCCGATTGCGGGCAGCGTCGCTATACTGCAAGAGCTGCGACAAGCGGGCCAGCAGCGCCTCTACGCCCTCACCAACTGGTCGCACGAGACCTTTCCCTACGCCCGGCGCACCTTCGATTTCCTGGCCTGGTTCGAGGGCATTGTGGTATCGGGGGAAGAAAAAACGCGAAAACCGTTGCCGACCATTTACCAGACGTTGCTCCGGCGCTATGCCCTTGACCCGGCTCGTACGCTGTTCATCGATGACAACCCGGCCAACGTCCGTGCTGCCGAAGCCGCTGGACTCACCGGCATCACGTTTGAGTCGCCGGTGCAACTGCGGGCAGCCTTAGTTCGGTATGGGGTGTTAGCGTGAAGAGATGGTTGGCTCAACCTTTGCCCCAGCCAGCGCGGCGGGAAAAATGCCTGAAAACCTAAACCCCACTCCGCAGAGGGCGAACCTTCAACGCGGAGTGGTGTCTAAGCTGGGCCAGCAGAGGGCGGAACCTGCAACGCTGGCCGGCCCGTGGGAACAAGATACCAGCAGGTAATTGCCGCTAATACTAGCAAAAGCTAGTGGGTGAAGTAGCTACTACCAACTTTCATCAACGGAATGTCAAGTTCGTTGCCTATATTTGTAGTCGCAACTACTAAAACCTCTTTTTCATGTCACCTTTCCCCACGCAACTCGGCTTCGTTTCGCTCCAAGTGAGCGACCTGGCGGCCTCGCGCCAGTTTTACACCGAGGTTCTCGGCTTCCAGCCGACGCCGGCCTCGCCCCCGGATGCCTGCCTGTTCGTCACCCAGAGCGGTGCCCTGTTCGCCCTTCGCACACCCCTGGTAGACCTGCAAGCCACGAGCCCGCTCGGCTGGGGCGTGAGCCTCTGGTTTGGCGTGCCCGAGCTGGCCGCCTTTCTCGAGGGCCTCGAAGGCAAAGCCACCTTGATTCGTGACCTGCAGGCCACGCCCTTTGGCAACACGGCCATCATTGCCGACCCGGACGGCTACTGGCTGACCCTGCAAGAAACGCCCGCCCCCTAGGCGAGCCCCACCAGTGATTCGTACGACCATGACTGCTGACCCGCATGAACGATAAACCGATATTTTCCTTTGAGCAGCCCGAGGAAAACACCGGCTACCTGCTCTGGCAGGTCACGATGGGCTGGCACTTGCGCATGAACCAGCACCTGCGGCCGGTCGGCCTCACGCTGACGCAGTTCTCGCTGCTGGCCGGCCTGTATTGGCTGAGCCGGCAAGGAGAAGCCGTGACCCAGCAGCGGCTGGCCGACTACGCCCACACCGACCGGATGATGACCTCCAAAGTCCTCCAGACGCTGGAGCGCAAGGGCCTGGTCGAGCGCCACCGCCACGGGCAGGATGGCCGGGCCAAGCAGCTGCGCCTGACCGATGCGGGCGAAAGCCTGCTGCGGCAAGCCCACGCGGTGATGGAGCAGGCCGACGCCCAGTTCTTTGGCCCCCTGCAAGCGGAAGCGGACCTGTTCAACCAACTGCTGGCCCGCTTAATGGGCTAGCGGCTTTGGAATAAGTAGGTGTGTTGAGGGGGAGGCCCCCGTTGCTTTCGTTGGAAAACCCGTCCTGCCCCATCCGTTTACCTTTTAAAAATCGACCTTTTCCCTAACAACATGCTTGCTATTACCGGCGCCACGGGCAAACTCGGCCAAGCCACCCTCCGTCATTTACTCACCAAAGCAGCGGCCGGCCAATTGGTCGCCGTGGTGCGCGACCCGCAAAGAGCCGCCGCGCTGGCCGCCCAGGGCGTAGAACTCCGTCCGGGGGACTACAACGACCCGGCCTCGCTGGTGGCCGCTTTTCAGGGAGTTACCACCGTCCTGCTTATCTCCGGCACGGACCTGGCCGCCCGCACAGAGCAGCACCGCCACGTCATTGATGCCGCCCGCGCGGCGGGGGTAACCCGCCTGGTGTACACCAGCAGCGTCAACCCGTCGGCGGACTCCGCCTTCGTCGCTTCGCCCAGTCACGCGGCCACCGAAGACTACCTGCGCGCTTCGGGCCTGACTTACACCATTCTGCGCAACGCCCTGTACCTGGATTTGCTGCCCATGCTCATCGACCCGGGCGCGCTGGCGAGCGGCAACTTCTTCTACGCGGCCGGCAGCGGGCAAGCCAGCTTTGCCCTGCGCGCGGAAATTGCCGAAGTACTGGCGACCGTGCTCACCACCCCCGGCCACGACCACCAAACCTACGACATCGCGCCGGCCCCGGTGCATTCCATGGACGAAGTGACGGCCGCCATCAGCGCCGTCACCGGCCAGCCGCTGCGCTACGTGCCGGTTTCCGGCGACGAGCTGACGGCCGCGTTGCGCCAGCACCACCTGCCGGAGCCGCTGATAACGCTAATTGTTAGCATGGCGCGCGCGCAGGCGCAGCAGGAGTTCAACCTGACCAGCCCGGCTTTTGAGCAGCTATTGGGCCGCCAGCCAACCAGCCTGGCCGCTTTTGTGCAAACCGTGTTTGCGCACCAAGCCCCGCAAGTGGCGCGGCGGTGACGGCAAGTGGGGTATCGGGTAGTGACGAATAACGACCCATGTCCCACTTGGCTCACTGGCTCAGTGTCGCCTGCAGGTGCTTACGGTAGCGCTTGACACTGGTAAGACTGCTACTGGCCAGCTCCACTGTTTCGGCCACGGACAACCCTTTTTCGAGCGCCTTCTTGACTTTGCTCAGGTTCTTGGCATCGAGTCCTTTGGGCCGGCGCGATGAGCCGGATGGGCAGGGCGCTGTTGTTAAGAAGCTGTTTGAGTTAAGTATATAACTGCCGAAACGGGGTAGAGACGCAACAGTTGGAGTCTCGTCGTTCGCTTCGCTGACCTGCGGTTGCGGATGTTGTTTAGCCGGCGCGGCAGGGGCCTATTTCCGGTCGTGCAACGCCAGTCGTTCAACGACGAGACGCAAAATGTTGCGGCTCTACCCCCGTTCTAACTACCTCAAACAGCTTCTAAGTGAAGCGCGGGAAGAAAGCGTCGCTGGTAGGCATTGGGCAACCTTATTTGGCCCGGTGAATGCGGACCGTGCGCCAGGGGTACGGGCAGTAGGGAGGCCGGCCGGCGCTTAACCGGGAGTTTGTTGTTTGCCAAACAGCTTGCGGCGGTGCACCATGCCCCAGGCGTGCAGTTCCGTCATCACCTTTTTCGGGGAGTAGGCATACGCCGTGACGCGGTACTCAATCAGGACGGGGTACTCGTCGTGCACCACGCGCTCGATGAGCTGGTGCTCCTGCCTTTCAGTTTCTTGGCCAGCCCCTTGGGGTTTAGTTGAGGAACGCTGCGCTGGATTTCGGTGAAGCGGCCGTTGCCTCGCATGAGGGAGGTCAGAATCAATACCTTTCATTTGCCGCCCACTACCTCCAGCGCATCGCGAATCGAAGCATTTCTCCCAAACAAGTCACGTGCTTGTTTTGGCCGTCCGTTAAAATCATGGCACTTACGTTGGGGGAACTGCTTCCTTTTGGACAGTAAAAGTACGGACCTTTGTCCAACTACTTCTCGTCCTTGAAAGCCCGATGACCTATTCGCCCAAAAGCTCGCACGCATTGCGCCTCTCCCGTTGGATTGTCCAGGGCCTGCTGGCTTTGCTCTACATCGGAACTGGTATTTTTAAGCTGGTGACGCCGCTGGCGACGCTCGCCGCCCTGTGGCCGTGGGCGGGCGAACACCCGAGCCTATTGCGCGCGACAGGCGTTGTGGACCTGCTGGGAGGCCTCGGCCTGGTGCTGCCGGCGCTGCTGCGAACGAAGCCGGGCCTCGCTCGCCTGGCGGCGTTAGGCTTGGCGGCGCTCCAGGTTGGGGCCATTGCCTTTCATCTGGGGCGCGGGGAAGCGGCCAACACGCCGTTCAATTTCGGGCTGCTGGCGTTGGCGCTCTTCGTTTTCTGGGAGCAGCGGACCAGGCCGACTATGCCGCTTGGGTAAGCGGGTGGCAGCTGCCCGGAGGCGGCCCGGCTTTGTTGGTGCGGGCCGTATTTCCGCTGCTGGAAGGCCTTCTTACGAAAACGAAGACAGGTCGCGGAACGCCTTACTTTAAGGCATATATGTCTTCCTCTTTCCCGTCATTGGTAGCAAAAATCCACAGCACACCCATTAGAAACAAAACGATTAAAGCAGCGGCGGAATAATAAAGCGCCAGTACCGCCACGGCCTCGTAGCCCAGAAAGCCGGCCAACTGGTACCGCAGCAGCCGTTTCAGCCAGGGCAGTGATTTTTGCGGCGCAACGAGTAGCTGCGGGTTGTGAAGCAGGTAGCCGGTGAGTACCGTCATGCTCATTACCAGCAACCCATTATAAGCGGCGTAGCAGGCCACTGCGGCTTCCTGGGCGTTGGTGCCAATGAACAAGCCCACCATCCGGGAAGGATAAGGCAACAGCACGACGAAGAACAAGCCCAAGCCATTCAGCAAGGCGAACCGTTGGTTGGTGCTCCGCAACTGGCTGATAAGCCGATGGTGCCCCATCCAAACCAGGAGCGCCCCGGTAAAGGAAGTGGCATAGGCGAAGTACTGGGGCCAGTTCGCGGCGATTTTCTGCCACAGGCTCAGGTTGGTAGCGCCCGCGTACCCCTCAATCCGTAACTCACCGGCTAGCAGCGCTTAGCCACGGCAAAAATGCCGTCGCTAAGCGCTTCCAGACGGCCGGTCGTTTTAGGCATAGCATTGCTTTTCGGTGCTAGCGGTTGCCGGCTGGCCAATGGAACAAACCCGGTCGCCATTAGCCGACATTTCGGGCCCGCACGAGCTGCCGGTATTGCTGGATGGTGGCCTCCTTGTCGGCCGTCAACTCCCGGAGCAAGGTGGCTGGGCCCCCTGCCGGGCTGTGTTTGGCTCCCCAGAGGGTAATGTCCATGACGAGCGGGATGGGCACTGATGAGGCGCCCGCCCGCCCGCAGCACTTGCACCGAGCGCAGCTGTAGCGCCGTGCCCGCCTGGCCCACCGCGTCGAGCACCATATCCACGGCCGGCACCTGCTGCTCGAAGGGCTGCCGGTAGTCCAGCACCTCGTCGGCCCCGAGGCTTTTGACAAACGCCTGGTTGGCCGCCGAGGCCGTGGCGATAACGTAGGCCCCCGTCCACTTGGCCAACTGCACCGCGAAGCTCCCTACCCCCCCCCCGAGGCGCCGTGAATCAGCAGGCGCTCGCCCGGTCGCCGGGCCGGAACGCGGTCACGTCCGCCCCGGCTTCGGCCACGACGCCGGCGAAATCCGTGCCGAGCAGCAGCGTCATGGGCATCCGCTCGTTGATGGACCCGTCGCGCAAGCGGATTTCGGACCGGTTC
>CAXTCS010000009.1:0-35587 GCA_964242365.1 uncultured Hymenobacter sp. | reverse complement strand
GCCTGGGCAATAAATTCCTGGCCAACATCCGCGAGGTCGACGCCATCATCCACGTCGTGCGCTGCTTCGACGACCCCAACATCGTGCACGTGGCCGGCGGCGTCGACCCGGTTTTCGACAAAGATGTCATCGACACCGAGCTGCAAATCAAGGACTTGGAGAGCATCGACAAGAAACTCCAGAAATCAGAGCGCAGCGCCAAAGCCGGCGATGCCGCCGCCAAGAAGGAAGTCGTCGTGCTCCAGCGCTTCAAGGCGGCCCTGGAAGCCGGCCAGAACGCCCGCGCCCTGGCCGCCACCCCCGACGAGCTGGAGGCCGTGGCCGATTTGCAGCTGCTCACTATCAAGCCCGTGATTTACGTGGCCAACGTCGACGAGGCCAGCATTGCCAGCAACGGCAACCACCACGTGGCCGCCCTGCGCGCCCACGTGCAGGCCGAAGGCGCCCAGGTGGTGCTGGTGTCGGCCGCCATCGAAGCGCAGATTGCCGAAATGGAAGACCCCGAGGAAAAAGCCCTGTTTTTGGGCGAGTACGGCCTCACCGAGTCGGGCCTGAACAAGCTCATCCGCGCCAGCTACGAGCTGCTCAACCTGATTACCTACTTCACCGCCGGCGTGCAGGAAGTGCGCGCCTGGACCATTCACCGCGGCGATAAGGCGCCCGCCGCGGCCGGCGTCATCCACTCCGATTTCGAGAAGGGCTTTATCCGCGCCGAGGTGATTAAATTGCCTGACTACCAAGAATATAAAACCGAAGTCAAAATCAAGGAAGCCGGCAAGATGGCCGTAGAAGGTAAAGAATACGTGGTGCAGGACGGCGACATCATGCACTTCCGCTTCAACGTCTAGAATCACGGATTTCGCGGATTTTTCGCGGATTTCACGGATTTTGTAGTTGGCGCGAGCGGGCTTGCTGCAAATATTTCGAGACAAAAAAGGCCACTAATTAGTGGCCTTTTTTATGCGCAGGAAATCGACTACAAAATCCGTGAAATCCGCGAAAAATCCGCGAAATCCGTGATTCTATTTGCCGACCACTTTATACAGCATCCCTTTGCTGAGCTGGTCGGTGGTTTTCATGCCGTTGAGAATGGCCAGCTCCTCGTAGCGCTTCGCCGGAATGCGGTTGGCGGCGAGGGCCGAGGCCAGGGTGGTGGTGCTCGTGGCCGTTTTGATGCGGATGCGCTCGGGCTGGCGGTTCAGCTTATTGGGGTCGGTGAGACGGGCGTAGCCTTGGGCAGCAGCCTGAAACTGCGGCGCATAAGTAGCAAAAGAGGCGGGCGCTGCCAAGCCAACAAAGGCATAAATAGATTTGCCATCCTGGATAAGTTGGGCCAGCACGTGGGCCCCGGCGGCTTGCTGGCCCGACTGGTCCTGCTGCACCTGGTCGCCTTCAAACACCAAGGCCGGAAAGCCGTTGATGGTCGTTCTTTGAGCGTTGGCCGACTGCACCCCGATGGCTTTGGCCAAGCCCTGCCCAGCCTCGTCGAGGGAGCTGCCCCCGGCGCCGAGGAACACCAGCAAGGCCTTGCCGTTGGGCTCGCCCATCTGAAACTTATCGGGCGAGTTCTGCGACTTCCAGCCCGCCGGTATTGGAAACCGGAATTTCAGGTCGGGGTGGTAAAACGTACCACCTTCCACAAAGCCCTGGCGGGGGTCTTCGCCGTAGTTCAGGCCCTCAATCGAGCGCAGGTACTGGTTGCGGTTGACGGCAAAGGTGGACCGGCCCGATGCCTGTTTGGCTTGGGCAGCCAGGCCCTTTACCCGGACGTAGCGGTCGGCCGAGTTGGGGTGGGTGCTCAGGAAAGTGGGGATGCTGCTGCCGCTCTGGGCCTCGGTGCGTTGCAGGGTCTGGAAAAAGTCGGCCATGTGGCTGGCATCGTAGCCGATTTTGGTCGAATATTTCACGCCCAGGCCGTCGGCCTCGTTCTCGTCGCCGCGGCTATACTTGAGCATCCACAGCCCCACGCCTTGTTGCACAACCCCCCCAATGGACTCCATGACCCGGGGAGCAGCAATTTGGCCCAGCAGCATCCCGATGCCGGCAATGGTATTGTTTCGTTGCTGCTTCTTGCCGTGCTGGGCGGTGATGTGGCCCAGCTCATGGCCCAGCACGCCCGAAAACTGGGCCTCGTCGTTGAAGTACGCCATGATGCCGCGCGTGAAATACACGTGGCCATCGGGCGTGGCGAAAGCGTTGATAATAGGAGAATCCACCACCGTGAAGCCGTAGTCGCCGGGGCGGTCCGAGATGGCCGCCATCTGCTTGCCTCGGGCGGTGATGAGGCTTTGCAGCGAGGTGCTGTTGTAGAGGCCGAATTGGGCGATAACGGCCGGGTCGGGCTTGGCCCCTTGCAGGGGCCGGGCGGCGGGGGCGTGCCCGGCCGGGCCGCGCTCAACCCAGTTGGTGACGCCGGAAGAGCCGGCCAAGGGCGCCAACAGGCACAGGAATGCGCCGGTGCGCAGGCTGCGGGAAAAAGAAAAAGTCATGGGAATAAATAAGGCGGAAATTACCGGTGAAGAGCAAATAGTGGGCTTGCAACGCGCCCAAGGGGCAAGGTTGCGCCGCGCGGTTGCCGCCGGGCAGCCAAACGGCGCGCGTTTGCGGCAGCTGCGGGCAAAGCTACCGTAGAATCAGAATCGCGCCTGTGCTATTTTCCTGCCAGTTTGCTGGCGCGCCGAATGTTTTCACCCAAAACACACCCGGCGAGCAAGAATATTGCAGCTATTTTCCCCTGTTTTCGCTTCGCCAATGATTATTTCCCGTTCGTGGCCCGTGTGGGTGCCTGCTATGTTCCTCCTGCTGGCGTGCAGCCGCCAGCCCACGGCCAGCACCACCAGCCGCTTCGCGCCCACGCCCCCGGTCGTGGACGGGCTGGCGACGGACTGGGCCGACTCGCTGCACTACGACCCCACCAGCAAGCTGCAATACCAGGTGCTCAACGACAACCGCATGGTGTACGTGCGCCTCAAAGCTGCCGACCCCACCACCCAGGCCAAGCTGGTGCGCCTGGGCCTCACCGTGTGGCTCGACACCACGGGCCGCAACCAGCACCAGTTTGGGGTGCATTTCCCGCTGGGCACCCAATTTGGCGGCCGAGCCGAAGAAGGCGCCCCGCGGCCCGACAACCCGGACGCCTCGGCCACCGACCGCCGGGCGGCGCGGCGGGCGCACATGGTGCAGGCCGTGGCCGACATGCGCGAAATGGAGCTGCTCAACTACAAAGGCGCCAAGGCCCCCACCCTCACCGATACGCAGTCGCAGCTGGGCGTGAAGGCGGCCCTGGCCGTCGACGAGCAGGAAGACCTGATTTATGAGCTGGCCGTGCCCATGCGGCTGCTCTACCGCAAGCTGCCGACCCTGGCCACGGGCCAAAAAGCGGTGGTTGGCATCACCTTGGCCGGCGGTAAGTTCACGATGCCCGCACAAACCGGCGGCGGGCAGGGCAGCTACGGTGGCGGCGGGCGAGGTGGCCGGGGCGGCTACGGCGGCGGGGGTGGCTATGGCGGCAACCGGGGCGGCGGGGGCGGCTACGGCGGGCCCCAAATAGCCCCCCTGGACCTGAAAACCAGCGTGCAGCTGAGCAGCAAATAGGCCCGGCTAGCGCCTGTTATCACTGATGCGTGAACCAGGGGTATGGCACCGACGCGCAGCTACCCGATTGATTTAACAGACGACGAACATTTATCGGCCGGCCTGATACGTGAAATTAAGCGGAACCCATTGGTACTGCTGGCCTGCGGCCCGCACGTGGCCCAGGCCGGGAAAGGGCAGGTGGTCGCCGCCGACCAGGTAGCCCTGCTGCCCAGCTTCCGCCAGCAGGCGCCGGCGCTGGGCCACGGCTTCGACGGGGTTGTCGTCGTAGGCGATGGCCACGCCGGGGTCGGGCAATTGCACGGCGGCGACGTGCACCGCGTCGCCCCAAAGCAGCAGCCGCTGGCCCCGGCTTTCAAGCAGATAGGCCGTGTGGCCCGGCCCGTGGCCGGGACTGGCCACCGCCCGGACGCCCGGAAACAGCTCCGCGTTGGCTGGAAAAGGTTTGAGCTTGCCCGCTGCCAGCACGGGCCGCACGGTCTGCTCGGCTTCGTCGAACGTGTGGGCGTGGCTGGCCGGGACTTTGTTGCGGTTGGCGGGCGTCAGCCAGAAATCGGCTTCGCGCTGCGGCACGTACACCGTCGCGTTGGGGAAGGTGAGCTGCCGGCCGGGCCCTTGCACCAAGCCGCCCGAGTGGTCGGCGTGGATGTGGGTCAGCAGCACGGCGTCAACCTGCGCGGGCTCGTAGCCGGCCGCCCGCAGGCTGGCCAGCAGGTGCCCGCCGCTGGCCCCAAACAAGCTGCCGGCCCCGGCATCGACCAGCAGGCGCCGGGTGCCGGTGTCAATCAGGTAAGCGTTGATGGAAGTGGGCACCGAATCGGGCAGAAAGTCGTGGGCCAGCCGCTGCCGGACCTGGGCGGGCGTGGTGTTCAGCAGCAGCTGGGCCGTGGGCAGCGGGGTAGTGCCGTCGGAGAGCGCCGTAATGGTAAAGTCGCCCAGAGCGAGGCGGTAGTAGCCCGCCTGGGTCCGGGGCGGCAGATTTGGGGCCTGCGCCAGGACAGCCGGAGCCGCGGCGGCGAGCAGCAGCCCGGCCAGGTAGGGGCGCAAGCGAAGGGGTAGGGACAGCATATACAGCATATACAGCATATTAGGAAGCCAGGAAAAAATGATGGGTCGCTAAACCCCACAACGGAGCGCAACCGGGCGAGCCAAAGGTCGGCGGCGAAAAAGCCGGGGCCAAGTAGGGCCGAATTAATCAGGCAGGGATAAATTTGCCCGCCCCGGCTACCCGGCCGTTTTTACTTTTTCTGCCCTATTTCCATGTATGAACACAAGTTGGACCGCCCGTTTCACTGCCCCGTCACGGTCACGCTCGAAGTGCTCGGCGGCAAATGGAAAGCTTGCCTGCTCTACGCCCTGCAACGGGGCCTGTGCCGGCCCGGCGACCTGCACCGCGCCATTCCCTCGGCCTCGCGCCGCGTACTCGACCAGCAGCTGCGCGAGCTGGAGCGGCACGGCACCGTCGCCCGGACGATTTATGCCGAGTTGCCGCTGCGGGTCGAGTATTTCCTCACCGAGCAAGGCCAAACCCTGCTCGGGGTCATCGACGCGATGGCCGCCTGGGGCGAAACGCACGGCGACGCTTTCCGGGAGAAGCTGGCGCACCACGACGCGGCGCGGCCAGCGCGGTAGCCCGGGGCTGCGGCCGCCCACTTCTGATTCTGATAAAGTGCTACCGGAGGGCTTAGCATGTAAATCCGGCTTTATGCAAAAAGCTCCTTTTTCGGCTCTTTGCTTTTCTTCCAGCAGTAAATTCACCGAGGCCGAGAAAGTGCCGCAGGGGGCTTCTTTTCGCTTTTGTCATTTTTCGATAACCCTCAAAATGCTCGTCGGTCCATAACGGGCGCTAAAGCCGGCTGTTCATATCCACGGCCTGATAGCCGATGAGCAGGTCGGCGCGGGTGCCCGGCGGGCGGTAGTACACCAGCAGGTCGTACTGGTTTTCGGTTTCGTAGTGGGTGCCTTCGAAATAGACCTCGTTTGGCGCCGCGCCGCGCGCGCCGGCCACGGCAAAATCGTAGTTGTAGTAGCCTTGCTTGAGCAACGCGTGGCCGGTATAAAGCTGCTTGGTTTCGTCGTAGCTCAGCCTGAACTCGTCCTTGAGCTGCCAGTCGCTGAACGCGCCGAACGCATACACCGGACCGGGCGCGGGCTGGCCGGCTTTGAGCTGGAAGGTGACGTCGGCGTAGTCGGCGTTGGTGGCGCCATTGCCGTATTCGCGGCTCTCAAACACGCGCTGGCCGTTGGCGTCCTGGTACTGGTTGTAGGCCGTTTGGCTGCGCGATGCCTCGGGTAGCAGCGTCACGGTGGTGGCGGGTGCGGCCCGTGGGTCGACGTGCAGCACCCCCACGCCGACGGTCTGGATGGAGCGGGTGTCAAAATAGCGGTACTCGCTCAGGCCGGGGAAGGCGTTTTCGAAGCCGAAGTACTGGTAGTCGAGCCGCCGCTCGGCGTCGCGCACGAAGGTGGGATGCAGGTTGTACTTGGCGTTGTCCCAGCGGAAATTCTGGCGCAGCACCACCTTTACTTCCACGGCGGGGTTCACGAGGTCCACGCTGGCGTAGTTGATGCCGAAATCGAGCTGCTGCAAGGTGTAGCGCTCCTGCCCGCCTATCACAATGCCCGGTTTGAGGCCCACCTGCACCTGGTTTTCGTACACCAGCAGCCGGCGCGACACCACGGGCGCCCCGCCCGTATTTTGCACCACCAGCAGGTAGTTGCCGCTCAGCTTCACGGCCGGGGCCCGCAGCCGGTAGTGGAAATACGGCACTTTGGTGCCCGTGCCCACGCGGTAGTCGGTAATCAAAAACTCGTTTATCTCGTTGAGGAACTGCAAGTCCGTCAGCACCGAGGGCTGCCAGTCCACGTCGCAGTGAACGAGCTTGGCGGTGAAGCGCTGGCTCTGCGCGCCCAGCACGTCAAACTCCAGGGTGATGGCCTGGCTTTGGCCCAGCGGCGCCACGGGCGGCTGAAACACCTCGTTGGGCTGGCCCGTGGCCACGTAGCACTGCACGCTGTGCACGTCGGGCGAGTACGTGAAATCCTGGTAGCGCAGGGTTTTGTCGGCGTAGTATTCCGGGGGCTTTTGCTGGCCGGGCGCGGCCGGGGCGGTGCTGGTGATGGGCGTGCCGAGGGGCACGCAGGCGGTGGCGAGCAGGAGGGAAGCGAAGGGAATAAAGCGCATGGTGCGAAAGTAACACGCGCACTACCGGTGGGCCACGTTTCCGCGCCATAGCGGCCAATCTGCCCCAATGATTTACTGTGAAAAACGAAATATCAAATTATTAAATTAAAATATTATATTTCGGTTTGTGAATATTTGTCCGCTGTCGCTGCTGGCTGGCGCCGGGAGGCGCGGTTGCACTTCATGGCCTGGCCGCAAGACCTGCGGGAGCCGTGACGCTCGGGGGAAATCAAAAACACTTTAGCAGCATGACAACCACGCGACACACGCCCATCGCAATGAGCAAAGCGGAGTTCAAAACCCTGGGGTATCAGCTGGTTGATACAATCTCTGGTTTCATCGACACAATTGAGGCGCGGCCGGTCACTACGGGGGAAACCTCCCACCAATTGCAAGAGCTGCTGGGCAATGCTTCGCTGCCGGAAGATGGCGCGCCGGCCGGTGAAGTGCTGGCCCGCGCGGCGGATTTGCTCCTCAATCATTCCTTGCTGAACGGGCACCCCAAATTTCTGGGGTACATCACCGCTTCGCCCGCGCCGCTCGGGGCCCTCGCCGATTTGCTGGCCGCCGCGGTGAACCCCAACGTGGGGGCGCAGGTGTTGAGCCCAATGGCGACCGAAATTGAAAAACAAACGGTGCGGTGGCTGGCCGAATTCATCGGGGTGGGGCCGGGCTACGGCGGCCTGCTGGTGAGCGGCGGCAACATGGCCAACTTCACGGCCTTTCTGGCGGCGCTTGCCGCGAAGGCCCCCCGCCGCTGCCGCGACGAAGGCCTGGCCGGGGCCCCGGCCCGCATGGCGGTCTATTGCCCGACCACGACGCATGGGTGGATTGAGAAAGCGGCCATTCTGTTCGGGCTGGGGGCCCAGGCCGTGCGCTGGATACCAACGGATGAAGCCAATAAAATGAACCCCGAAGCCCTGGAGCAAGCCATTCAAAGCGACTTGCGGGCCGGTTGCCAGCCGCTGCTGGTGGTGGGCACGGCCGGCGACGTCAGCACCGGCGCGGTGGACGATCTGCACGCCTTGGCCGCCATTTGCAAAACGTATGGCCTATGGTTCCATGTCGACGGGGCATACGGCATTCCCGCTGCTGTGGTGCCGGAGTTAAGCGGGCTTTTTAACGGCATTCGCGACGCCGATTCCATTGCCCTCGACCCGCACAAATGGCTATACTGCCCCCTGGAGGCCGGCTGCACGCTGGTAAAGAACCCCCAGCATTTGTTAGAAGCCTACAGCTTCCATCACAACTATTACAATTTTGACAGCCAGGACGAAACGCGCACGCACAACTACTACGAATACGGCCTGCAAAACTCGCGCGGCTTTCGGGCGCTCAAAGTGTGGCTGACGTTGCAGCAGGTTGGCCGCCGCGGGTACGAAGGCATGATTCGCACGGACGTGGCGTTGGCCGAGCAGCTGTTTGCGGCTGCCCGCCAGCACCCGGAGCTCGAAGGCATCAGCCAAAGCCTGAGCATTGCTACGCTGCGGTACGTGCCCCCGCCCGGCGGCCACGCCGCGACGGCCGAAGACTCCTACCTCAATGCCTTGAATGAAGCCCTGGTCAATGCGTTGCAGCAAGGAGGCGAAGTGTTTTTGTCCAACGCGGTGGTGCGGGGCCGCTACTGCCTGCGGGCCTGCATCGTCAATTTTAGAACCTCGGCGCAGGACATTGACGAAATCATCGAAATCGTCGTGCGCGAAGGCCGGAAGGTTCACGCCCGGCTCCAGGAGGCCCAACCCGCCCTGGAGGTGCGGCAATAATTTTTGCCCGCCGGCCCGCTGCTAACCTTCACGTCCGCCATTCATTCCACTCAATTTTACCAGCCATGGAACAGCAACTTGAGCAAATCCGCGAACAGCAAAAGGACTCCTGGAACAAGTTTTCTTCGGGTTGGAAGAAATGGGACGGCCTCACCATGGAATTTCTGAAGCCAATGGGCGATGAAATCATCCGGTTGCTCGGGCCCGCCAACGGCGACGTGGTGCTCGACGTGGCCGCCGGCACCGGCGAGCCGGGCCTGAGCATTGCCGCCCGGCTGAAAGGCGGCCAGGTCATCATCACCGACCTGGCCGAGGACATGCTGGCGATAGCGCGCGAAAACGCCGCCCGCCGCGGCATTAAAAACATCGAAACGCGGGTGTGCGACGTGTGCGAGCTGCCGTTTTCCGACAACACCTTCGACGCCATCAGCTGCCGGTTTGGGTTTATGTTTTTTCCCGATATGCGGCTGGCCGCCCAGGAGATGTTTCGCGTGCTGAAGCCCGGCGGGCGCATTGCCACCGCGGTCTGGGATGGTCCCGAAAAGAATTTCTGGGTGACGGCCACCATGGGTGCCATCAACAGGAACCTGGAGCTGCCCGCCCCGGCGCCCGGCGCGCCCGGCATGTTCCGTTGCGCCAAAGACGGCCTGATGACCGGTTTGTTTGCCGAGGCCGGGTTTAAAAACGTTGCCCAAAGTGAAGTCGCCGGCAAGCTAAACTCCGGAACCTTTGAGAGTTACTGGAACATGATGAACGATATCGCCGCGCCCGTGGTGGCCGGCCTGAGCAAAGCCGACGAGGCGATGCGGGCCAAAATCAAGGCCGAAGTTGCCCAGGCGGTAAAGCAAAAATACCCGCAGGGAGACGTCCGGATTGATTCCGGGGCGCTGGTGATTTACGGCGAGAAATAGGGGCCTTGCGGGCAAGGCGCAAGTTGTAGGGCTGGCCCCGGCTTCACGACACGACGGGCGGTTGCCGCAACAAAAAATCTGCTCCGTAAGCAGAAACTTTTGTTGCGGCAGCCACTCTACAGCAGCTGTTTAGAAAGTCGGCTCTCCGCTTGATGACTCTGAACTTTAAAACAACGAGTACCGTAATTCCGCTCAATTTGGTGCGAATTACGCTGCGGAGCAACGTATTACGGACGGATTGCCGTTATTAGCAGCATCGCGGAATGACGGCAATTTAAATGCTAGCGGTAATGGCAAGACAAGCCTCAAAACAACAAACTTTACTAGACTTCAAAAAAATGATAAACCGCAATATCACATTGACTGAAACAGAAAAAGATGATTTAAACACATTTTTTCAATTTCAGCTTGACAAAGAAGCAAGCTATTTAGCAGCTTTTACGTCCAAAAACTCAAACGACAAAACTGCTTATATCGAGAAATACACGAAGTTTTTAACCGACCCGACAATAAATATGCGGACAATAAAAGTAGATGATGCAATTGCAGGCAGTGTTGCAAAGTTTGTAATTGAAAATGAAGCTGGAATAACTTATTGGATAGACAAAAAATTTTGGGGACAGGGAATTGCCACAACTGCACTTAAAGAATTTTTGAAAACTGAAAAAATCAGGCCGATTTATGGACATGTTGCATTTGATAATTATGGCTCACAAAAAGTTTTAGAGAACTGCGGTTTTGTGAAAATCGGGGAGGATAAAGGATTTGCTAATGCCCGGCAAGTAGAAATTGAAGAATATATTTATAAACTTTCAGACTGATTAGTAATTTAAGCAAAGTCGGCGGCGCTCGGCAGACTTCTTTATAACTTATCGAATTACAAACGGCTTCAATAAAAAACCGGCCTTAGCCCAGGAATATATTCCTGGGCTAAGGCCGGTTCTATTTATGGACGGCTATTGCGGCTGGGGTTACATCAGCTCCTCCCAGCGTTTGGTTTGGGCAGCTAGTTCCTTCTTCACGGCTTCGAATTTCAGGGTGGCGTCTTTCAGTAGGGCCGCGTTGGCGTAGATGGCGGAATCGGCCAGCTGGGCTTCGTAGATGGCCAATTCTTTTTCGAGGGCGGTGATGCGGGCTTCGACCTCCAGTAGTTCTTTGGCGGCCTTTTTGGCGTCGTGGCCGTTGGCGCTGGCGGGGGCGGCTTTGGGGTGCTCGACGGGGGCCGGTTTTGGGGCCGAAGGACTGGGCAGGCCGGCTTTCTTGGCGGCTTTGTCGCGGTCTTCCTGCCACTGCTCGTACTCGGCGTAGGTGCCGGGGTACTCTTTGAGCTGGAAGTCCTCGATGTACCAGATTTTGGTGGCCACGTTCTCCACGAAAAACCGGTCGTGGCTGATGACGATGAACGTGCCCTGGTACTGCTCCAGGGCCTGTATCAGGATGTTGACCGACACCATGTCGAGGTGGTTGGTGGGTTCGTCGAGCAGCAGGAAATTGGCTTCCGAAATCAGGGTTTTGGCTAGGGCCACGCGGCTTTTTTCGCCGCCGCTGAGGACTTTGATTTTCTTGAAAACTTCCTCGCCCGAGAACAGGAAGGAGCCCAGCACCGAGCGCAGCTCCATTTCGCTGCGCTTCGAGCCGGCCTCGAGCATCTCCTGGATGATTTCGTTTTCCATCGTCAGCGACTCCAATTGGTGCTGGGCGTAGAACGACATGATGACGTTGTGGCCGAGCTGGTGCTTGCCGGTGGTGGGCTCCTCGGTGCCGGCCACGAGGCGCATGAGCGTCGATTTGCCCTTGCCGTTGGCGCCGATGAGCGCGATTTTGTCGCCCCGCTCGATGTGCACGTGGGTGTCGCGGAAAATCAGCTTCTGGTCGTATTTCTTCATCACGTGCTCCATGCGCAGGATGTGCCGGCCGGGCTCCACCTTGAACTGGAACTTCATGTTAATCTTGGCCGCGTCGCTGGCCACGTCCTCGATGCGCTCCAGCTTGTCGAGCGCCTTCACGCGGCTCTGGGCCTGCTTGGCCTTGCTGGCCTTGGCCTTGAAGCGCTCGATGAAGCGCTCGGCGGCCCGGATTTGCGACTGCTGGTTTTCAAAAGCGCCCTTCTGGATGAGGTTGCGCTCCTCTTTTTCTTCGAGGTAGTAGGAGTAGTTGCCGGCGTAGGGCACGAGCTTGCCGCCGGTCACTTCGACGGTGGTGTTGGTGGTGCGGTCGAGGAATTCGCGGTCGTGGCTCACGATGATGACCGCGCCTTCGTAATCAGCCAAATAATTTTCTATCCACTTGATACTCGGCAAGTCCAGGTGGTTGGTGGGCTCGTCGAGCAGCAGCAGCGACGGCTGCTGGAGCAGGATTTTGGCCAGCATCACGCGCATGCGCCAGCCGCCCGAAAAGGTCTTGAGCGGCTTGGCCAGCTCGTCGGTGGTGAAGCCCAGGCCTTCGAGGATTTCTTCGGCGCGCGACTGCATGGTGTAGCCGCCCAGCGCCTCAAACCGCTCCTGCATGGTGGCCAGCTTGTCGACCAAATCATCGGAATAATCGGTTTCGAACTGCACCAGGATGTCGTCAATCTTCTTCTGCAATTCCAGGGCTTCCTCGAAGGCCTGCATGGCCACGTGCAGGATGCTTTCGTGGGTGTCGTAGCTCAGCAAATCCTGGTTGAGGAAGCCCAGGCTCACGTCTTTCGCCATCGAAATCGAGCCGCCGTCGGCCTTGTATTCGCCCACCAGGATGCGCAGCAGCGTGGACTTGCCGGTGCCGTTGAGGCCAATGAGGCCGATTTTGTCTTTGGGCTTGATGTGCAGGCTGGCGTTGTCGTACAGGGCACGGGAGCCAAAGTGGAAGTCGAGGTCGGAAATGGAAATCATCGGGTCGGGGGTATTGGAGGGCAAAGGTACGGCGTGCGTAGTTGGCCCCCGTTGCCCCAAAACAGCCCGCTGGCGGTTTATATTCCCTTGAAAACAAATAAAAAGCCCGGCGGTGGCCCGGCCGCCACGACCGGAAATAGGGGCTTTTTTAGCCGGGTAAGCCCGAGCTTACTTCGGCAGCGGCGCCTCGTCCTTGGTTTCGCTGAGCTTTTGGGCGAGCTTCTGGGGCACGCCCACGTTGTTGAACAGCCCGCTCACGATGCCCTGGCGCCAGAGGGTGAACACGGAGAAGCGCGGCTCGCGGGTGCTTTTCATCTCGCCCGACACCAGCTCGCCGCGCTTGCGCGGGTTCTGGTCGCGGATGACCAGCACGTTGGCCGCCTTCGACGCGATGCTTTTCAGCAGCGTTTTTTTGAATTCTTCCTGCTTGTAGCCCAGCAATTCGAGTTGCAGGCCCGAATATTCGGTCCACATGGTGCCGGTTACTTCCTTTCGGTCGGCGTGCAGGTCGAAGCGCAGGTGCTTCACGTCGCCTTTCTTGAACTCGACCAGCCGGTTGGGCACCGTCATCGAGTTGAGCATGGCGAACGGGCCGGGCCCGAAATCGCCCCATACGCGGTGCCGGCCCAGGGGGTCGAGCAGGTACATCGACACCTGGGCGTCGAGCCGGCACTGGTTCTGGAGGTAGGTGGTGGCCCGGCCCGTGAGGGGCGTGGCCGGCGTCTGGCGCCTGGGGTCGTTGCTCAGGTTGAAAAACGAGCCGTTGAAGCGGGTGATGCTCATGGTGCCCACCACGGGCGTGAGCGGGCTGCGGTAGCGCGAGTACAGGTTGCCGTTTTTGAGGTCGAGCCGGCGCACATCGACCAGCGCCCGCAGGTTAATCATCTCTTCGGGCGAGACTTTGGACAGGTACGGGGTGATGGGCCCGCGGCCGTCGGCGTCGATGCGCACCACCGGGCTTTGCGCCGTGACCCGCGCAATCCGAAAGTCAGTGTGGCGGACGAGGGCGGCAAAATCCAGCCCGTCGGCCGTGAGCGAGGCTACTTTAAGGTTGACAGCCGACGCCTGGTAGCCCTTGTGCAGGTTCAGGGCCACCGCCGGGTACTTCGGCGTGAGGGCCAGGTTTTCAAAGCGGAAGGTTTTCGCGTCGGTGTCGAGGCTGGCACGCTGAACGCTGGCCCGGTAGTACGGCGGGTCGAAGGGCGCGGTGATGAGGCCCGAAGTGGCCTGCCAGGCGCGGGCGTAGGCAATGCGGGCGGGCGCCAGCGCGGCCAGCGAGTCGATGCGGATGGCCCGGCCGGTCAGGCTCAGGTCGTGCACCTCGGGCAGGTGGCGCAGGCCGCTTATCCGAAACTCGGCGTGGTGAACGCGCAGCAGGGCCAAATCGCTGCGGCGCAGCACTTTCGATAGCAGCTTCCACAGCGGAGGCGGGGGCTGGCGGGGTGGTGTGAAGTCGAGCTTCGGCGATTCCAGCACCAACGAGCCGGCCCGAAAAAGCCGCTGGTGCTGCAACGCGGCGGCATCGAGCCCGCCGAGCGCCAGGCGGGGCAGCGCGAGGGCAATGCGCACGGCGCCGGGCTGGCCCTGGCCCGGCGCGGGCGGCCGCACGCGCAGCGAGCGCAGCTCAAACGTGCCCGCTTTGGTCGCCAGGCGCAAGCCGGCCAGCGAAATGGCGTGGCCCGCCGTGGTGGCCTGGCTCGGGCCCAGCGCCACCGTCCAGGCCTGGGCGAAGAAAACGCGGCGCGCATCGGGCGCGGCGGCGGCATCGAAGTGAATGGCCGTGGCCGCCACCTCCAGGCCGTGAATAACCGGGGCCGCCGCCCCGCCCGCCACGCGCACGTAGCCTTGGCGCACGGCGAGGTGCGCGAGGTCGAGGCTGCGCAGAAAATCGGTTAATGCCCCCGGTTTTGAGTTGCCGGACGCGGCCGTTGTGGGCAGCACGGCGGTGAGCTGCGGGCGCTGAATCAGCAGCGAATCGGCCCGAAACCGGCGCCGGTGCTGCCACGCCGCCGCGTTTAGGCCGGTGAGGCGCAGGAGCGGAAGGGTCAGGTCCAGGCGGGTATTTCCGGTCCGACTGGGGCCAGCGGGCCGAATGCGCAGCGAATCAAGCCGCAGCTGCTGGTCGGCCGTCGAGAGTATCAGCCCTTCCAAAGCCAGCTGGTGGCCAGCGGCTTGCGCCTGGGCGTGGCGCAGCCGCAAATCCCAGCCGGCGGCGTAGGCCAGGCGCTGGGTGTCGGCGGCGCCCGCCGCGCTGATGAGCAAGTCGTGGGCGCCCAGGTCGGCGCGCCGGAGCCGGGCGGTGGCCGGCGCGGCCGGGTGGTAATTTGCTTGGGCGTGGAGCAGGCCAAAGTAGCCGATTTCCAGCCCTTTAATTTTCAGCGGCAATCGTTGGTGCAGGGGCTTGGCGGCGTCTTTGGTGGGCCGTTTGGCCAGGGCCAGCACCTCGATGCGGGCCGAATCGAGCACCACGCTGTCGATGGGCACGACGCCCTTGCGCCACAGCGCCCACAGGCCCACACCCGTCACGTGCAGCCGCGCCACGTCGAGGCGAATGCGGGGCAGTGTATCGGCCACGGTCGCGGCGGGGCGCAGGCGCACCCGGCTCAGGCGAATGGCCCGCTGCCACAGGCTGGTGTGCAGCGCGCCCACTTGCAGGCGGTACTGCCCGTGGGTTTGAGTGGCTACCTGCTGTTCGAGGGTCCGGCGCAGCCAGGGGTCGAGAAACCGCGGCGCCACCGCGAGCAGCAGCGCCAGCAAACCGAGCACGCCCAGCAGCCACCGGCCCCGGCGGCGCGGGCGCGGCGCGGATGCTTCCGGCGGCGCCAAGGGAAGGGTGGACGAGTTAGTAGCAAGCGTTTCGGACACGGGAACGGGTGAAAGGGTAGCGTAACGAAAAAGGCCCTGGCTGGAGTTGTGCCAAAGCCGGGCAAGCCGATGAAAACGGCTGAATTCCCGACCAATACGCCAAAGATGGGGTCTGGGCGAGGCAAAAAGTTTGCCGGGTTGCCTTGGCCGAATTTATTACTTTTGGGCCATGCCTACTTCCTCTGCCGCCGAACCGGTGGGCGCGGCCCTGCTGGCCGATTTTCGCCACACCTTCCGCACCTACAAAAGCCTGGCCGACCGCGCCCTGGCCCAGCTCGCCGACGCCGAGTGGATGCACCAGCCCGCGCCCGGCAGCAACAGCGCCGCCGTTATCGTGCAGCACCTGGCGGGCAACCTGCGCTCCCGCTTCACCGATTTTCTGACCACCGACGGCGAAAAGCCCACCCGCCAGCGCGATAAAGAGTTCGAAGCGCCGGCCACGGCCGCGGCCATCGCGGCGCTTCGGCAGGAGTGGGAAGCCGCCTGGAACGTTCTGTTTGGCGTGCTCGATGCCTTGCAGCCGGCCGATTTGCTGCGCACGGTAGCCATTCGGGGCGAGGCCCACACCGTGCTCGCCGCCGTGCAGCGCCAGGTGGCCCACTACGCCTACCACGCCGGCCAGCTGGTGCAGCTCGCCAAGGTTATCCGGGGCGAAGCGTTTCAGTCGCTGAGCATTCCGCGCGGGCAAAGCAAGCAGTTCAACCAGCAAATGCGCCGTAGCTGATGAAGCAAATTTTTTGCGCTGAACCCGGCCAATCGCTCGGCGCCGCGCCCCAAAATTCCGTACCAGACGCTATGCTCGCCATCACCTCTCTGCTCACCCAGCCGCACGCGCTGCGCATCAACGCCGTCATCAAGAAGCTCGAAGAAAAATTCGGCATCGACGACGTGCAGGCCACCCTCGACCCGCACCTGACCTACCAGCTGGCGGGCGTCAAAAAGCTCAGCTCGCTCAAAAACGTGCTGGCCAAAATAGCGGCCACCACCGAAGCCTTCCCCGCCTTCACCACCGGCCTGGGCGTGTTTCCGGGCGCGCGGCCGGTCATCTACATCCCCGTGCTGCGCTCCGACGCGCTCAACGCGCTGCACCAGCGCATTCTTACTGCTACCGCGCCGCTGTGCCTGCGCACCGACAAGTTCAGCACCCCCGATTGCTGGCTGCCGCACATCTCGCTGGCCCTGCACGACACCACGCCCGACCTGCTCGGCCCCGTGCTCGCCTACCTCAACCGGGAAACCTACAACCTCAAAATCAGCATCGACAACCTCGCCATCCTGCGGCAGGACGGCGACGTGTTTGTGCAGGAAGAAGTATTTAAAATGGCCGCCAAAGTGCGGCAGCTCGCCTGATGAGCATGACAGAAGGCCTATTTGCTGCCCTGTCTAAACCGTGGGCGGAATCTGGGTGCCCTGGTCCAGCGACTGCCACAGGTACTTGCAGGCCAGCGAGCGGTAGGGCCGCCAGGCTTCGGCGATGACGAGCATGCGTTTTTGCAGGGCGCGGCCGGTTTCGTCGAGGCCGTAGTGCTTGCGCATGGCGTTCTGCACGCCCAGGTCGCCTTCCGAAAACACGTCGGGCTGGTCGAGGGCAAACATTTGCAGCATCTGGGCCGTCCAGCGCCCCACGCCTTTGATGGCCGTCAGGTGCTGGGTGAAGGCTTCTTCCGAAAGGCTGGTGAGGTGTTCGTAGTCGAGCAGGCCGCGCTCGTTGTAGTCGGCAATGGCCTTGAGGTAGCCGGCTTTCTGGCGCGAGAGGCCGGCGGCGCGCAGCTCGTCTTCGCTCAGGGCCAGCACTTCGCGCGGCTCGGGGTAGCCCTCGGGCGGAAACAGGGCCTGAAAACGCCTCCAAATAGCCGCGGCGGCCTTGGTCGAAATCTGCTGGCTCACGATGGCGCGCAGTAGCGCCAGGTACAAATCTTCGTGGGGCCGCGGCGGAATGGCGCGGCCGTTGGCAATGAGGCCGGCCAGCACGGGGTCGGCAGCGGACAAGTGTTGGATGGCGGCTTGGTTGAGCATCAACGGGCGGTTAGGGGCGAAAATCGGGACTTGGCCGGCAAGTCGAGCGGGTTGGCCGGAAGCAGAACGGTGTCGAGGACTTCGCCGGTGGGCGAAAGGCGCACGCCCGCGAGGTTGCCCCCAAAGCAGGCGCCCGTGTCGAGGTAAAGTGCGTTGGCGGCGCGGTCGAGCACCGGTATCCCGTTGGGCATGGGCGTGTGGCCGACTACTTGCCGCTGGTCGAGTTTTTTGAGCGCCCCACGCGCCCACAGCAGGCCGTTGGGGCTGTCGGGGTCGAGGGCATCGGGCGAGGCGGTCAGGCCCGCGTGGCTCACCAGCACGTGGTCGCTTTGCCAGAGCAGGGGGCGTTTTTCGAGCCAGGGCAGATGCCGGGCCAGCAGCCGGGGCCGGGCCTTGTACTGGTCCGTCGTGCTGCGGCCGCCCCATTGCAGCCACCCCAAATACGGCCCCTGGGGACCGTAATGATGCAGTAGCGCCTGCTCGTGGTTGCCCATCAGGAAGGTGGTTGAGGCGGGGTGTTTTTCGCTCAGCTGGCGGGCCAGCTCCACGGTTTCGGGCACGTGGCGGCCCCGGTCCACCAGGTCGCCCACCTGAATCAGGTGTTCGGTGGCCGGCTGCCAGTGCGTCAGCAACTCGCTGAACGTGTGGAAGCAGCCGTGCACGTCGCCGATAATAAACAGATTCATGGCCTTTAGAACGTCAAAAGGGCCGTTTTGGGTCCATCGGCCCGGCCTTTATGCCGGTTGCTCGTTTCTGGTTGCTCGTTGCTGGTTTTTCGCTGGTAATGAACGAGCAACCAGCAACCAGAAACGAGCAACCAGCAACCCCTTGCCCCTGCGGCGTGAGGGCCCTGCATAACAGCAGTTACTCACCCACCCGTTAATAAAGCCGCCTCAATCCGCGCCAGCATCGCATCGTCCACGTCGAGGTGCGTCACAAACCGAATCCACTGCGGGCCGAAGCTGCTGGCCCGGATGCCCAGCCGCTCCAGCGCAGCCAGGAAAGCGGCGGCCGGCTGGCGCTCGTGCAGCCGAAAAATAACGAGGTTGGTTTCCGGGCGCAGCACTTCGGCCACGTAGGGCTGCTGGCGCAGCACCTCGGCCAGGCGGGCGGCGCGGCGGTGGTCGTCGGCCAGGCGGGCCACGTGGTGTTCCAGCGCGAACAGCCCGGCGGCGGCCAGGTAGCCGGCCTGCCGCCAGCCCCCGCCCATCACCTTGCGGATGCGCTTGCACTTCTGAATGAACGCGGCCGAGCCCAGCAGCACCGAGCCCACCGGCGCCCCCAGCCCCTTCGACAAGCACACCGAAATCGAATCGAACAGCGGCCCGTAGTCTTCGCTGCGCTGCCCGGTGGCCACCAGCGCGTTGAAAATGCGGGCCCCATCCAGGTGCCGGGCCAGGCCGTGCCGCTTAGCCACCTCGCTGATGGCCGCCAGCTCGTCGAGGCGGTAGCAGCTGCCGCCGCCGCGGTTGTGCGTGTTTTCGAGGCACACGAGGCGGGTGGTGGGATAATGCACGTTTTCGGGTCGGATGGCGGCTTCGACCTGCGCGGCCGTGACGCGGCCCCGGTCGCCGGCCAGCAGCGCCACTGAGGCGCCCGAGTGAAAGGCAATGCCGCCCACTTCCCACAAGTACACGTGGGCCGTTTGCTCGCAAATCACTTCGCTCAGCGGCTCGGTGTGGGCCTTGATGGCAATTTGGTTGGTCATCGTGCCCGAGGGGCAAAACAAGCCGGCCTCGAGGCCGAAGCGGGCGGCGGCGGCCGCTTCGAGCCGGCGCACGGTGGGGTCTTCTTCGTACACGTCGTCGCCGACGGGCGCCGCGAACATGGCCGCCAGCATCGCGGGCGTGGGCCGCGTCACGGTATCGGAGCGCAAATCGATGACGGGCAGGGCAGGGGTTGCGGTACTCATTGAAATAAGGGCGAACAACGAAAAACGAAAAGGAAGAAGCCAAGGCTGCTGAGGCCCGGCAGCGGGCACCGACCCCGCCCCAGCGGCAAAAGTAGCGCCCTAAACCGGCCGGCCGTTGCCCGCGCAAACGCGCACTGATTCAGCAAAATGCCTCATGGGCTTGCACTTTCAAAATGAAAGCCTTACTTTTGCCCTCCGTTTCGTAAGCTCCTAGACTTTAACCATCCCGGCAACATGACCGTTACCCGCCTCAAGCGCAAGCACCGCAAGAACATTGCCCGCGCCAATAACAAGCAGCACATCATCAAGGAACTGCTCCGCACGCCCGTCCTGAAAAACGTGGATTTGGAAGAGCTGAAGTCGCGCTTCACTACGCCCGGTGTGGTGGCCGGCGCCGTTGCCGCCGTGAAAAACACCGCCGCTGCTGCCGTCGACAAGGTGAAAGAAGTGGCCGCCACCGTAGCGCACAGCGACGTGGTTGAGAAAGCCAAAGAAGTAGTTGGCGATGCCGTTGAAAAAGCAAAAGAAGCCGTTTCCGGCTCCGATGAGGCGGCCGACAACGCCGCTGCCTTCGACGACGCCGAAGCCGTGACCAAGCCCGTGAACGAAGACGGCCAGGAAGGCGAGCACCCCAAGCCCGAAATCGAGCTGTAGCCGTAATTGCCGAGGGCGAAAGGACCTGCCGCACCTGAAGCGGCGTCAATCCGTCCCGTTCTCTGCGGCCAGCCGGCTGATGTGACAAGCCCCGCACCCTGCAACGCAGGGTGCGGGGCTTGTTGCTTTGGGGTTATCTCAGCGTCATATTCTGCCCTGCATGGCGGTCTTTTCGCGGTCTGTTCCACCTAATAAAGCGGCTTTTGGTCCGTGGCCGGATGTAGAGACGCAAGTATGTGTCTCTACATCCGGCCACGGACCAAAAGCCGCTTCATAATAATTCCCCAACCGGTTTAACCCGCCCGTTTGCCCAGCTCGACGGCTTGCAAATCGACCACCTTGCCGGCCGCAATCCCAAACCGCAGCAGCGTGCGCACCTGGTGGAACCCGTGCCGCCCGGCCGCGCCGGGATTCAGGTGGAGGAGGCCGAGCTGGCGGTCGGGCATCACCCGCAAAATGTGCGAGTGGCCGGTGACGAACAGGCCCGGCCGCGCGGCGGCCAGCACCGGCCGGGCCGCCGGCGCGTAGTGCCCCGGATAGCCGCCGATGTGCGTGATGAGCACCCGCAGGCCTTCGATTTCAAAGTCCTGCACCAAGGGCTGGGTGCGGCGCACGTCCGCGCCGTCGATATTGCCGTACACGCCCCGAAAGCGCGGCGCCAAGGCCTGCAATTCGTCCACCACGCGGGCATCGCCGAAGTCGCCGGCGTGCCAGATTTCGTCGCAGCCGCGCAAATGGTGCGCAATGCGTTCGTCGAGGTAGCCGTGGGTGTCGGAAAGCAGGCCAATGTGCGTCATGCCGCAAAGATGCGGCGGGCCGGCAAATCGGCCCGTTCCCGTATCTTGCGGCCGCAGCTTAGGGCTTCGTTGTTTAATCCTTTTCTGACGCCGGCCACCGCCGTTGCCCGGCGTCATCCTCTCAATTTGCTTCCTCCGATGAATATTTTCATCAACGACATTCCGCTGGTTATCAAAAAACTCAGCGAAAAAGTATACAAGCACAAATTCGACCTGATTCTCAGTCCCGACGACGATTTTACGTCGAAGGACCTGGTGGGCGACGTGCTGGTGCGCGACGCCGGCCCGCTGTTCGTCGACCGCCTGCTGCGCCTGATGGAAGTGAAGAAGCTGAAAAAGCTGAAGTCGCTGACCATGCTGGTGAAAAAGAAAAAATTCATCACCCTGCACTTCAAAGACCAGTTCAAAATTGCCAAAGCCGGCGGCGGGCTGGTGGTGAAAGGCGACCAGGTGCTGATGATTTACCGCCTCGGCAAGTGGGACTTACCCAAAGGCAAGCTCAAGAGCGACGAGGACCAGGCCGCCGGCGCCCTGCGCGAAGTGGAGGAAGAAACCAACATCAAGCTGGAACTTGGCGAAGAGCTGCCCAGCACCTGGCACAGCTACGCCTACAAAGGCAACAAAATGCTGAAAAAAACGAGTTGGTACCTGATGAAGTCGCTGGACGACAGCTTGATGAAGCCCCAGACCGAGGAGTACATCGAAGAAGTGCGCTGGATGTCGCCCCAGGAAGCCCTGGCCAAGCTCGAAGACTCCTATGCGTCCATCGCGCTGGTGGTGCGGCACTACCTCACCAACATGGCCGGCAAGCCGGCCAAAGAAGCGCCGGCCACCGGAAAATAGCCTTTTCTCGCGGTCTATGCGACCAATTTTAGCGGTGTTTCTCGTTGCGGTGGTGGGAGTGGCGGCCTGCTCGGGCAGCCACGAGCCTGCTCGCGGCCGCGCCATGCCCGCCGCTGCCGCGCCGGCGCGGACGGATGCCGGGCTGGACGTGCCCGGGTTGCTTAGCCTGACGATTGACGAAATGGCCCAGCTCCTGGGGCCGCGCCTGCCCGTGCCGCCCAAGTTGGCCGACCCGACGCTGTCGCCGCTGGTACAGCGCTATCAGCAATTAGATTCTGCCGTGCTGTTTCGGTGCCGGGGCTTGGCGCTGATGGCGTCCTTTAACTACCGCACGCGGCGGGTGAGCGACGTTATCGTGCTCGGCAGCAACGAAAACGAGCTGATGAGCCGTGCCCGGCTTCAACTGGACGCGGCGAACTACCTGGTGTTGCCGGTCTTTCAGCAATTTCACCCTACCGAACTGTTTGGCCTGCGGGTAGTGAGGACTACGCTGGCGCAATAAGTTTAGGCCGTAGGCGAGGGAATCGCAAAGGGCAAAAACGCATCGACGTTGCCGCCGAAGCGGTGAATGTCGCGAATGATGGTGCTGCTGATGGCGCCGAGGGTGGGCGAGGTGAGCAAAAATACCGTTTCCAACGCGGGATTGATGTGCTGATTGCCGTAGGCGATGGGCTTTTCGTACTCAAAATCGGGGCTGTTGCGGAGGCCTCGCAGCAGGTATTGGGCGCCGACTTCGCGCGCGAACTCGGCCGTGAGCCCTTTGAAAGTGCGTACCGAAACCCGGGGCTCTTCGCGAAACACGTTGGCGATAAGTGCCTGCATTTGCTCGACCGGGAGGTAGCGCTGCTTGCTGCTGTTGGTGCCAATGGCCACAATTACCTGGTCGAACAGCCCCGCGCCGCGCCGCACGATGTCGAGGTGCCCGTTGGTGAAAGGGTCGAAAGAGCCGGGAAAAAGAGCAATGCGGGGCATGAGTTGGGTTGAGGGGTTGGGGTTGAAATCAGCGAGGCCAGGGCTTGGTCCTTCCGACACCGGAGGAATCTGAATAAAACAGGGACACGGCGGCGCTCAGATTCCTCCGGCGTCGGAAGGACAAATTGGATAACCGCTAAGCGAAGTGCAGGCTAAACAAGTCGAAATACCGGTACTCGAACACGTCGTTGAGGCGGTAGCTGTACTGGACGTTGCCGGGGCGAGGGCCAAACCGCACGTTGCGTATGTAGGTGCGCAACAGGCTGAAAACCGCGGAGTCGGGCGTTAGCTCGCCCCAGACGGTGACTTCGTCCTGGTCGGGGTCGAGGCCCAGCTCCTGCATGACGAGGATGGCGTAGTAGACCACGTCTTCGGCCGTGGTGCAGGCAAAAACGTTGCAATATTCCAGGTGTTGGCCCAGCACGACCAGCGTCAGCTCCTGCGGGCCGGGGTTGAGGTAGAGGCGGCGCGGCGCGGCCGCCCCGCGCTGGTGAACCAGGCCGGCCAACAGCGCGCTGGTGTGGTGCAGCAGCCGGCCGGAGGTGCCGTGCGTGGCCGCCAGCCAATCGGCCACGGCCGCGTCGGCCGCGAACACGTTGACCAGCTCCAGGCCGGGGTGCGTGGTGTGGCGCACGGTTTCGGTGGGGGCGGGGGTGTGGTGCAGGCGCAGGGCGGCCGTTTCGTCGCCGGGCCGGAAAAGGGCGGCGGGCAGCAGGGTGAAGGCCCGGCCCGTGACCGCCAGCCGCACCGCATTCCAGCCCCGCTGGCCCAGGAAATCGTGTTGCGCGGCCAGGGCGGGCAGGCCGCCCGTCGTTAGCGCGTATTCTTCGAGGGCCACGAATTTGCGCCGCTCCACGTCGGCCACGGCCAGGTAGAGGCGGGTGGGCCCGGCCAGCAGGTACAGGTTGTAGGCGGCCAGGCTGGCGGGGTCAAACGTTTCGTCGCGCAGGCGCAACAGGACCGAAGAGGCAGCCAGGGGCGCGGAGGAAGCAGAGGCAGCGTAAGCAGACACGAATCGAGGCTAAAAAGGCCCAAAGCGGCCGGGGCTAAAGATAACGCTGCGCTTAATGAGGAATGAAGAATGAGGAATGAAGAATTTAGGAAATGACCCGGATTCCTTTATAAGAAGCGCGTTTGGGGCACAAATATGTCGTCGGGGCTGAGCACCATGCGCAGCACGGGGTGCACCTGGGCCGGCGGCAGGTGCAGGAGCTGCCGGGGGGTGAGCCAGGCTACTTCGGTTAGGAGCTGCTGGTTGGGGGCGTGTTCGGGGTCGTGGCCGAGCTGGGGCTGGGCGCTTTCGTCGGCCAGCACTTCAAAAAACAGCTCCAGGGTTTGCAGCTTGCCGCTGCTGAACTCGTGCAGGTGCAGGAACCGGCCCACGCGCACGGCCAGGCCGGTTTCTTCCTGAAACTCGCGCACCAGCGCCGCCCGAATGCTTTCGCCAAACTGCCAGCCGCCGCCCGGCGGGGACCAAAACGGGGCTTCGTGCGGGAGCAAGCCGCGGTGGGCGGCCAGCAAAATGGCCCCGTCGCGCAGCAGCAGGCCGCCGACCCGGACCCGCACCTTGCCGGAATAGGCCTGGAGCAAGGCATCGGGGGAAATATCTTGGGTGTTGTACATAAAGCGTCGTGTTCAGAAACTAGAAAGCGGGGCAACCGGCATGTTAGCGCGCGCCTTATACGGCCAACGCTGGGGCCGCGGCATTATTTCTCGCCTGAAATTCAAAAAGCAAAGCCGCCGCTTCTAGGCCGTGCGGCGGCGGGCGCGCCAGCGGCGCAGCCGGCTCAGAATAAACACCAGCAACAGCACCACCAGCCCCGCCGCCACCAGCGGCAATAGCAGCGTGAGGGCCACGCCGCCCACGGCCAGCGTGTTTTCGGCGGTGGCCAGCACGGGGTTGCCCAGCCCGCCGGTGGTGGCCGTGGAGGCACCCCGCAGCAGCGCCGTGCCGGTTTGCACCAGGCCAGCCGTGCCCCCGCCCACCAGAATGCCCAGGGTCCAGCGCAGGGTGGGGTCGAGGTGGGGGAGGGCCGAGGTCATCAGAATGGTGCCGGCCACGAAGGAGGCGGGCGTGGTGAGGGTGTCGAGCAGGTGGTCGACCAGCGGAACGTAGTAGCCCGCGATTTCTGCCAGCGTGGCGGTGGCCAGCGTGAGCAGCGCGGCCCAGCTGCCCAGCCACGCAAAGCCGGCGGCCGGCGCCAGGTAGCCCGAGTGGTACGCCAGGCTGGCCGCCAGCAGCGGCACAAACACCCGAAAGCCGCTGCACGCCGCCAGCCCCAGGCCCAGCGCACCCGCCACGAGAAACTGCATTGCCGGCAACTGGTCCATGGGTTTTCGGGGCTAAAATTCGGGGCTGGGAATCGGGCGCTTGTGGGCAGGCAAGCCAGTACCTTTGGCGGGTAGAATGCCAAGGTGGCCTGACTGACCGCAAAGGCAGGTTTTGAGTACTAAGAAGTTCTAGGTTTTGGCCCGAAGTACAAACGGGTACAAACCATTGGTATTATGTGGTCGCAGCCCTTTTTCTCAAGCAAACAAACATAACCGATTTCCGTGTCTTCAAACATTTCAGCCTTTTCAAACTTGGAAACTACTGGCTTGCCCACCACTTCCGCTGCTGCCGACGACCTCGTGGCCCGCATCCGCCGCAAGCTGGTGCGTCAGCATTTTATGCACCTCATCGGGGCCGATTTGACGATGATAGCGGCTGGCCGCGTCGAGGCCGAATTGCCGTTGGGGCAGCAGCATTTGCAGCAGCGTGGCTTTGCCCACGGCGGCCTCGTTGCCACGATGGCCGATTTGGTGGCCGGCTTTGCGGCCGTGACGCTGGTGCCGGATGATGTTGGCGTGGTGACGTCCGATTTGAAAATCTCCTACCTGAACCCCGGCGTCGGGCACAAAATCAGGGCCATTGGCTGGGTGCTGAAAGCCGGGCGGCGGCTGCATTTCTGCGAGGCCGAGGTGTGGTGCGACGACGTGCTCATTGCCAAAGCCAGCGCGACGATGGCGGTGATTGAGCCGCTGGCATGAGCGAAGCAGAAGAAGCGGCAGCGGCTCCGCTGCCGGGCTTTGTGCGGCGCTACCGCAGCGCGGCTGGAGGCTGCGTCGATGTGCACGAAACCCACGGCAAACAGGAAACGCGGCAAAACCTGCCCATTGCCATATTTCTCGCGGACTTGGGAGAACGGGTGCGCCTGCTGCGGGTGTTGACGGTGGCAGGGGCCAAAAACCCGGATGCCAGCCGCAATGGGGTTGAATGGGAATTTAAAACGCCCGAAGGCCGCACGGCTAACGCCATTGACAAAGCGTTGCGTGGGGCAAACCGGCAAGCGGCACGGGTCTTAATTCAGGTGCATCCGGACTTCAACCGCCGTGTGTTGGAACAGGCCATTTACGACCGGGTTCGGCGCGCCGAAAACATCTTTGAAGTGGCAATTTTGCTGCGCGAAACGGTCCATCATTTTACCCGACAGGAAATCATTCTTAATACTTTCCGCGGAAAAATGGGGTAAAAAAAATGGGGAGCGCAGCATGCTGCGTCTCCCCGGGGGGTCAGGGCTTTCGCCCCATCCGATACAAATATACGTCGGCGGGTGCTGGTTGGTTCCGCGGCGCTATTCACTTAATTTTGTTTGTTAATCCGTTCGCTATGCTTACCCTCCGCCAGCCCTCCGTTCGCGACTATTTTCCTTACGAGCCCACCGACGACCAGTCGCTGCTGTTCACGCAGCTTGATGCGTTTTTGCGCGACCAGCTGCCGGGGCGCAAGGTGTTTGTGCTGCGCGGCTACGCGGGCACGGGCAAGACCACCGTGGTGAGCGCCCTGGTGCAGTGGCTGCACCAGCTGCAACGCAAGTACACGCTGATGGCGCCCACCGGCCGCGCGGCCAAGGTGATGGCGGGCTACGCGGGCGTGCCGGCCAGCACCATTCACAAGAAAATCTACCGCCAAACTTCGGGCTCGCCCAGCGAGCGGCTCAACTTCCAGCGGCAGCCCAACCGCGCCGAGCAAATGCTGTACATCGTGGACGAGGCGTCGATGATTTCGGACGAGAAAGCCTTTGGCGAGAGCGGGTTGCTGGACGACCTGATGGGCTTTGTGTTTGAGAAGCAGAGCAATAAGCTGCTGCTCATTGGCGACACGGCGCAGCTGCCGCCGGTGGGCCAGCTCCTGAGCCCGGCCCTCGACCCGGAGCTGCTGGCCCACCGCTTCCGGGCCACGGTGGGCAGCGTGGAGCTGCGCCAGGTGATGCGCCAGGCCCAGGCATCGGGGATTTTGGTGAATGCCACCGAGCTGCGCGAAGAGTTGCGCCAGGAAGCGCCCAACATTCAGCTGCACACCAAGGGGTTTGGCGACATTTTTAAAATGGGCGGCGACAAGCTGGAGGACGGCCTGCGCTGGGCCTACCGCCAGTACGGGCACGAAAACACGACCATTATCTGCCGCTCGAACCGCAACGCCAACCAGTACAACCAGCTCATCCGGCGGGCGCTGTTTGACGCGGAGGAGGAAATCGAGGGCGGCGACTACCTGATGGTGGTGCGGAATAACTATTATTGGCTGCCGAAGGACTCGGAAATTGGCTTTCTGGCCAACGGCGACTTTCTGCAAATCACCAAGATTATCCGGCGCGAGGAAGTGTACGGCTTCCATTTTGCCCAGGCCCAGGTGCGGCTCGTGGACTACCCCGACGAGCCCGAAATCGAGGTGAAGCTGCTGCTCGACACGCTGCACACCGAGAGCCCGGCCCTGCCATCGGACCGCAACAACGCGCTGTACCTGGCCGTGGGCGAAGACTACGCGCACCTCAAAACCAAGTCGGAGCGCTACAAGGAAATGCGCAAGGACCCGTACCTCAACGCGCTGCAAATCAAGTTTGCCTACGCCCTGACGTGCCACAAGGCGCAGGGCGGCCAGTGGCAGGCCGTGTTCGTCGACCACGGCTTTCTGAAGCCCGACGAGCCGCTGGCGGGCGAGTTTGCGCGCTGGCTCTACACGGCCATCACGCGGGCGTCGGAGCGGCTGTTTTTGCTGAACTTCCAGGCCAAGCTGCTCAGCGACCCGCCGGTGGAGGATTGAGCAACGGGGGCTGTGCGCCGGCGCTTGGGGCCCAAAAGGGCTGCTTTTGGGGAGGGCTCTGGAGGAAACCGGGGGCATGAAAAGGGGTGTCATGCAGAAGGCGCCGCGCCAATTTCCGTGTTTCCAAGAATTTAAAGGCTGGGAATGCGGTTGGGTAACTTCACGGCTCCTTCAGGTGCGCCGGGCTAGTTTGGTCGTAAATTTGCGAGACCGGGCGGAACCGGTAAATTTGTTACACCCAACCTTCTTCATATTTTTTGATTCATGAAAAAAACCTTGCTCCTCGCCCTGAGCCTGACCGCCGCCGCCTACACTGCGCAGGCCCAGGCCACGACGCCGGCCGTTACAGCCGCTGGTCCGGTTGCGGGCCCCGCCATTACGTTCGAAGAGTCGAAGTATGACTTTGGCTCCGTGACGCAGGGAGGCACCGTCGACCACACGTTCAAGTTTAAGAACACGGGCACGGCGCCGCTCGTGATTTCGAACATCGCCGTGAGCTGCGGCTGCACCACGCCCGAGTGGACCAAAGCGCCGGTGCTGCCCGGCAAAACCGGCACCATCGCCGCCCACTTCAACTCGACCGGCAAAATGGGCATGCAGAACAAGGTGCTGACCATTGAGTCGAACGCCGCGGCCGGCAGCGCCACCGTTTCGCTGGTAGGCGAGGTAAAAGAAGCTTCGACCACCGCCAGCGCGACCCCGGACGCCACCACGGCCGCCGCCGCACCCATCGTAACTACGATGAAAGCTGATGGCAAAAAAGTGAAAGAAAAGAACGGCAGCGCCAAGCTGAAAGCCAAGAACAAGTAAACCCAACTACCTTTTGGGCCGCAAAAAGGGGCCATTCGCACAAGCGAATGGCCCCTTTTTGCGGCCCAAAAGGTAGTTGTCAGTTATTAGTTGTCAGTTGTCCGGGAATTTTGCATCCTGACAACTAATAACTGACAACTAATAAAGAACAACTCACAGCTCACGCACCGCCAGGGCCAGGCTCACCCAGCCGGCCAGGAAAAGCAGCCCGCCCACCGGGGCCACCGCGCCCAGCTTGGTGATGCCCGTGAAACACAGCGCGTAGAGCGAGCCGCTGAACACGACGATGCCGCCCAGCCACAGCCAGCCGGTGAGGCCCAGGGCGCGCAGCTCGGGGCGCGCGGCCCACAGGGCGCCGATGGCCAGCAGCGCCAGCACGTGGTAGAACTGGTACCGCACGGCGGTTTCGAAGGTGTCGAGGCGGCCGGCCTTGACCAGCGTATCGTGCAGGGCGTGAGCGCCAAAAGCGCCGATGGCCACGCCCAGCCCTCCAAACAGGGCCGCGAGTTGAAGCAAAAGTCGAGCAGTCATGCAGTCGGCAAAAAAGATAAATGGAGCGGCGAAGGTAACCCCGGATTATCGCTCAGATTTGCCGTTTGAGGCGGACGGTGGTGGTGTGCAGGCTGCCATCGGGGCGGCGCAGCACCAGCAGCAGCACGCGCCCGTCTTCGGAATGCAGCATGCGGCCAATTTGGGTGAGGGTGAACACGTTGGTGGGCAAGAAATTGATGCTCAGCAGTTCCTCGTTGGCTTCGAGGCCGGCGGCGGCGGCGGGCGAGTCGGGCATTACGGTGAGCACCAAAAAGCGGCGGTAGTCGGGGCCGGTGGCCAGCAACTCCATGCCGCACATGTCGTGTTCGAAGGGGTCGGCGAAGCGGGCGTTGGGGCGCAGCAGCAGACACTGGTGCGGGTAATCAATGACGAGCGAAAAGCGTTTGAGCAGCTCATAGCCCACGTTGCCGTTGCGGGGCACGTCGGCGCGGCTGTGCACGTCGTTGGGGTTGGGAAAAGACGTGAGCACCGAGTGCATGACGTAACGCCCAAAGTGCATGGCCGTTATCCGGCCCAGGTAGCCTTGCACCGTGCCCGAGAGGCCCCGGCCGAGGTCGGAGGCCAGGCGGCGGGTGGGCCCCACCATGCGCGGGTCCGAATTCAATTCGAGGGAAATGGCGTGGCTGGCGCCGGTGTCGAGCACCAGCTTGAGGGGCAGCGTAAGCGTGTCGTTGAGCTGCACCGAGGCCGTAAAATAGGCCTTGCCGTTTTGCAGGCTGAGCGGGATGCTGGCCCACTGCTTGCCTTTGGGGGCGCGGTAGGTGGCCGGGTTGCTGAGCACCATCTGGTTTTGCTCGGGTTGCAGCGTCACCACAAAGCTGCGGAACAGCTCGGAGCCCAAAATGCCGTAGATGGGCACGCCCACGTAGCCCGAGAGGTTCAGCACGTCGTCGGAAAGCACCAGCCAACTCATGTAAGGGGCCACCACGCCGTGCAGTTCCACGCGCACGCTGTCGGATTGGTACGCCAATAGGCCGGAATCGATTCCGCCCGCGCCCACGACCCTAAAATTTTGCCCGTGGCGCAGGTGCAGCGAATCGGCCAGCGCCGCCGAGGTGATGATGGAGGTGCTGACGCCGGTATCGAGCAGGAAGTTGAAAGGACCGAACCCGTTCAGCATGCACTTTACCACCAACAGGTTGCGTTGCAATTGGATGGGCACCCGGGCTTTCTGGGCGCGGGCGTGCTGAAATTCAAACGGGGCCGAGGTGTGAGGCAATTGCGCGTGCACGGGTCGGCTTATGCTTCCGAAAAAGCTCAGCAAAGCCAGCAAATACACAAAACGCTGAACAAGCATGGCGACGAAGCACAACCGGGCCGGTAAATTAAGCGAATAAGACGCGCCTTTACCTAGCGGAGCCGCATTACTCCGGCAATTCCCACGGCCCGGCCGGGTCGTAGCGCAGCGCGCCGCCGCTGATGTGCAGCGGGGCGGCCACGTTGTTGTGGTACAGCTGGCCCGTGCCCAAGCCCTGTGCGAAGCCGTGCACGTCGTACTCGCCCGTGAGCTGGGCCACGGCGTTGAGGCCAACATTGGACTCCAGGGCCGACGTCATCCACCAGCCGATGTGCCGGGCCTGGGCCAGCGCAATCCAGCGGCGGGTGGCGGCGTGGCCACCCAGCAGCGTAGGTTTCAGTACGATGTAGGCGGGCCGAACTTCGTCGAGTAGCGCGGCTTGCCGGGCCGGGTCGTGCACCCCGATTAGCTCTTCGTCGAGGGCAATGGGCACGGGCGAGGCCTGGCACAGCGCCGCCAGGGCCGAGGGCTGGCCGGCGGCAATGGGCTGCTCGATGGAATGGAGGTGGAAAGCGGCCAGCTGCGCCAGCTTCGCCGGGGCATCGGCGGGAGTGAAGGCACCGTTGGCATCGACGCGCAGGGTGAGTTGGTCGGGCCCGGCCACGGCGCGGATTTCGGCGAGCAAGGCCAACTCCGTGGCAAAGTCGAGCCCCCCGATTTTTAGTTTCAGGCACGAGTACCCGGCCGCCAGCTTTTGCTGAATCTGCTCGCGCATAAAGGCCGCGTCGCCCATCCAAACCAAGCCGTTGATGGGCAAAGCGGCCGCGCCCCGGCCGAAGGCGTTGGCGTACAGCTGCCGCCGCCCGCCGCCCGCCAGGTCGAGCGCCGACGTTTCGAGGGCAAACGTCAGCGACGGCAGGCCCGCGCCCACAAATGCCGGGGCATCGGCCGCTGCGAAAGTGGCCAATGCCCCGGCATTGAACCGCGCGCAGAGTTGGGCCACGGCGGTCGGGAATTCGGGTCCAAAATCGGGGCTAAGGCCCGCCAGCGGCGCGGCCTCGCCCAGCCCCACAACGGCTGGGGCGGCCTCATCGGCTAGGTGCAGGTACCAGGCCACGTGTTCGGTCAAGGCACCGCGCGAAGTGCGGGCCGGGAAATTAAAGCGCAGCGCGCGCCGCGAAAAGCTGAGACGAAGCATGGCGCAAAGATGCGCGGGGGCCGTCGCTCAGCAGCGGCTTTTTCTTACTTGTTCGTTTTGCCCCGGCGGCTCACGAGGCCGCCTTTGCGGCCGGCGTCGCGGGCCTCATCGGCCGAGAAGCGGTGGCCCCGGCCACTGGCATGCGAGGCTTTGCCCCCTTCGCTGGCAATTCGGCGCTGCGTTTCGGGGCTCATGGCGGCAAAGCCGCGGCGGCTTTTGGTACCCAGGCGGTTAGCAGGGCGGGTGCCGGTTTTCGCGGCAGGGGCCGCGGTGGTGGGAGCGGAGGAAATTGAAGTAGCCATTGAAATAGGGAAAGAAGGTTTTGTGTTATACAATGGTAACATTACCTAGCCACACTCCTACCGCTATTTGCCTGTTTAGTTGTGATTTAAGTAGAAAATGAGTGTAAATACCGCTTTTTACTGAGGAGCTTCTACGTAGTTTATGGTGGCGTCTGCGTATTTATTTGGGTGCTTCGCGCTCCCTTGGGCGGGGGTGTTTTTGGGGCCGGCCGCAACCTCCGGCCTGCTAAAGCGGTTAGTCCCGTGGTGGCCTTTTTCCGGCCGTCCCGTGCCTTATGTCTCAAGAAGTTCAAGCTTTTCCAGCCGCGCCCCGAGTCGCGCAGTCCTGGCTGGCCCGCTACCGGGCCGTGCGGGCCCAAAGCCAGGCCTTGTGCGCCCCGCTGCTGCCCGAAGACACCGTGGTGCAGCCCATGATTGACGTGAGCCCGCCAAAATGGCACCTGGCCCACACCACCTGGTTCTGGGAAACGTTTCTGCTGAAAGCATACGCCCCTGATTACCAGTTATTTCATCCCGATTACGCGTTTCTCTTCAATTCCTACTACAACTCCCTCGGCTCGCGCGTGAACCGGGCCGACCGGGGCACGCTTTCGCGCCCGCCCCTGGCCGACGTGCTGGCCTACCGCGCCCACGTCGACACCGCCCTGGCCGCGCTGCTCAGTTCCAACGACGCCCTGCCCGCCACCTTCTACGAGCTGCTGGAGTTGGGCTTGCAGCACGAGCAGCAACACCAGGAGCTGCTGGCCACCGACATCAAGTACATTCTGAGCACCAGCCCCCTAGCACCGGCTTACGCTGCGCTTGATATCGCTGCGCTTAATGAAGAATTAAGAATGAGGAATGAAGAATTGGGCTCTGATAATTCTTCATTCCTCATTCCTCATTCCTCATTAAGATTAAGCACAGCGTCCTGGCTGCCCGTGCCCGGCGGCATTTACCGGGTGGGCTTTCAGGAAGAGGGGTTTTGCTTCGACAATGAGCTGGCGGCCCACGACGTGCTGCTGGCCCCGTTCGAGCTGCAAAACCGCCTGGTGACCAACGCCGATTACCTGGCTTTCATGGAAGCCGGCGGCTACCGCGATTTCCGCTACTGGATGGGCGAAGGCTGGGATATGGCTCAGGCCGAAGGCTGGGAAGCGCCGCTTTACTGGGTGAAAAAAGACGACGCCTGGCACCGCTTCACGCACCACGGCATGCAGGCGGTGGTGCCGGCGGCGCCCGTCACGCACATCAGCTTTTACGAGGCCGATGCCTACGCCAACTGGGCCGGCGCGCGCCTGCCCACCGAGGCCGAATGGGAAACCGCCGCCCGGCACTTCGGCGCCACCACCAGCGGCGGTACCTGGCTGGAAAGCAGCCTATTTGATGCCCAACCCCTGCCCGCCGACGCCGACCCCGCCAGCTGCCACCAGCTGCTGGGCGATTGCTGGGAGTGGACCTACTCGGCCTACCACGCCTACCCCGGCTACGAGCGCGCCGCCGGGGCGCTGGGCGAGTACAACGGCAAGTTCATGGTGAACCAGCTGGTGCTGCGCGGCGGCTCCTGCGCCACGCCCGAAAGCCACATCCGCGTCAGCTACCGCAACTTTTTTCACGCCGACAAGCGCTGGCAGTTCACCGGCATCCGGCTGGCCCGGTCGAGGTCATTTGACAATTAACAATTAACATTTATCATTTAACAATTCTTTCTCTCCTTCTCTTTGTCTTCGCTGGTAAGCGAGGCTTCATCCCGTTCACATTCAGGCGGTGCGCATGCGCACGGCGAATGTCAATTGTTAAATGTTAATTGTTAAATGATAAATGTATTAAGCGAGCTGGCGCAGCACGTGGCCGCTGGCCTGAGCCAGGTGCCCAAAGCGCTGTCGTCGAAGTATTTCTACGACGATGCCGGCAGCCGGCTGTTCCAGCAAATAATGGAATTGCCGGAGTATTACCCCACCAGGGCCGAATTTGCCATCTTTCGGGAGCACGGGGCGGCCATCGCGGCGGCCCTGAGCCCGCCCGCGGGCGAGGCGTTTGCCCTGGTGGAGCTGGGCGCGGGCGACGGCGCCAAAACCAAGCTGCTGCTGCGCGAATTGCTGCGCGCCGATACGGCCTTCACCTACGCCCCGGTCGATATTTCGGCGGGCGCCATGACCGGCCTGGTCGACGCCCTGCGGCAGGAATTGCCCGCGCTGCGCGTGGCGCCCGTGGTGGCCGACTACGCCACGGCCCTCGCCGAGCTGCGCACCCGGCCGGGTAGCAAGGCCGTGCTGTTTTTGGGGTCGAACATCGGCAATTTCGGCGCGGCCGAACGGCTCGATTTCCTGCGCCAGCTGGCCGCGCCCCTCGCCCCGGCCGACCGCCTGCTCATCGGCTTCGACTTGCAGAAAGACCCGCGCCGCATCCGGGCCGCCTACGACGACGCCCAGGGCGTCACGGCCGCCTTCAACCTGAACCTGCTCACCCGCCTCAACCGCGAGTTGGGCGCCGCTTTCGACCTCGCCAGCTGGCAGCACTACACCGACTACAACCCGTCGGTGGGCGCCGTGCGCTCGTACCTGGTGAGCACCCGCGCCCAGCAAGTGCGCATCGAGGCGCTGGAAGAAACCTTCGATTTTGCCGCCTGGGAGGTGATTCATACCGAAAATTCCTACAAGTTCACCTTGCCGCAAATCGAGGCGCTGGCCGCCGACGCCGGGTTGCGGGTCGTGGCCTCGTTCACCGACGCGGCCACCGATTTTGCCGACGTGGTGCTGGCCGCGCAGTGAGCAGGTAATAGGAGAGCCTGTCCAAATAAGCGAAAAAAGAACGTCATGCAGAGCGCAGCGAAGCATCTTGCCCGCTTCGTTGTGGTAGCAATTGATTACTGCCACAACGAAGCGGGCAAGATGCTTCGCTGCGCTCTGCATGACAAACGATTTGGATGGCCCAAATTTGAATAGCCCCCAAAGAATAACCACTCCGAAAAAATGACCACAATCAGCCTGGCCTCGGGGTACGGAAACTTTGCCGTGCCCGCCGTAGCGCTGGCCGCCGCCACGGCGGCCCTGGCCCACGCGCAGCAGCACAACGCTCCGCTGGCCGTGAGCCCGGCGGCGGGCCTGCCCGCGCTGCGCGAGGCGCTGGCCGGGCGCTACCGCCAGCGCGGCGCCCTGGGCGTCGTCGCCGAGCAGGTGGTGGTGACGGCGGGGGCCAAAACCGGCCTGTTTGCCGTGCTCAGCGAGCTGCTCCGGCCCGGCGACGACGTGCTGCTGCCCACGCCCAACTGGTTCGGGTTCTCCGACCTGGTGCGCCGGGCCGGGGGCGTGTTGCGCCCGCTGCCGCTGCCGGCCGCCGACAACTACGCCCTGCGCCCCGAAACCCTGCGGGCGGCCCTCACGCCGGCCACCCGCCTGCTCGTCATCAGCAACCCCAACAACCCCACCGGGCGGGTGTATGCGCGGGCCGAGTGGGCGGCGCTGCTGGCCGTGACGGCCGAATTCCCGCAGCTGTGGGTGCTCAGCGACGAGATTTACGAAGGCATTTGCTTCGGGCCAGAGCCCGTGCCCACGCTGCTCGCCCTGCCCGGCCCGCACCAGCAGCACGTGGTGGTGAGCGGCTTCTCCAAATCGCTGGCGCTGGCGGGCTGGGGCGTGGGCTGCCTGGTGGCGCCGCCGGCGCTGGCGCGGGCCGTGGCCGCCCGGCTGTTCAGCACCGGCGTGGCGGTGCCCGTGCCGGCCCAGGCCGCCGCCATGGCCGCCACGCAACAGGCCGAGGCCATCGGCGCGGCGCTGTGCGCCCAGCTGCGCCGCACCCGGTCCATGCTGCTGGCCGGGCTGGCGGCCTTGCCCGGCGCCCCCGCCGTCGTGGCCCCCGAGGGCACTTACTACGTTTTTGCCGATTTCACCCGGTTTCTCGGCCCTGGCTTGCCCGCCGCCGAGGCCTCGGCGCAGCTCGTGCGGCGGCTGGCAGCGGCCGGGGTCGAGGCCGTCGACGGCGCGACCTGCGGGGCGCCGGGCTTCCTGCGGCTCTCCTATGCCGTGGAAGAAGACGCCCTGCGGCAGGC
>CAXTCS010000008.1:0-35928 GCA_964242365.1 uncultured Hymenobacter sp. | reverse complement strand
GGGGCGGTTTCCACAACATGTGCTTCTCGCACACCGACGCCGACGTGGCCCACACGCTGGCCGCCTACCGCGAGGTGCTGCCGCTGCTCAAAGCCGCCATCGAAGCCGGCGACGTAGCCGCCCGCCTGCTGGGCGAGCCGGTGGAAGCCGTGTTCCGCAAAGTGACGAATGCCGCGCCGGCGAAGGCCAAGTAACCCCTCCCCAACCCCTCCCCGATGGGGAGGGGCTCTTAATTCACTTAACCAAAACCTCATGCATCGCCTGGCCCCCCTCCCCACCGGGGAGGGGCCGGGGGTGGGGTTAACCCCAATGAACCTCTTCGACCTCACCAATAAAACGGCCATCGTCACGGGCGCCTGCGGCCTGATAGGCCGGCAGCACTGCGCGGCGCTGGCCGCCGCCGGGGCCAACGTGGTGGTGGCCGACCTCAACGCGGCGACCTGCGCCGCCGTGGCGGCCGAGCTGCCCAGCGGCCCGCACCTGGCGCTGGCCGTGAACGTCGTCAGTCCGGAATCGCTGGCGGCCGCGCGCGACCGGATTCTGGCCCAGTTTGGCCACATCGACGCGCTGGTGAACAATGCCGCCATCAACGACATGTTCGAAAACCCAGCCCTGGCGGCCGACCTCAGCAAGTTCGAAAACTTTCCGCTGGCCACCTTTCAGCAGGTGCTGGAGGTGAACGTGACGGGCGTTTTTCTGGCCGCGCAGGTGTTCGGCACGCCGATGGCCCGGCAGGGCCACGGCTCCATCATCAACGTGGCCAGCACCTACGGCATCGTGGGGCCCGACCAGAGCATTTACCGCAACGAGCAGGGCGAGCAAACGTTCTACAAATCACCTTCTTACCCCATGACCAAGGGCGCGGTGGTGAATTTCACGCGCTATCTGGCGGCGTATTGGGGGCCGGCCGGCGTGCGCGTCAACACCCTTTCGCCGGGCGGCGTGGAGAATAGCCAGGACGCGTTTTTTGTGAAACAGTACAGCGCCAAAACCCCCCTTGGGCGCATGGCCGCTGCCACCGATTACCAAGGCGCCGTGGTGTTTCTGGCTTCGGACGCTTCGGCTTACATGACCGGGGCCAACCTGGTGGTGGACGGCGGCTGGACGGCCATTTGAGCTATTGCAGCGCATGCTTTGGCTTGCGCGTTACCTACTAATACTATTTTTTCACCTGCACAAGCTAAAGCGTGTGCTACATTCCTCTTCGCCTCATGAATGCAGTTGAACTCCGGAAAAACCGGTCAATCGGCGCGGGTCACCCGGCCTATATCATCGCCGAAATCGGCATCAACCACAACGGTTCGCTGGACCTGGCCAAGCAGCTCATTTCGGAAGCGGCCCACGCCGGCTGCGACGCGGTGAAGTTCCAGAAGCGCACGCCCGAGCTGTGCGTGCCCAAAGACCAGTGGGAAAACCAGCGCGACACGCCCTGGGGCCGCATGAGCTACATCGACTACAAGCGCAAAACCGAGTTTGGGCAGGCCGAATACACGGCCATCGACGACTATTGCCGGGCGCTGGGCATCGATTGGTTTGCCTCGTGCTGGGACGAGCCGTCGGTCGATTTTATGGAACAGTTTCAGCCCGTGCTCTATAAAATGGCGTCCGCGTCCCTCACCGACCGGCCCTTGCTCGACCGCGTGCGCGCCACCGGCCGGCCGCTGATGCTGAGCACCGGCATGAGCACGCTCGACGAAATCACGCAGGCCGTGGGCTGGGTGGGGCTCGATAAGCTGATGGTCGCGCACTCCACGTCCTCCTACCCCTGCCCGCCCGCCGAGCTGAACCTGCGCATGGTGCCCGCCCTGCAAGCCATGTTTCCGACCACGCCCATCGGGTATTCGGGCCACGAAACCGGCCTGGCCACCACGGTGGCGGCCGTGGTGCTGGGCGCCTGCTTCGTCGAGCGCCACTTCACCCTCGACCGCGCCATGTGGGGCTCCGACCACGCCGCCAGCGTGGAGCCCGGTGGCATGGCCAAGCTCGTGCGCGACATCCGCGACGTGGAAGAAGCCCTCGGCGACGGCCAGAAGCGCGTGTACGACAGCGAGTTGGAGCCCCGCCGCCGCCTGCGCCGCGAGCTGACGCCGAACAACGGCTAAGGGGTTCGGGTTGGAACTCTTGAACTATGTAAGAACGTCATGCAGAGCGCAGCGAAGCATCTTTACCGCAGCAGTAATCAGATTTACTATTGCAGTAAAGATGCTTCGCTGCGCTCTGCATGACGTTCCTTTAAACCAGAATCGCCGATACCATGCAACACGTTGAAATCATCACCACGGCCATCCTGCTGAGCTGGGTGGCCGTGGTCATCACGCTGGAGCGGTATTTCCCCTACCGCAAGGGCCTGCCGTTTTTTCGGGAAGGCTTCTGGACGGATTTGGTGCTTTACACGTTCGTGCAGAGCTACGCGCTGAAAATCATCATCTTCGATTACATCATCGTCCCGCTCGACCACCATTTTGGGTTTTCGAAGCTGCACTTTGTGACCGGCTGGCCGGTGTGGGCGCAGGTGCTGTTTTTCGTGGTTACCCACGATTTTTACATCTACTGGTTTCACCGGTTTCAGCACAACAGCCCGCTGTTCTGGCGCACGCACGAGGCCCACCACTCGGGCAAGCAGGTCGACTGGCTGGCGGGCTCCCGCTCCCACGCGCTGGAAATTATCATCAACCAAACCATTGAGTTCGCGCCCATTATCCTGCTCGGGGCCGACCCTGTGGTGGTGCCCATCAAGGCCTGCATCGATGCCGTGTGGGGCATCTGGATTCACGCCAACGTGGACGTGAAGTCGGGCCGGCTGCAATACTTTTTCAACGGACCGGAAATGCACCTCTGGCACCATGCCGACCACGAGGAGGTATTTTATGCCAATTTCTCGACCAAATTCGCCTTCTGGGACTGGCTGTTTGGCACCGCGTATTTCCCCGGCCACAAGCCCCTGAAATGGGGCTTGCCGTATGCGTTTCCCAAAGACTATTTCAGCCAGCACGTTTTCTCGGTGGCGCGCTTCGACGAAGACGCCCTGGCGCAGCGCTCCCGCTGGTTTCGGGCCTACCACGGCCTGCGCGTCCGGCTGCTCACGCGGCTCACCGACCGCGTGCCGGCCTTGCGCCCGCTGCACGGCTGGCCGGTGCCCGACACGCACACCGGCACGGTGCCCGCCCAGCGGCCGGGTGGTAATTTTGACGCCGCGCCCGCCGCCCCGGCCGCTTCTCAACTCACGCCCACCGCTGCCCTGCCCCGTTGATTAATCCCTGGTTATCCTTGTTTTTGGCCTCTTTCATGGAGGTTTGCTGGACTTACAGCCTCAAAGCCCTCAACATGCAGCGCATCCGGGACGTGGATTGGCTGCACACGTTTTCGCAGCCGACTGCCCTGCTGCCGGTGCTGCCGCTGCTGGCCTACGTGGCCTTTGGGCTGGCCAACGTGATGTTTCTGTCGCTGGCCATGCGCACCATTCCCACGGCCACGGCCTATTCGGCGTGGATGGCGCTGGCCGTCGTCGGCATCAAGCTCGTCGACGTGTTGTACCTCAAGCAGCCGTTTTCGTGGATGAGCGTGTTTTTCACCAGCCTGATTATCATTGGCGTGCTGGGGCTGCGGCGTTTGGAATAAGAAGATAGTAGCTGCTGTTACGCAGTGGCCGCAGCGACTGCCGTCTGGTTTCTCGTTGCTGGTTGCTGGTTTCTCGTTCATGTCTAACCAGCAACCAGCAACGAGAAACCAGCAACCACTTGGTACAGCGGATGCAGGAGCACCACTGCGTAACAGCAGATAGTAACTGGCCGTTTGGGCCCATCGCAGCCGCAGACTCACGGCTCCGCCGCGCTTGTTGTCGAGTTAAACTGCTATATTAAAGTTCGCTAATTGGCCTATTAGCCGCTTAGCCGACGACTATGGCAAAGCTTACCATCGGCATCATCGATTTGGTCTGCCAAGGGCCGACTACCACTTTATGGGCCAGGGCCATGCACGCCAATCTGGCCAGCATCATGCCCCAGGTAGTGGCCACCTGGTGCGAGCAGGCCGGGCACGAGGTGACCCTGATTTGCTACACCGGCCAGGAAGACCTGCGCCGCGAGCTGCCCAAGCGCGTGGATTTAATCTTCATCAGCGCCTTTACGCAGGCAGCGCTGCTGGCCTACGCGGTCAGCAATTATTTCCGTAGCCAGGGCGTCGTGACGGTGCTCGGCGGCCCCCACGCCCGCTGCTACCCCGACGATGCCGTGCAGTACTTCGACTACGTGCTGGGCTTCACCCACCAGGCCACCATCGCGGAGGTGCTGGCCGACTGCCGGCCCCAGCGGCCGGTGGGCCGGCACCTGTCGGCGGGGCGGCAGCCGGCCCAGCTGCCGGGCGTGCAGGAGCGGTGGAAGTTCATCGCACCGACCCTGAAAAAAGCCCCCGTGCTGCAAATGGTGCCCATGATTGGCAGCGTGGGCTGCCCCTACACCTGCCCGTTTTGCATCGATGCCACGGTGGACTACCAGCCGCTGAGCGTGGACACCATCAAAGACGACCTGCGCTTCCTGCTCACCAAGTTCAAGCGGCCCGTGGTGGCCTGGCACGACCCGAATTTTGGGGTGCGGTTTGGCGAAACCATGGACGCCATCGCGGCGGCCGCGCCCCTGAAAAGCTTCCGGTTCATGGCCGAAAGCAGCCTGTCCATCCTCACCGAAGACCACCTGAAGGTGCTGAACGACCACGGCTTTGAGGCGCTGCTGCCGGGCATCGAGTCGTGGTACGAGCTGGGCAACAAGTCGCGCACCTCCCGCCTGGCGGGCGCGGCCAAGGTGGCGCGCATCGCCGAGCACGTCAACCTCATGTTCAAGTACGTGCCCTACGTGCAAACCAATTTCGTGCTGGGGCTCGACAGCGACGCCGGCGACGAGCCATTTGAGCTCACCAAGCGGTTTGTGGACCTGGCGCCGGCCGCGTTCCCCGGCTACTCGCTGCTCAGCGCGTTTGGCGAAGCGGCCCCGCTCAACCTGGAATACCAGCAAGCCAACCGGGTGCTGCCGTTCCCCTTTCACTTCCTGAATAACAACCTGGCCATGAACGTGAAGCCGCAGAACTACGACTGGGTGGCGTTTTACGACAAAGTCATCGACCTGACGGCTTATTCCTTCTCAGCGAAGGCCATTTACCGGCGCCACGTGGCCTCGCCCATCCGCGCGGCCAAGTGGATGAACACCATGCGGGCCGTGTCGTCGGAGGGTTTTGGCCGCCTGCGCTTCTACCGGCAGGTGCGCCAGCAGCTGGTGAGCGACCGGGCCTTCCGGCAATATTTCGAAGGCGAATCGTTGGTGTTGCCTGAGTTTTATCATAAAATCATCCAAAAAGACCTGGGCCAGTGGTGGCCCTGGCTGCCGGCTGGGGCAATAGCACATAACCCGAATGCTTACTGGCAAAAGACGAAGGCCGCAACGCGAGCCGAAATGCCGCAACCCGAGCCGAAATACCGGGCATAAACAGGGTAGCCCGAGGTGGTAATGGCTAAAATCTGGTGGTCAGGATGTCTGTTGGCGCCTGTTAGTTGGCGCGGGCCACGGGCTGCCACCGGTCATGCAGGCGCCGAAACGGCATGTGAGGTCGTTTTCGTTATGTCAAATACTGGATTAATCGTAGTCACACGCAGGGGCAAAGTGTCCTTGTTTTCTGGTTGCGGGCGTAGTATATTTGTTGAGTACCCCTTCTAAATTTATACTCCTATGAAATCATTACTTCCCACCCTATTCGCCGCCGCACTCTGCCTGACCCTTTCGACAAAGGCAAAGGCCCAGGTATCAAACGGCAATTTCGAGCCCCAGCACCTCGACGAGCGCGCCCCCGGCAAGTGGGCCCTGGCGGCAGCGCCCGCCGAGCTGACCAGCAGCCTGGGAGCCGACGACCGGATGGTAGCCCGGACGGCCAACGCCCGCCCGGCACGCCCCAACCAGCCCAACACCGTGCGCTCGCGGCCCCGCCCGGCCCTGGCTCGCCCCGACCGGCGGGAGTTGGGGCAGTAGCGGCGCGACCCATGCTTGAATATACCGAAGTTAGCTCCGGCTTCCCAGCGTAGGGCAGCCGGAGCTTTTTTGTGCCCTGGTTGGCCGCGAGGTGCACATCGGCAGGGCATTGGGGCCAAAGCTCTTCAGTCAGGGCAACTATGCCTTGCCACAACAGGGGGTTGTGGCCCGCATCCGGTCCGGTTGATAGCTGACCTACAGCAGTTTCCTACTCGGCGTATCGTTTTTAGGAGAATTAAAGATGAATAATTAAAAATTTGACGGTGAATATCATAATTTTTAATTATTCATTTTAAATTCTTTTCACCAACCGTTAGCCGTGCCGTTAGCTGGAAATAAAAAGGCCGTTTCCAGCGCGGAAACGGCCTTTTTACTTACATCGTGGGCCCACTTGGAATCGAACCAAGGACCTGCTGATTATGAGTCAGCTGCTCTAACCGATTGAGCTATAGGCCCGGTGCTGGAGGCAGTCATCTTTCACCTCAACCCATGCCGTTGCCGGCCCTCCAACAGCACAAAAGTACGACCTTCGCGGACGGAAAAACAAGTTCGCCCATGCTTCCCCATCTGTTATTTGATTTTGGCGGCGTTATCATCGACATTGATTACGACGCCACCCCCGCCGCCCTGCGCCGGCTGAGCCGGGCGGGCAGCACCGTAGAATTCACGCAGGCGCGGCAGGCCGAGCTGTTTGACCGGTTCGAAACCGGCCACCTCTCCCCGGCCGGGTTTCGGGCCGGGCTGCGCGCCGCCTACGACCTCGACGCCACCGACGCCGAGCTGGACGCGGCCTGGCACGCCATGCTGCTCGACGTGCCCGCCGAGCGCCTGGCGCTCATCGGCGAGCTGCGCCGGCGGGGCCACCAAACGGCGCTGCTCAGCAACACCAACGCCTTGCACATTGCCGAAATCAACCGCCGTCTGGCCGCGCAATACGGCTTCAAAAACGGCATTGCCGACGTGCTCGACCGGGTTTTCTACTCCCAGGAGGTGGGCTGGCGCAAGCCGGGCGAGGAAATATTCCGGCACGCGCTGGCGGAAATGAACTGGCAGGCGGCGGATACGTTGTTTATTGAGGACAGCCCGCAGCACGTGGCCACGGCGCGGCGCCTGGGGCTGCGGGTGCTGCACCTGGCCCCGCCCCTCACCCTCCTCACCGCCCTGCCCGAAGCCCTCCGTGCCTTTCCCCGAGAATACGCCCCTGCCCGCTCCTGAGCCTGATTTTGATGGTTTCTATACCGGGCCCGACCCGGCCGACGCCGCGACGCTGCGGGGTAATAACCTGTCGACTACAACCCCGCCGGCCCTGGCGGAAAGCGCCCGGGCGCAGGCGCTGTTTCGCCGGTTTGAGCGGCCGGCGCCCCCGGCGGGCCGCACGGCGGCGCTGCACCTCGGGCTGTTTTTGGTGACGCTCGTTACCACCACGCTGGCCGGGATTGAGCTGACGCGGGGCGAAATCGATTTCCTGCCGCTCGACGTGTTTGGCTTGCGCGGGGCGGCACTGGGCGCGGAAGTGCGGCGCGGGCTGTGGTTTGCGCTGCCGTTTCTGGGGGTGCTCACGGTGCACGAATTCGGGCACTATTTCACGGCCCGGCGCAACCGGGTGCGCACTTCGCTGCCGTACTACATCCCGTTTCCGATGGGGCTGGGCACGTTCGGGGCCGTCATCCGCATCAAGGACCGGATTTTTTCGCGGCGTGAGTTTTTTGATATCGGACTGGCCGGGCCGCTGGCCGGCTTTTTGGTGGCCGTGCCGCTGCTGATTTTCGGCTTTACGCACCTGCCGCCGGTGCATCTGCCGGGCACTTCGGGCCTCACGCTGGCCAAGCCCTTGCTCTACCAGCTGCTCGAAGCCGCGTTTGCCGACCCGGCCCGGCTGCCCCACCCCAACGAGCTGCTGCACTACCCCGTGCTGCTGGCCGGCGCGCTCAGCCTGTTCTTCACGGCGCTCAACCTGCTGCCGATGGGCCAGCTCGACGGCGGCCACATTCTCTACGGCCTGCTGGGCCGGCGGCGCTTCAACCGCCTGGTGCCGGTGCTGTTCGTGGGCTTCATCTTTTATGCCGGGCTGGGGCTTTTTTCGCCAGGCACCGACTGGAAAACCTGGCTCTACGGCGGGCCTATTTATGCCGGCTACCTGGCGCTGATATTCTGGCGGGTGCTGCCCCGGCCGCGCCACGGGCTGCTGCTGGCGGCGGGCATTTGGGCGGTGCAGGTGGCCGGGGCGGCGGTTTTTCCGGGCATTCTGGGCAATCCGGGCTGGCTGGTGTTTGGGCTGCTGCTGGGCCGGTTCACGGGCATCTACCACCCGCCCGCGCCCGACGAGCGGCCGCTTGGCACGGGCCGCCAGGCGCTGGGGTGGGCAATGGTGGTTATTTTTGTATTGTGCTTCACGCCGAGCCCGTTTAAGTAGGGCGGTGGGAAGAGCGGGAGGGGTAGATGGGAAGCTTAGGATTTCCTCCCCCGCTGCCGTCTTCCCACTGCCCCCGCTACCCTCCTCCCCCTTCCCCGAATGATTTTTACCCAAAAACAGCTGTTCCTGGGCACCACGCACATTGCGCTGCGGGCCGAAAGCCTCTACGTTTGCAAGCGCAACCCGCAGGGCGTGGCCACGCTCGAAACCGAGGTGCCCTACGAAGAAATCCTGCCCCTTACCTCCGGCGAGCACCGCCACATTCCCACCAATCAGCTGCTGCTGACGGGGCTTTTGCTGCTGGTGCTGGGCAGCGGCCCCTGGCGCGACTGGCTGGCCACCGGGCAGGCGGGCGCGTCGCTGTACGGGTGGTGGGCCATTCTCGGCCTCAACGCCCTGAGCATGTGGCTGCGCTTCGAGCAGCAATGGTGCACTTTCCGGCTGCAAACCGCCCACCTGGCCGTAACGCTGGCCGGCCGGCCCTGGCAGCGCAAGCAGTTTCGGGCCCTGGTGGCGGAGCTGGAGCGCCGCACCAAAACCTACCTGCGCGACGAATACGGCCAGGTGAACCCGCTGGGCTTCATCGAGCCCCAGCTGCGGCGCGTGGCCTGGCTGCGCGAGCTGAACGTGCTCAGCGCCCGCGAGGCCCAGGCCCTGAGCACGCGCCTCACCGGCCGCCGCTCCACCGACCCGCTCAAGGGCATGGGCCAGGAATTGGAGGCGCCGTACCTGAACTAAGCCGGATGGGCCCGCCGCTGCCCGCCCACTCGCCCGGCGCGCCGGCCCTGGTGACCAGAGCTATCCGGCAAGACAAGCTGTAGGCCCGGCCCAAAATAGGGGCCTTTTTGGCCGGGCCAGGCAACCCGGCCGCCCCGAGCGCCGATTGAGCAGGAAACAGAGCCGGAATTTTGGTACTATTTTCCGGGGCCAGGCTTACCTTTGCCCTTCGTCGATACCCGCCCGTGAACCGCTTTCTGGCCCTTTTCCTCGCTGCCCTGATGCTGCTCCAGACCCTGGGGCAGGAGGTGCTGGTCGTGGACTACCAGCTGCACAAGGCCCGCGTCGCGGCGCTGTACTGCGTGAACAAGGCGCGCCCGCAGCTGCACTGCAACGGCCAGTGCCACCTGGCCCAGGAGCTGCGCAAGGCCGACGGCGGCGACAAAAAAGCCCCGGCCAGCGCCCTGGCCAAGGTAAAATACGAGGCCTTGCCCTCGGCCGCCTTCGCCTTGCCGGCGCGGCGGCGCGGGCAGCGGCCGGCCCAGCGCTTTGCCCGCCCGCGGGTAGTGCGCTGCGTGGCCGGCCGTGACCCGGGCGTGTTCCGCCCGCCCCTGCTCCTGGTCTGATTTCGGGGCCGATTCCTTCCGCTGAGCCGGTTGAATCGCCCGCTTTGGCCTTGCCGTGCCCACGGCGGGCCGGCGCGTGCGTTGGCACGCCGCCTGCTAATCAGTACCAGTACATTTCCTTTTGAATTTTCCGATGAAACGCTTTTCTATTTCGACTGTTGCCTACACTTTTGCCCTGGCTGCCCTAACCCTGACGGGCTGCAAGAAGGACGACGAAACCCCCGCCAACCAGACCGGCAAAGTGGGCCTCGAATTTGAGCAAACAGTGGGCACAGACCCGCTGACGCTCAACACCCAGACGTACTCCACCCCGGCCGGCGACCAGTTCAAGGTCACCACCTTCCGGCAGTACATCTCCAACATCAAATTCAACAAAGCCGACGGCGGCAGCTACGCCGTGCCCGATAGCTACTACCTCGTGGACGCGGCCGTGAGCGGCTCGCAGCAAATCGACATTGCCGACGTGCCGGTGGGCGACTACACGGGCGTCACCTTCACCGTGGGGGTCGACAGCGTGCACAACGTATCGGGGGCCCAAAAAGGCGCGCTCGACCCCAACAACGGCATGTTCTGGACCTGGAACTCGGGCTACATCTACACCAAGTTCGAGGGCACTTCGCCCCAGGCGCCGCACGCGGCGGGCACCACCGAAGGCGGCCTGGTCTTTCACATCGGCGGCTTCAAATCGCCGAATAACACGATTCGGGTGGTGTCGCCGGCGTTTCCCAGCGGCACCAAGCTGCTGGTGCGCACCGACCACAGCCCCGAAATCCACTTTAGTGTGGACGTGCTGAAGATGTTTACCGGCCCCAATACCGTCCGGTTCGGCACCTTGTCGAACACGATGGGCGGGGCCAATTCGGTGCTGGTGGCCAACAACTACGCCGCCGGCATGTTCTCCGTCGAGCACATCCACGCCAACTAAGCGGCCATGAATCGCCTTGCCGCTGCCTCGCTGGCCTTCGGGCTGGCGGGGCTGCTGGGGGCCGGCTGCCAGGTGCCCGACGTGGCCGCGCCCGCCCCGGCCGCCGTGCCCGGCGCCGTGCTGCCGGCCAACTTTCCGGCCCCGGTGTACGCCCTGGCAGCCAATGCGCCCGACGCGGCCGCCTTCGCCCTGGGCCGCAGCCTGTTCTACGACCCGCGCTTGTCGCGCGACGGCTCGGTGTCGTGCGGCAGCTGCCACCAGCAGTTCGCGGCCTTCGCCAACGCCGACCACCGCCTGAGCCACGGCGTAGGCAGCCGCCTGGGCACGCGCAACGCCCCGGCCCTGCAAAACCTGCGCTGGAAAGCGGAATTCTTCTGGGACGGCGGCCCCAAAAGCCTCGAAACCTTGCCCCTGGCGCCCCTCACCAACCCGTTGGAGATGGACGAGACGCTGCCCGGCGTGCTGGCCAAGCTCAACGCCGACGCGGCCTACCCGCGGCGCTTCGCGGCCGTGTACGGGCCCGGGCCCATCACGTCGTACCAGTTCCTGCGGGCGCTGGCCCAGTTCACGGCGGCGCTCACCTCGGCCAACTCGCGCTACGACCAGTACGTGCGCGGCGAGGGCAGCGCGGGGCTGAGCGCGCCCGAGCTGCGCGGCCGGGCGCTGTTTGCCCAGAAGTGCGGCAGCTGCCACGCCACCGATTTGTTCAGCGACGAAACTTACCGCAACAACGGGCTCAGCGCCTCTTTCGGGGCCGACTCGGGGCGGGCCCACATCACCGGCCGGGCGGCCGACGTGGGCCGCTTCAAGGTGCCGGGCCTGCGCAACGTGGCCCTCACGGCCCCGTACATGCACGACGGCCGCTTTGCCACGCTGGAGGCCGTGCTGGCCCATTATGACCACGGCGTGGTGGCCTCGCTCACCCTCGACGCGGTGCTGCGGCCGGCGGGCGGGCCGCTGGGCATCGCGCTCACGGCCACCGAGCAGGCCGACCTCATCGCCTTTCTGCGCACGCTTACCGACGACACCTTTATCCACAACCAACGGTTGGCCGAACAGCCCTGACCCGGCCGGCCCCTGCTTTCCCTTCTTGCCATGACTTTCCCCAAAACCTTTGTTCTTGCCCTGCTGCTGGTGTGCGGGTCCTTATCGGGCCGGGCCTGCGACATCTGCGGCTGCTTCATGGGCATCACGCCCTACGACAACCAGAGCGGCTTTTCGCTCATGCACCGCTACCGCATCTTCAACGGCTACCGGGCGCTGGGGCAGACGCCGCAGTTTTTCCCCGCCGGGGCCCGGCCGTTTTTTCCGTCGTCCCTCAACTCCGACAACGGCTACGCGCACGCCCACCACGGCGACCCCACCGATTTTGAGGCCTTTCGGGTGGTTGAGTTGCGCGGCAAGTACTTCCTCTCGCGCCGCGTCGAGCTGAACGCCTTCGTGCCCTACGTGATGAACACCTCGCAGATTAACGGCAAGCAGCTCAACTCCTCGGGGGTGGGCGACGTGACCGTGTTTGCCGGCTACCACCTCATCCGGGCCATCGAAACGGCCGGCGTGCAGAGCCGCCTCATCGTGGGCGGCGGCGTGAAGCTGCCCACCGGCGAGTTTCGGCGCCAGAACGCGGCCGGGCAGCGCTACCCGCTGCTCAGCCAGGTGGGCACCGGCACCACCGACGGCTTTATTTACGCCAACTACATCGGCGGTTTCCACAGCCTGGGCCTGAGCGTGAACAGCAGCTACCGGCGCTCGACCGAAAATACCTACCGCAACAGCCTGGCCCCGAGCACGGCCACCTACGCCAGCCTGTTTTACCGCCTGCCGCTGGGCACCGACTGGCAGGTGTACCCGTCGGCGCAGTTTTTTTACGAGAAAACCAAGGGCGAAATGCTCGAAGGCCAGCTCACCGGCGAGCACGCCATGAACAACGCCCTGCTCGGCCCCGGCCTCGACGTGTACTACAAAAACGTGTCGTTCAACACCAGCTTCCAGCTGCCCATCTACACCGCCGAAACCGACCACCCGGCCAGCGCCGGCCGCTTCGTGGTGTCGGTGGGCTACAGCTTCAAGCAAACCAAGTACCTGCTGCACGGCAAAAGCTGAGGCCACAAACGCGCGGCCCGGCCCCGTGCGCAGAAGCCGTTCACGGCAGCTTTACCGCCGAAAGCGCGAGCTCCGGATTCGGGGTGTAGCCGGGCGGGCCGGGCGGCACCGCCAGCCACTCGTACCCTGTTTTCCAGGGAGTTTGCCGGGCTTCGGGCACGACCTCGTAGTTGAAATAAAAGCGCGTACCGGCCCGAAAAACCACCGTATCGGGCAGGCCGAACACCTTCACTTGCGAATAGTCGTGGTTGTTCCAGCCTTTCACGGTGAGCGGGGCGGCCAGCTGCACAATCCAGCGCACCCGCGGGTGCTGGCCCTGGCTATCCGTCACCGTTTGGTACCGCACAACCTGTCCTTGGGTAGTGGCGGCCGGGGCCACAGCGGGCTGCTGGCAGTTGCCTAAGGCACTGGCCAGTAGCAGAAAAGCGAACAGCTTTTTCATGAGAATAGGCGAAAAACAAGTCGATAACCGGTTGACCGGCCGGTAAACGAAAAAGTTGCAGCCGCGCAATGGCACGGGGCCCGACGCTCCACGGCCGGCACAAGCTGAGCACTGGAAACCCAGGTTTTCGGGCCGCGTACTACCGGACAGTCCACCAACTTTCCTTTTCCCGTGAGCATTTCCGTCAATCCCCAGGCCGTGGCCTACGCCCGCCGCCTCATCCAAAGCGGCAAAATCAAGAACGATGAGGGCCACTGGGGCGAGCACAACCCCGACGCGGCCGAAGAAAACGCCTTCCTGAAAAAGCACGAGATGGAAGAGTACGCCAACTGGCACCTCGGCCTCGACAAAAGCAAGGGCGCCGACACCAAAGGCGGCTACAAGTTCCCCTACGGCGACTTCAAAACGGTGCACCGCGACGGCCTCATCGCGGCCAAGGAGCGCGCCGCCCAGCAAGGCTACCGCGACATCGAGAAAGCCGCCGATGAGCTGCTCGGGCTGCTGGAGAAAAAGGCCTGAAGGCGGCCGTTAGCGCGGTTGCGCATCAGCATCAGCATCAGCGACCTCCGGAACGTCGTGCACAATTACTTGAGTAGAGGACAATGCGGCCCAGGTGCCGCAACACTGCGGGCCTGCATCCCGGCGCTAGTTCAGGTTCAGCCCAAACAGCAGGCCGAACCACAGCCGGTCCTGGTACAGCCAGTAGTCGGCATCGGCGCCCAGGAGGCGGTCCACGCCCACGGCCGCGCCCACGTTGAACACGTGGGCGTCGTAGATGACCGCCGCCCCGCTGTGCATCACGAGGCCTTCGTAGTCCGTTGGGGCATGGCCGTGGGTGAGGTCGGCGGTGATGTAGGACGAGCCCAGGCCCGTAAACAGCCCGTAGCCCACGCCCACCGTCCGAATCAGCGGCACGGTGCGGCCCGTGGGCAGCGGGTGCCGGTTGAGGTGGTAGAAATCGAGCCGCCGGCCCAGGTACAGGGCCGCGTTGAAGTTGGTGTTTAGCTGCGTGGGCACGCCTTCGCGGCCGGGGCGCACCTTGAAGGGCAGGGTGAAGATGTCGAAATCGAATTCGCGGTGCAGCAGCACCGCGTGCCGGCCCGCGTGCAGGCCGTAGCGCAGCGGCGGCCCCGGCGCCGTTTTCCTGGCCGTGGGGCGGTACAGCAGCAGCGTATCCGGCGCGGGCTGCTCGACATAAAAGCGCCGCCGCGGCACCCCGGCCACGGCCTGCGCCAGCGCGGGGTCGTTGGTTTGCACCACCTGGTAGTAGTCGGGTTCGAGCTGGGGCAGCCGGCCCACCGAGCAGCCCGCCAGGCCCGCTACGGCCAGCAGCCCCGCCGCCCAGGCGCCGCCACGGGGGCGTGCCGCAGCAAAAAAAAGAGTCATGCGCATACGCCCATGCTTACGCCGTGCCCGGCCGGAAGTTGACGCCGGGCCCGCCTGCTAGCCGTGCCCGCAGCCGCACACGGCCCCGGAAGCGGCATTTTCCAGGCTTTCGCGCCCTTCGCGCCACGAAAACCACGCGAGCCCCAACGAGCCCAGCGCATCCAGGTACGGCCAGCCTGTGAGCGCAGACAAGCCGCTGGCCACCAGCAGCACCCCCGACATGTAGATGCACACCCGCGTGCAGCTCGCGTCGGCCCGGATGGCGGCCGAGTTCAGCTGCCGGCCCACCCGCTCCTTGGCCGCCACCAGCGCGCCCATCACGGCCATCGACACCAGCGAAATCACCACGCCCGGCATCGTGGTTTCGGGCCGGTGCCCGGTCCACACGCTCACGCCGGCCGACGCCACGAGCCCCGTCACCAGGGCATAAAACCCGTAGCCCGTCACGCGCAGCGCCGTGCGCTCGGCGGCGGCCCGGCCGGCATCGGCACCCGCCGGGGCCCGGCGCAGGCGCAGCACCATGTAAGCAATGCCCACGCCCGAAATCACTTCAATAAAGCTGTCCACGCCGAAGCCAAACAAGGCCAGGGTTTCGTCCCGGAACCCCAGCCACGTCGAAATCAGTCCTTCGACCACGTTATAGATGATTGTGAACACACTCAGGCCAAAGGCCACCGAGTAGGCCCGGCGCGCCTGGTCGCGGGGCAAGGCAAGCGTGGGATTCATGCGGGAGGCAAAAAAACGTGAGCAACGGCATTCGTCGGCGCTAACAAGGGCGGGCTTCGTCCTGGTTCACGGCTCTTATGGCAGCTTGAGGGTAGGACCGGAAAACCCCGCCCCCGGCGGAGGGGGCGCCGCGGCGGCGGGTAGCACATGCTTTAGCTTGTGCCGGGCTGAGGGTAGTAGCATCGCACACAAGCTAAAGCATGTGCTACACAAAGCATGTGCTACCCGCTGCCGGGGCGCCCGTCTTGCGTGGGGCTAGCCCAGGGCCGCTACGCCGGGCAGCTCCTTGCCTTCCATGTATTCGAGCAGCGCGCCGCCGCCGGTGCTGATGTAGCTCACCTGCTCGCCAAAGCCCATTTGCTGCACGGCGGCGGCCGAGTCGCCCCCGCCGATGAGCGAGTAGGCGCCGCCGGCCGTGGCCTCGGCAATGGCACGGGCCACGTACTCGGTGCCAAGCGAGAAGTTGCTCATTTCAAACACGCCCATCGGCCCGTTCCAGAGAATGGTTTTGCTGGTGCGGATGATGTCGGCGAACTGTTCGCGGCTGTCGGGGCCGAGGTCGAGGCCCATCCAGCCGTCGGGGATGGATTCGTTGGCCGCGATGTCGACGTTGGCGTCGTTGGCAAATTTGTCGGCGATGAGCGAGTCGCCGGGCAGCACCAGGTTTACACCCTTGTCCTTGGCTTTTTGGATGAGCTGCCGGGCCAGGTCCACCTTGTCGGCTTCGAGCAGCGAGCTGCCCACGTGCCCGCCCTCGGCCACGGCAAAGGTGTAGGCCATGCCGCCGCCGATGAGCAAGTTATCCACCTTATCGAGCAGCTTTTCGATGATGAGAATCTTGTCCGAGATTTTGGCCCCGCCCATGATGGCGGTGAACGGCCGCTCGGCGTTCTCCAGCACCTTCTGGGCGTTGTCGATTTCCGATTGCATCAGGTAGCCGCCCACCCGGTCCTGGGGGGCAAACGAGCTGGCCATCACGGCCGTGGAGGCGTGGGCGCGGTGCGCGGTGCCGAAGGCGTCGTTCACGTACACATTGCCGAGGGCAGCCAGCTTGGCGGCGAAGGCGGGCTCGCCGGCTTCCTCTTCCTTGTGAAAGCGCAGGTTGTCGAGCAGCAGCACCTGGCCGGGCTGGAGGGCCGCCGCTTGCTGGGCGGCTTCGGGGCTCAGCACGTCGCCGCCCCACTGCACCTCGCGGCCGTACTCCTGGGCGAGGCGCGGCACGAGGCTTTCGAGCGAAAACTTCTTTTCGTAGCCGCCCTTGGGCCGGCCCAGGTGCGAGAGCAGCACCACCGAGCCGCCGTCGTTGAGGATTTTCATCACCGAGCGCGTGGCCATGCGGATGCGCGTATCGTCGGTGATGTGCAGGTCCTTATCGAGCGGCACGTTGAAATCGACGCGCATCACGGCGCGCTTGCCGGCGAAGTTGTAGGTGTCGAGGGTGTTCATGTTATGGGTGATGAGGTGATGAGGTGAGGTGGTGGGGTGATGGGGTGAGGAGGCAGCAACGGACCTATTAGGACGCAAGAACGGAAAACTCCCCATTACCTATTGCCCCATCACCTCCTCACCTATTACCCCCATCACCCCATTACCCCATCACCTCCTCACCTACCTTACCCCATCACTCACATTACCTCATCACCTCCCTTACCTTTGCTGCACTTATGAAAATCGGTATTTTTTTTGGGGGCACTTCGCGCGAGCGGGAAATTTCGTTTGCCGGCGGTCGCACCGTCTTTGATAATCTGGACAAGGCGCTGTTTCAGCCCGTGCCCATCTTGGTCGACAGCCTGGGGCAGTTCATTCTGCTCGACTGGCAGTTCATTTACAAAGGCACCATTCGGGATTTTTACCCGCCCGTGGCCTCGCAGCCGCCGTCGCTGCACCACTTGCAGGTCTACATCGAAAGCCTGGGCGAGCTGAGCCACGAAGAGCGGTTCCACGCCGTTGCCGGGGTGGGCCGGCAGGTGCAGCTGGAGGAACTGCCCCGGCTCATGGACTTCGCCTTTTTGGCCCTGCACGGGCCGGGCGGCGAAGATGGCGCCATTCAGGGCGTGCTGGAGTGGCTAGGCATCCCGTATTCGGGCTCGGGCATTCTGCCGTCGGCGTTTGGCATTGATAAAATCGCGCAGAAGAACCTGCTGAAGGCCACGGGCCAGCCCACGCCCGATTTTCGGGTGCTGACGGCGGAGGCCTGGAGCCGCGTCGGTGACAAAGCCCAGTACCTGGCGGCACTGGTGCAACAGCTGGGGCTGCCGCTGGTGCTGAAGGCCCCGCACCAGGGCAGCAGCCTGGGCATCAGCATCCTGAAGACCGACGACCCGGCCGCTTTCGCAGCAGCCGTGCAAAAGGCCCTGTTCCGCCGCGACGTGGCGCGGGCCGAGTGGACCAGCCTGAGCGAAGCCGCCAAAATCGCCTGGGTGCGGCAATTGGCCGACATTCGCGAAGGCATCGGCCTGCCAGTGGTGGCCGTGACGGGCCGCGCCGAACACGGCGCGGCAGCGTCGGCCGCCGATGGTCAGCAAACGACCGTTTACCACCCCGAAACGCTGCTGGATTTTCTCAACCTGAGCTTTGAAGAAGGAGCCGAAAAGGTGGACTTGCGCAGCACCACGGGCGAAACGCAGGTGCTCATCGAGCGCTTCGTGGCCGGCCGCGAGTTCAGCTGCATCGTGATTGAGAACGAGCAGGGCGACCCGCTGGCCCTGCCGCCCACCGAGATTGTGAAGGGCGAGGAGCTGTTCGACTACCGCTCGAAATACCTGCCCGGCCTGGCCCGGAAGGTGACGCCCATCGACTTGCCCGAGGCCGAAATAACGGCCATTCGGGAGGCCTGCCAGCAGATGTTCCGCACGTTTGGCTTTCAGGTGTATGCCCGGCTTGATGGCTTCTACACGCCCGACGGCCAGATTTTCCTCAACGACCCGAACACGACCTCGGGCATGTTGCCGGCCTCGTTCTTTTTTCACCAGGCGGCCGAAATCGGGCTGAACCCCAGCCAGTTTCTGACTTACCTCATCCGCACCTCGCTCGCGGCGCGGCAGCGCGGCGGCATGAAGCCGGTGCAGCTGAAGCGGCAGATGGAGCTGCTGGACGAGGCTATTTCGGCTCGCCAGCACGACGCCACCGAGCGCATTCGCGTGGCCGTGATAATGGGCGGCTACTCGTCGGAGCGGCACATTTCGGTGGAGAGCGGGCGCAATATTTACGAGAAGCTCAGCTCGTCGGCCAAGTACGCGCCGGTGCCGGTGTTCCTCACCGGCTCGGCCCGGGAGCACAAGCTCTACGTGTTGCCCATCAACGTGATGCTGAAGGACAACGCCGACGACATCCGCGAGAAAATCGAGCACGCCGAGGCCGGCGAGGCGCCGCATCCCATTCTGGAGCGCATCCGGAGCGAGGCCAGCGCCATCACCCGCACGTATGCCGGGCAGGCGCTGGCGCTGCCCCGCCGCATCTCGTTTGCCGAGCTGGCTGGGCTGGCCGATGAGGTGTTCATTGCCCTGCACGGCCGGCCCGGCGAAGACGGGGCTTTGCAGCAGGAGCTGGAGAGATTTAATCTGCCCTACAACGGCTCGGGCGTGGCCAGCAGCAGCGTGACCATCAACAAGTTCGAGACCAACCGGCGCCTGCGCGCCGCCGGCCTGCGCGTGGCCGAGCACCGCATGGCCAATAAGCTGGAGTGGCAGGCCGACGCCGAAAGCTTCTACCGCGGCCTCGAAACGCAGTTTGCCTACCCCTTCATCGCCAAGCCCGCCGACGACGGCTGCTCCTCGGCCGTGAAGAAAATCAAGAACCGGGCGGAGCTGGCCGCCTTCAGCCAGCTCATTTTTCGGGCCGAGGAAGCGCTGCTGCCGGCCCCCGCCGAAGTCCTGCATTTGGGCTTCAAGGAAGAATTTCCGCAGAAAGCCGCGTTCCTGGTTGAAACCCTCATCGGCCGCGACGGGGCGGCGCACTTCCTGGAAGTGACCGGCGGCCTGCTCACGTCTTACGACGAAGACGGGCGGCTCGACATCGAGGTTTTTGAGGCCAGCGAGGCCCTGGCCGGCGGCGAAGTGCTGAGTTTGGAGGAGAAATTTCTGGCTGGCGAGGGCCAGAACATCACCCCCGCCCGCTACGACCTCGACCCGGTGGAGCGCCAGCGCATCTCGAACGAAGTGAAAGCCGTGCTGCGCCGCGTGGCCGAGGTGCTTGACATTCAGGGCTATGCCCGCATCGATGCCTTCGTGCGGGTGCGCCGCGAGGGCGAGGTCGAGGTCATCATCATCGAAGTCAACTCCCTGCCCGGCATGACGCCCGCCACCTGCATTTTCCACCAAACGGCCCTGGCCGGCTACACGCCCTACCAGTTTATTGATAGGATTCTGGAGTTTGGCAAGGCGCGGGCGGCGCGGGCAATTTCGCAATAGCGCGTCCGCATTGAACGTCATGCAGAGCGCAGCGAAGCATCTTGCCCGCCACAGGTAATTCTATCTAAGAGGGATTACTTGCGTGGTAAAGATGCTTCGCTGCGCTCTGCATGACGTTCTTTGGATTCTAAATTACACTACCAACGTCAGCATTCAATGGCCTTTCTCACTTCCAACACGCCGCTCGATGTAGTTAAGCATCTCGCTCTTATCCTCGTCGCGGGCCTGCTGCTCGTGTTGGGCTTTTTCTACGTTTACCTGCCCGTGAGCACCCACCACGGCGAAACCATCACGGTGCCCAAAGTGACGGGGATGAACGTGGCTGACCTGGAAAAATACCTCGACGAGCGCAAGCTGGCGTATTTCGTCGACGATTCGAGCTACAGCCCCAGCATCCGGCCGTTTACGGTGCTGGTGCAGGACCCCGCGCCGGGCGAAAAGGTGAAGGAGGGCCGCAAAATCTACTTGCAGGTGAGCATGAAAAACCCGCCGGTCATCAAGATGCCCCGGCTCACCGACGGCTCGTCGAAGAACGCCATGCTCATCCTCAAAAGCTACGACCTGGTGGTGGGGCAGATTCAGCTGGTGCCCGATTTGGCCTCCGGCGCCGTGCTCAAGCAGCTGGTGAATGGCAAGGAAATAGCGCCCGGCGCGCCCATCGCGAAAGGCACCAAAGTCGACTTGATTGTGGGCGACGGCCAGGGCAACCAAACCTTCGCCGTGCCCAACCTGGTGAACATGCCTGAGGACGAAGCCATTACCCTGCTCGTGGGCCAGGGCCTGCAAAAAGGCGAGGTGTTTGAGCTGCCCGCTGAGGAAGGCCAAACCGCCGGTACGGTGGTGCGTCAGCGCCCCGTGGCCGGCCCCGATGCCACCATCCGCATGGGCCAGCTGGTCGATATCTGGGTGGCCAAGTAGCGGCTTGCGGCGGCGCGGGCGGGCAATTTTTCTTTCTTGTCCGGCGTTGCCGTGCCACAGGGTTTGGCTAGTTGGAATTGCTTAGGAATCCGCTAGAACGTCATGCTGAGCTGGTCGAAGCATCTCTACCGCTTTGTATGGGCACTTCAACGAAGCGGGCGAGATGCTTCGACCAGCTCAGCATGACGTTCTGATGTGTTTTTACCTACTTGTTAAACAGTTTCATTTCCATGACGACACTCTTCCGCATGTATCGGTGCCTGGTGCTGCCGGCGCTGCTTTTGGTGGCTGGCGCGGCGGCGGCCCAGGTGGCGCCGGCTTTGCCGCTGTCGGCCGACCCCAGCCGGGCGGCCTACGCCCCTACGGCGGCCCAACGAGCCTTGCTGAAACGCGGCACGGCGGCGCTGGACCTGCCGTTTTTCGACGATTTTACGACGCCGCTCGAAGGCGCGCCCAGGACCCAAAATTGGCTGCCTTCGGGCGGGGCGTTTGTGAGCAACCGCCTGGCGCTGCTGCCCCTCACGCGCGGGGCGGCCACGCTCGACGGCCTCAAAGCCAACGGCCAGAGCTACAGCAACGCCGTCAACAACTCGTACGGCCCCATCGACTCGCTGACGTCGCAGCCCATTAATCTGAGCGGCCTCACGGCGAACGACGCGGTTTATTTGAGCTTTGCCTGGCAGGCCGGCAGCATCGTGGGCGTGCCCAACCTGAACACGGCCAACACGCCCGTGCGCCTGGAACTGTTCGTGAAAACCGACGCCGGCAGCTGGGAATCGAAGTGGGTGTACCGCAGCCTGCGCCGGCGCACCGGCTTCCGGCAGCAGGTAATTGCCCTCGACCAGCCCCAGTACCTGCACGGCAATTTTCAGTTTATGTTCGTGGCCAGCGGCAACACGTCCAACAACAGCGACGGCTGGAGCGTGGACTACGTGCTGCTCGACCGGGGCCGCACGGCGGGCCTGGCCGATACCACGTTTGCCGACATCGCCACCAGCGCCGGCCTGAAAGGCAGCAATCCATCGGGGGGGCTGCGCAGCCCGTTGCGCCGGTTTGCGGCCATGCCGGTCTGGCAGTTCAACGCCGCCAGCCCGCCCAGCAGCGAGCTCAACCCGCGCCTGGGCGTGAACCTCAGCAACCTTAGCCCCGGCAACCTGCCGCTGCCGGTCGATGTGGCGGGCAGCGTGCGGGAGGTGCCCGGCGGCCCCGATTTGGGCTCCTGGCTCCAAACCACCCGCCTCATTCCCGTGAACCCGCGCCAGGACAGCGTGACCGGGCACGCCAACCGCCAGCCGCTGCCTACCACCCCGGCCGCCAAGCGCCTGCGCTACACGCTGGCCCTCAACTCGCAGGAACGCACGCCGCGCACGCTGGCCAACGACACCATTTTCCGCGACGTCGAGCTGGCCAATTATTACGCCTACGACGACGGCACAGCCGAAAACTTTACGCAGCTGGTGGCTTATTCTTCGGGCCAGGCGTCGGCGTTTGCTTACCGGTTCGACCTCAACCGGCCCGATTATGTGGGCGGCCTGCGCCTGTATCCGGTTTTCACGGCGTCGGACCGGACCAGCCGGGCCGTCACCGTCAACGTGTGGGCCGATGTTGCCGGGCAGCCGGCAGCGCAGCCGGTCGCCACCAAATCGGCCGTTATTCCCAACCCTCTGCCGGCGAACCAGCAGTACATTGAAATCCTTTTCGACCAGCCCGTGCCTGTGTCGGGCACGTTTTACGTGGGCTATTCGCAGCCCTCGCAGGGCCGCGAACTGCACTACGGCCTCGATTTAAACAGCACATTTCCGGCCCGCCACCTCTGGCGCCGCGATAACGTTGGGGTTTGGGACACTATCAATTTTGTGCCGCGCGGCCTTACCCCGCAGGGCGCGCTGATGATGCGCCCCGTGATGACGAACAACGTGATTACCGCCACGGCGGCGGCCCGCGCCGCCTCAGCCTTTGGCATTTACCCCAATCCCGCGCACGGCACCGTTACCGTTGCCGGGCCCGGCTTTGCCCGCGCCACGGTGCTCGATGCCCTGGGTCGCAGCGTGTGGGAGCAGCCCGCGGCCCAAGCCGGCCAGGCCACGCTGGCCCTGCCTGGCCTGCCGGCGGGCATTTATACGCTGCGTCTCACGCTGGCCGATGGCCGCACGGTGGGACGCCGGCTGCTGCTGGAATGAGGTTATGTAACTGATGTTACGCAGTTGCTGCTGAATCCGGCGCTTTGGTTGCTGGTTTCTGGTTTCTGGTTGCTTGTTTCTGATTGCTTGTTTCTGATTGCTGGTTGCTGGTTTTCCGTTGGTAATAACCAGCAACCAGCAACCAGAAACGAGCAACCAGCAACGAGCAACAATAAACCCCTTCCCAGGGCCAGCGGCGCGAAGGCCCTGGGCAACAGCAGCATGTAAAATGCTGAACACCAAAAAGGCCTGCCGGATAATCCGGCAGGCCTTTTTTGTGGTGGGAAACAGGTGGTTATTTGGCGGGCATCAGCACGGTATCTACTACGTGCGTCACGCCGTTGCTCGAAATAACGTCGGCGATGGTCACCGTGGCCATGCCGCCTTTGGCGTCTTTCAGCATCACGCTGTTGCCGGATTTCATCACCGTCAGCTGCTCGCCTTCCACGGTGGTGAGCACCTGGCCGGACTTGAGGTCGGCGGCGGTGAGGCGGCCGGGCACGACGTGGTAAGTCAGGATTTTGGTGAGCGTGGGCTTCATTTCGGGCGTCACCAGGGAGTTGACGGTGCCGGCCGGCAGCTTGTCAAACGCCGCGTTGGAAGGGGCGAATACGGTGAAAGGGCCGGTGCTCTTGAGGGTTTCGACCAAGCCGGCGGCTTTCACGGCGGCTACCAGCGTGGTGTGGTCCGCGCTGCCGGCGGCGTTGTCTACGATGTCTTTGTCGGGGGTCATCATGGCGCCGCCCACCATTACGCCGCCCGCCGAGCCAGTGCTCGTGCCGCCGGCGCTGGCGTTCGTGCCGCCCGAGCTGGAGCTCATGCTGCCGCTGCTCGTGGCATCGCCTTTCATGTCGCCGGTGCGGGGCTTGGTTTTGGCCTTCATTTTGTCGCCGGTGTCCGACTTGCCTTTCACTTTCATCTTGCCGTCGTCCGCCATCTTGGTCTTGGTGGTCATGCCGTCGGCGGTGGTTTTGGTTTTGTCGGCGTCGCTCTTGGTTTTCATCCCATCCTGGGCAAAAGCGGGAGCAGCGAGGGCCACGGTCAGGGCGAAAGTGGCGAAGAGTGGTTTCGTGTTCATGGGCATGGGATTTAGGGTGAAGAACAATGGTAAGCCCAGCTATACGGGAAAATGCCCGTTATGGATTTTTCCGGGCGGGCAGGTGCCGGTTTAGGAGCCGAAAAAGGCCCTTTTTACCGGGGCTTTCATTTCTTTTCACCCGTTGTTCCGGGCCAGCTATCAGTTCGAAATGGCACGGCGGGCAGGCCGTCGCGGTTGCAGAGGTTGCCGTGGGGGTTGTTGGCCCAGTCGTAGCGCACGGCCACGGGGGCGGGCACATCGGCGCTGCTCACCAGCAGGTCGGGGCCCTGTTGGGTGGCGGTGGCCCAGTAAAACTTCTGGTCGGCGCCGGCAACGGCAAAGCCCCGGATGGGGCCGGTGCCCTCTTTCACCACCGGCCCCGCGCCGACGTGCCCGAACGTGAGGCGCACGCGGCTGCCTTCCACGGCCATGCGTTGGAAGGTGGGGCCGGCGGCCACCACGTTTTTATCGCCGTAGGCCACCTGGCGGGCCGCCAGCGCCAAGCGCTGGCCCACGGCCTGCTTGTTGGCGGGGTGAATGTCGGCCGAGTCGCCCACGTCGATGGCCACGGCCATGCCGGTGCGGGGCAGCGCCAGAGTGCGGGCCTGCGCCTCGCGCAGCTCGGCCCAGTCCGATTGGGCGGGCTGGGGCGCGGAGGCCATGAAATTGGCCAGCTGCACGAACAGAAACGGCAGCTGCTGGCCCCACTGCCGGCGCCAGTCGGCAATCAGCGCCGGAAATAGCGTGCGGTACTGGGCCGCGCGCCCGGCGTTGGCTTCGCCCTGGTACCAGATGACGCCTTTCAGCGCGTAAGGCCGCAGGGGCGCCACCATGCCGTTGAAAAGCGTGGTTGGCGCGTTCTGGGCGCCGCCGGCAATGGGCATCTGGGGCAAGTCCTTGGTTTCTAGCCCGAGGTGGTATTGCCAGGGGCCGGCCAATGACCGGGTTTGCGGCCCGGCCTGCAAAAACAGCGTGGCCGGCGGGCCCCAAATACCCCCTCCCCCGCCGGTGTCGAGCACCCGCACGGCGATAACGTTGCGGCCGGCCTTCACCAGCGCGGCGGGAATGGCGTAGTTGCGCGGCGCGTTGTAGCCGGTGGTGCTGCCCACTTTCACCCCGTTAAAATACGTGGTGTCGGCGTCGTCGACGGGGCCGAGGGACAGCGTAACCGGCTGGGCGGCTTCGCTGGCCGAAAGCGTAATTTCCTTGCGAAACCACACCACGCCGTCGTAGGTCGACAGCCCCGGCACGGTTTCCCAGATGGCGGGCAGCGTCATGGCGGGCCAGGCGGTGGCGTCGAAATCGGCATCGGCCCAGGTTTTGCCGCCGGGCAGGTAGCCTTTGTCGTAGGCCCGGATGTTGCGCTGCAATTCCTGCTGCCGGGCGTCGTAGGCTTTCAGCTGCTGCTCCAGCGTAGGCTGGCGGGGCCGCTGCGCAAAGTCGGCTACCTGGGCCTGAAACTGGGGGAAGGGCTTCAGGGCCGGGCCGCTCGCCCAGGCCTCGGCGGGCGTGCCACCCCAGGCGCATTTGATGATGCCGATGGGCACCTGGTAGCGCTGGTACAAGTCGCGGGCGAAGAAGTAGCCCACGGCCGAAAAACCGCTCACGGTGCCGGGGCCGCACACCTGCCAGCCGTCGCCGTCGCCTTCGGGCTGCGGCTGGTAAGCCACCTGGTGGCGCACGCCAAACTCGCGGATTTGCGGAAAATCGGCCGCTGCCACCTCCTGGTCGGCGTTCAGCACCTGCGGGTAGGCATCTGCCTTGCGCGGGTCACGCACCGGCATCTCCATGTTCGACTGCCCCGACGCCAGCCACACGTCGCCCACCAGAATATCGTTGATGGTGAAGGCGTTCTGGCCCTTTATGGTCATGGTGTAGGGCCCACCGGCGGGCATGGCCGGCAGCAGCACCTGCCAGCGCCCCGAGGCGTCCGGCACGGCCGCATAGACTTTGCCCCGGAAAGCCACGGCCACCTGCTCGCGGGCTTCTGCCCAGCCCCAGATGGGAACGGTGGTGGCCCGCTGCAACACCATGTGGTCGCCCACCAGCGCCGGCAGCCGCACGCTGGCCCGCGCCGGTGCAACTGCTAAAAGGCCCAGCAGCCCACTGAGCAAAAGTCGATAATCAAGCATAAATACCGCTGTAAAAAACAGGGCCGGATGGCCGGCCGCCAAGGTGAAGGTCGGGCGAGGCAGCCAATCCCGGCCGGCAGTTTTTAGCAAAAGCAACCACCGCCTTCGCGGCCCTACAGGCCAAAGGCGGTTTTTGCGGCCCGACCGGAAAGTTAGTGTAGCCGGGCCTTCCGTTTTGGTTCGGCGGCCCGGCGTTGCGCGGCGGGTTTGCCGGCCCGGCCGCGGCACTATTTGCAACCTCGCCCCTGGTGCTGATGCCGCAAAATAAAAAACCCCATTTCCAGGTTGGAAACGGGGTTTTTAGTGGCCGCGTTAGGAATCAAACCTTACGACTCGCCCCGACACCGTTATTTCAAAAAATACCCTGTTCCAGGCTGTATGGGCATATTGACCAGTAACCTTGTCGGACTAAGTCGGACTAATAGTGGTTCGAATCGTGTTTTTTGTCCCCCGTTTGTCCCCCGACTGTCCCCCGGCCGGGGACAAATGCCTACCTTTGAAACGGCACTTTTCACTTCCCGCACATGGCCATTGTCTCGTTTCTGCTCAAGGAACCCAACGCCGCTAAGGCGACTCCCATTTTCGCATTTCTCAGCTTTGACGGCCAGCGCGCGAAGGTCGCCACCGGCCTGAGCGTCCGGCCCAAGCAGTGGCTCAAAGCCGACCAGCGGGCCCAAGTACGCGGCTACCCCGACAACGGCACTTTGAACGACGCGCTCGAACTCATCGAGGAGCAACTCCTGACCTGCTACGGCGAGTACCGGGCAAAAGGGACACTCCCTACCACAGAAGCGCTGCGGGCGGCCGTCGCCCCCGCCCCTGCCGCGCTTGCAACCACTCCCGCCGCGGTCTTAAGCTTCTGGCAGCACCTGGCCGAATGGGAAGGACAAAAGCGTGCCGCCGGGCTGCTCAACACGGCCCGCACCTACGCCACGGCCGCCCGCCACCTGCGCGAGTTCGCCCAAAGCACCGGTTATGCGGTCGACTTCAATACCATCACTCCCACTTTCGGCGACAAATTCACGGCTTACCTCGTCGGTCCCGCTCACCTAACCGATAACACCGTGGGCAAGGTGCTCGCCCGAGTGAAGCGCTTCATGCGGTGGAGTGCCGAGCGCGGGTTGCACGCCACCACGCAGTACACGCACCTGCGGTGGGCCCTGCGCGAGCCCGACGTGATGACGCTCAGCGCGGCGGAGGTGGCCCACCTAGCGTCGCTGCCCTTGCCGTCCGGCGGGTACCTCGATAACGCCCGCGGGCTGTTCCTGCTTAGTTGCTACACCGGCCTGCGCTACTCGGACCTAGTCAGTATTCGAGCTGAGCACGTGTACGGCACCACCCTGCGATTGATTATGCAGAAGACGCGAGACGTGGTCACGGTCCCCTTACGCGCCGAGGCCGCCGAACTTGTTAGCAAGGTGCTGAGCGGCGAGTTGCGGCCCTTGGCCAATCCCGTGCTCAACCGGTACTTGAAAGAGTTGGGGCAGCGCGCCGAGTTGACTTCGCCCGTCGAGGTGGTTCGCTACCGGGCCGGCAAGCGCGAGAGTGAGACGCTTCCCAAGTGGCAGCGCTTGACCTGCCACACCGGCCGGCGCACCTTCGCTACACTTGCGTTGGAGCAAGGCCTGCGTCCCGAACTCGTCATGAAGATAACCGGGCACAAGAGTTGGACCAGCTTCAAGCGCTACGTCAACATCACCGCCGACGTGGTGAGCCGGGAATTCCACCGCGTGTACGGCGGGGGCATATAGGCGACTTATTGCGTTACTAAGTAGGTGACGTTGGGGTAAGTGTGGGAAACCTAGTGCTGGGTGTCAACGCTTAGCAGCCTGGGAAAGGAGGTCCTTTAAGTTGGAGAGTGTGAGGTGCTCTCCACCAACCATCGGCTGAAAGCGTTGGGCCAGGTGACAGGTCTTGATGAATTCATCAAATTAATTGAGTGCCGGGGCGGCAAACGCCGGACCGTCCCCTTCGCCAAGTGAGTACGCTTGGGCTGCTATACCGGGCACCGCGCTTGAAAATCGTTTGAGCGGTACGTGAACATCACAGAGTAGACCGTGGAGAAGGAGGTTTGCACGACCCCGACCCGAAATCGGCCCTTGGTACAGCACCCGACATCACAGAGTAGACCGTGGAGGAGGTTTGCACGGGCTTTTGCCAAAGATGTGAACTAATGGATCAGGGATTCATACCAAAATTAGCCAGAAATGAAACCGGAAGGCAGGATGACCAAACGTTAAATACGCACATGGGCTAAGATGCCTTAATTTATAAAAGCTCTCATACGCTCCATTCTGGCACATCTCCTCTATTCGTGCTTGGACCGTACGTGTCGGGTTCCGCAGTTTAGTGTCGTCTTCCCCACTTAAGGGAGGCGACACAAACACATGCCACAACAACAGATATTAATCTGCGGGGTGCCGTACGAGGAACTGCTCGATGCGTTCCGTAAGGTAGTCCAGGAAGAGGTCCGCAAAGCGCTGCCTGCCGCTCCTGCGGCAGAGGAAGACCAGCACCCTTACACTGTCCAAGAGACAGCAAAATTTTTGTCCGTAACGAGGCAGACGGTCCACGAATACGTTCGGACGGGTAAACTGCGGGTCCACAAAATCGGCGCTCGTTCCTACTTCATGCGGGCCGAAGTCCTAGCCGCCCTGCAAAGCGAAAGCTATCTGCGCACCCCCAAAGCTAGCCGTACCCATGGCAACCGCTAATTACACCGCAACGCTAATAGAAGCGTTGGCTGGGCCAGAACCCTTGGTCTCCGAAGGCATTCATCGGGAGCAGAAAGTTGGTCGCCCTACAACTTCCTTCGCCCCTACCCAACGCAATCCTACCCCGCGAGATTTTGTCGTTCCCGGAGCAGTGGTAGCCTTATCCATTTCCTGGCCGGCTCGCTTAGTCTTTTCGGAGATCATTAATCTTAGAAAGGTTAAAGGCGAAGTATGGGCTAACGATAATCACTTTGCGGAGCGATGTAGAATTTCTAAAAGGACCGTTGGAGGAGCCCTTCGAGAATTAGAGGTGGCCGGCCTGCTACTCCGCATAACTCGCCAAAGCGCGCAGCGAAAGCGCAATCTTATCCCTCTACTTATTCAGGAAAAACACTATCGAGAAGAAGTTGCGGAAGAACAATGCCTCGTGCAGCCGTCGCCAGAGGCTATTGCAACAACTGCAACAGAACTCATGCAAAATCTGCAACAGCCTATAGCAGCTTTTGCCAGCATAAATACTACTTCAAATACCAAGTTAAAAAACAATCAATCTCTTTTAGCCAGTGCTCAGTCAGGGGAATTAGTTACCCTAATTTTCTGGTAATGTCGGTCGAGTTTGTTGCGGGCCTTTTCGAGGGTGAATTGCCAATGGACGGTGGCGCGGGCGGCGTTGCGCTCGACCACACAGGCCGCCACGTGGGCGGAGAGTTCGTCGAGGGTGGGGATGCGCTGGTGCAGGCACTGGCGGGCGATGGCGGAAAGTTCGAGTTCGACCATGTTGAGCCAGGAGGCATTTTTGGGCGTGTAATCCACCTCGAAGCGCGCGGCTAGCGCACGGGCTTCTGCGGCGGGCAGGTGCTGGTAAAAGACGGCGTCGGTATGCGTGTTGAGATTATCCTGCACGAGCACGATTTTCTCGGCCTGCGGGTAGTGCGCCGCCAGGGCCTGCATAAAGCGGCAGTAGTCGGCCCCGGTGCGGCGGGCCGAGACCTCGACCAGGCGCTGGCCGGTGCCCGGCTCAAAGGCCGCCAGCAGACAGGCCGTGCCCTGACGCACATAGGTGCTGCTTTCGCGCCGGGGCCGTCCGGCTTTGGCCGGTTGGTCGCCTGCGGCGGGCTGGGCCGGCACCGGCGGCAGGGGCTCGACGGGCTGGCCATGCAGCACGCAGGGCCGCTCGTCGAAGCAGACGACGGGGAAAAGCGGGTCGTGGGGCCGCTCGTAGACGGCCAGCACGTCTTCCATCCGCGCCACAAAGGCGGCGTTCACCGCCCCCAGGCACCAGTGCTGCTGGCGGTGGGGCTGTAACTCGTTTTTTTGAGCACCTGGCTCACCGTCTCATGAGAAATGGTGCCCACCAGCGCCAACGCCACCGCTTTATCGGCCAATAGGCGCAGGGTCCAGCGGCTGTGGCCCACTGGGGCCGGTGTGCAAGCCAGGGCCGTCACGGCCGCCCGTTGGGGGCCGTCAAACCGGCGAGGCCCGCCGCTACGTGGCGCTTCGGCCAGGGCCGCTTGCCACCCGGCTTCTTCGTAGCGGCGACGCACCTGGCTCACCGTCTGCCGGCTCAGGCCAGCTGCTTGCCCCGCCGCCTGTTGGCCAATGCCCGTGGCCAGGGCGAGTAGGGCCTGCGCCCGGCGCACGGCCCGCACGGGCCGGCGACCCGTACGAATAAACTTTTCCAGGGCGGCTTGGTCTGCTGCCAATAGGGTGAAGGGGGTACGGGGGCGTGCCATGAGCCAGCAACCCCTTACCCCTTTATTTGGTTAACCAATTTGCCTGACTAAGCACTAGTAAGGAAAAGCGAGGCATCATTTCCAACAAACTGCTTGCCGCATCCGAATCCTTCGAAGAATTCTGGAGTGCATACGGAAAGAAGACTGACCGGTACAAGTGCGCTCAGAAGTGGCGCTTATTCTCGGCGGAAGAGCACAGTGTCATCCTGGCTCATGTACCCAGCTACGTAGCAGCAACGCCAGAAATACCGTTTCGAAAGAATCCCCTTACCTAACTCAACAGCCAATCATGGCTTGACGAACAATTGCCCGTTCAACACTCCGCAACGCTGCTTCCAAGCGCATGTGTCCCATCATCGCCTACCACGACTCGCTACTCACTTTCCGAGAAAATTGAGCGGCAAAGCAATACCCAAATTTTATGAGTCACTTCCAGTTCTCCCTCGCAGCTTCAAATCATAAGATAGAAGCCGCTGTGCTCGGGAGCATGCTTCAGGTAAGTGAAGCCGTAGACCATGTCATCACCTTCCTCCGGGGAAATGATGAGGTATTCAATACCTCTGCTAATCGCATTGTGTACCGGGCAATTACTGCCCTGCACGAAGAAGGCCAGGCCGTCGACTTGCTCACTGTATCGGCTTGGCTAGAAAAGCGTGGATTGTTCGCTAAAATAGGCGGTTACCACTATCTAGCTGGCTTGCTGCTCACCGTTCAGAGTTCCGCTCGTCTCCATTCCCACTGCTTGGAACTTCTGGAGCTTTACGCTAAGCGCAAGATATCGCATATGGCCTACGAGCTATTCAGCAAGGCCAAAGAGGCTACTGTCGACCCGCATGAATTACTAAGCGAAGCACAGATCGTATTAAATCGCTTGCACGACTCGTTGCAGATCCGCCAAGTCCAGACGGTAGCAAACCTTTTTGATGCAGCAATTGACCGGGTTGTAAAGGCTACTCAAACTCCAGATGGTATTACCGGCGTGGCAACGGGGCTCAAAGCGCTCGATAAAATCACTGGTGGCTTTCAGCCTTCTAACCTTATTATCATCGCTGCTCGTCCATCCATGGGTAAAACCAGTTTAGGGTTGGCGATGGCCCGAATGGCTGCCAGCAATCCGGACCCGTGTTTATTTGTTTCGCTTGAGATGAGCGCAAATGAACTAGTCACAAAGCTGATTGCGACGGAGACTGCGCACAGCCCCTCACAGCTTTGTCGCGGAGCGGGCATGAACCGTGAACAAGCGGAGGCTCTGCGCACCGATGCTGCAGCTTTGCGTCAACTACCAATTATTATTGACGATACGCCTGGACTAAGCATCGGTGAATTTAGAGCCAAGGCTACTAAGGCCAAGCAAGAGCATGGCATTAAATGGATAATCGTCGATTATCTACAGCTAATGACGGGAGAAAAGAAAGGAGGGAATCGAGAGCAGGAAATCAGCTCCATCAGTCGTGGGCTTAAACTTGTGGCCAAAGAACTTAATATTCCAATTGTTGCCCTTTGCCAACTTTCCCGTAGCCCAGAATTACGCGGCGGTGATAAAAGACCCATTTTATCAGACATGCGTGAATCCGGCGCGATTGAGCAGGATGCTGACGTGGTTATTTTCCCTTATCGACCTGAATACTACAAGATAACGAGTGACGCAGATGGGAATTCGGTAGAAGGAATTACCGAATTAATCATTGCCAAGCATCGAAACGGGCCTTTGGCCACGCTAATCGTCCAATCCGATATGAAAACTGGCAAGTATCAAGACATTGCGCCTACTAAGCCAGCGAACACAGAATCCTGGTAAGGCTTTAATGGCAAATCATTTTTCACATTTTTGAACGTGAGCAATGTCGCAAATTCTAGTAGTAGGATTGCGGCATTGCTCACGTTCTTTTTAAGGGCTTACCGAAACCCCTCCACCAACCGGCACTGCGCAGCCGTTTCTGGTGAGCGAGGTGCCCGGTGGCGCTTGGCTACCCCCTCCCACTCCCCGGCAATATGCGCCAAGGCATCTGTCCCGTTAAGCTGCTGAGCCCGGATCAAGTAGCAGCCGATAATTGTCCCCGTACGCCCTATCCCCCCCCAGCAATGCACGGCAGCCTTGCGCCCGGCGGTGACTGTTGAGACAAGACTGGCCAGCACATTCTCAATCGTTTCTGCATCGGGCACATTTAGGTCTTCGATGGGGAAGCGCTGATAAGAAACCGTAATTCCCCGCTCGGCAGCCAGGGAGTTAAGCAAGGGCTCGTAAGGATTTAGCTCGTGCATCTCCGTTAGGTCAATAAAATCCGTGACCCCGGCCAATAGCAAGGCGGTGAGCTTGGCCTGGGCCTTTTCCTTATTCAAGTCCCCCGGGTACTCACAGGCGAGCATCTGCTCCGTGGCCCAGTAGCTATTGGGAATGGGACGCGGCAGCGGGGTAATAGCTTTTACTGTCATGCGATGCGCTAAATCTTCAATATCCCCGCGCCGGGCCAGCACAGCCAGCCAGGGTTTCGGAATAGCTGCTTCTCCGTAAAAAATCCCTGCTAATCCACCGACCACGGCGCCGGTTGTATCGGTGTCTTCTCCCAGGTTGACGGCGGCCAGCACAGTTGAAGAAAAGTCGTTGTAATTAAGCAGGCACCAAATCGCGGCTTCCAGCGTGTGCAGCACGTAGCCACTGCTGGAGATGGCCGATTCGGAAACGGAGGCTAAGTTTCCACCCAAGATGCGGTCGAAGTAGGCGAGCTCTTGAGCCGGAATAGTTAGCTGCTTGAGCTTCTCTGCCCCTTCCTCACAGAGCCGAGCGTACGCCTTCTCCGGCTTGTCACCTTCTCGCAGGTAGGCGGCCAGCTCCAAGTAGAGGAAGCATGCAATGGCGGAGCGGATGTGGCCGTGAGTAATGGCCGAGGCTTCAAAAATCAGTTGGAAGCGGTCGGATAGCGCACTTTTATCTTGGTAAAACGCCAAGGGCAGAACCCGCATCAGGGCCCCGTTTCCGTTACTCATCTCATCGCGCCCACCAACGAGTGGGGAAGCGGAGCTACTTTGCTTTCTGAGTTGGCACAAGGCTTCGCGCGTCGTGATGCCAATGTCAAATACCTGGCCGTGGGGCGTCCAGAACTGGTCGTAATACCAGCGGACGCAGTTCTCTGCCAAGCGGCGCACCGTGTACTGGTCCTCCGCCAAAGCTTCGGCCAGGCAAAACGTCAGGGAAGCATCGTCCGACCACGTGCCTGCCGGCTGGTGGTGCGTGCCGTATGCGCGCATGTTAGTCACCGGGTCTTGGTGACGGGAAGCCCGCGAGGAAAATTCAACGGGGACGCCCAGCGCATCGCCCACGGCCAGGCCCAGCAGGGCGGAGCGGAGTTGGGATTCAAGCAGATTCGATGTGGGCATGCGACGAATAATTTTAACGCAAGGTATTCCACGTTGGGTCACTCCAGTACGGGAAGGCTTTCTTCCTACCCCGTCTTATGCCGGGCTCGAGCCGGCTCGGGTCGACCACCCAAGGCACGGGCTTGCACTTCCTGGCGCAGTTCCGAGAGGAGTTGCGGCACGGTTTGCTTGGTGAGGACGGCGAGGCGTTCCATTTCGTTCAGGGTCAACCCCGTGGGGTCCTGCTCACGCCCGTGTAACTCTTCGGGCGTCCACCCGAGCGATTCCGCCAACTCGCGTCGCGACAATCCCGTGGCCGCCAACCGATTCGCCAACGTCGGCACCAGGGTACTCAACGGGTATTCCAATTCGTCAATTGCCCCACTGGCCGTGGGCGTCGGCGGGGACATCCAGCTCGAACCCGTCCCCTCCGCCCGAAGGAGCAGAGCGTCCGCGGCTCCAGGCCACAGCGCCTTGTCGCACAAGGACCGGTGCCGCACCGCTTGCCCGGGCCAATACACGGTGCTGTTCACCGCAACCCGGGGGTAGCCGAAGGGGCCATCGGTGGGTGCCGGGTCCTCGGGCAGCGCCAAAAAATGCGCCTGGGCTTCTTCCGCCGTCGCATACCAGGCCACCACCCGTTGTTCCTCGGACCACCTCCCGGTGTCGAGCCACACGCCGTAGAGCAGGTGCGGCTGGGCCAAGGTCATGTATTGGCCCACCCCCGCTAGAATTCGCTCCACGGCCGGCCGGTCCAGCGTGTACCAACCCGTCCACGTACCCTCCCACCCCATTTCCCGGTCATGCATACGCAAGACGGCCTGTGCGCGCAGCAGGTCCACCACGGCGGGTTCCTGCGAGGCCGGGGCGAGCGCCAGTTGGTAATAGGTCGTGCCCGACTTCCAACAGGTGCGGGGCGTGAACGGAACGGCGGCGGAGGAGAGGGGTTGTTCAATTAGCTCCTCCACCCCGTATCCGAGCGGATTCGCGCCCCAGCGCAGACAGAAAGGAGCGTAAGTGGGATGGGAGAAAATTTCCCCCGGGTGGGCCGCGTCCCATCGGTGAATAGCCACCAAGGACAACCCGGCCGCCCGTACGGCGTCGGGGTTGAGAAAAGGCACCACGCGCGGCTCCACGTGCCGGTGGTCACGCCAGATCCGTCCCCGGCCGCTCCCGGCGTGTTCGTGGCTGTAATACGGCGCCCCCACGCCCCGGTAACGGCGCTGCACCACGAAGCCGTGGTGCTCACGCGCATGGGCAATGTACCAGATGGCCCCTCGGGGCGTGTTGACCCGGGCAATTGGGAGAGTTTGCATAAACCGCAACAATATAGACGTTACTCCTTCCCCTTGACGTAGGTGCCTTCTATTCCCAACGTCCCGCGGTTGCTGAGGACGCCGGGGCCGTCGATGCGGAAGACGAGCTGCCCGTCCGGTCCGCCCACGTAGACTTGGTTGTGGTCGACGGTGTACGCCTGGGCCACCTCGCCAGCCATCGGCACGGCCATGATGCACTTGTCTTCGGTCAGGCGGATTTCCTGCACGTACCCGGGCTGGTTAAGCTTATCCGTGCGGTGGTAAGTGCCGGGCAGGTTGTTGGCGGGGTCAAGTGGCCCACAGCCAGGGAGGGTGCATAGCAGAAAGGAGGAGACAACAAGCCAGCGCGGGGATTGAAACATGGAAATACAGTGATTAGGGAAGGAAAATACTCCTCACAAATATACGTTTCCCCTCCTCAATTATATCGGATACGATAAGTTAAAAACTTACCCCCGGCCGGTCCTTCGGGTCAGTGAAAAACCCGGCTCTTATTCAGGCTTTCGGCGAGCACCTGCGCACCCTGCGCAAGGCCCGCGGACTCAGTCAGCAGGCCCTGGCGGATGAGGCGGAGCTGAGCTGGCCCACCGTGCAGCGCATGGAAGCGGGCACCCAGGTGGCGTCCCTGGACGTGCTCGCCTCCCTGGCCCGGGCACTGCAGTTGCCGCTACGGGAACTGGTGGATTTCTAAGAGGGTGTAGGATAAATTAATCGTCAGGTTTGAATATTGGTCGTTTGGCGAGCC